>BJHE01000005.1:105928-111776 GCA_014191755.1 Cyanobium sp.
CGCCGTTCCCGCGGTGGGGCCATGGCGTGATCAGCCGCGGATGCCGAGCTTTTCGATCAGGGCCGCGTAGCGCCCTTCGCTCTGGGCCCGCAGGTAACCGAGCAGCCGCTTACGGCGGCCGATCATCTTGAGCAGCCCTTGACGGGATGAGAAATCGTGGATGTTCTTCTGCAGATGGCCGCTGAGCTGCTGGATCCGCTCGCTCAGCATCGCCACCTGCACTTCCACCGAACCCGTGTCGGTGCTGTGGGTCTGGTGACCGTTGATCAGTTCCTGCTTCTTGGTGGTGGTGAGCGGCATGGGCGGGAGTTGGCCCCGAATGGTGCAAACAATCATCTTACCTGGCGGAGCACCCTGCTCGGCCAACGCTCCCCAATCCAGAGCGGATGCCGCTCTCACGCCAGTGGCGGCCGATGCTCGATTCACCGATGCTCAATTCAATGCTCAAGTCAATGCTCAAGATTCAATGCTCAAGCCGCGGCTCGGGACAGCCAGCGAAGGCATTCCCGGATCCAGGTATCCACCGGCGCATCGCTGGCCAGGCCTGTGGCGGCCACGGCCCGCAGGGCCCGATGGATCTCCAGAGCTTCGTAGCCCAGGGCCGCCAGGGTGATGCCCACCTCGTCGGCACCAACAGCATCCGGTAACGCCTCCCCCGGCAGCTCATCTCCATCGCTGCTGATGTCGGCTCCATCCACCAAGGCCACAAAGCGTTCCCTGAATCGCTGCCGCAGCTCCACCGCCAGGCGCTCGGCGGTGCGCTTCCCCACGCCAGGCGCTTGGCACAGACGGCGCAGATCGCTGCGCACCACCGCACTCACCAGCTCCCGGGGCTCGAGCGTCGCCAGTAACCCGAGGGCCGCCTGGGGCCCCACCCCGCTCACAGCGAGCAGTTCCCGGAACAGATCGCGCTCGATCCGGTCGGCGAAACCGAACAGGGTCCAGCCGTCATCACGGATGCTGTGGTGCACATGCAGGCTGAGCTCCGCCCCTGGGGCGGGAAGCCGCTGCCAGTGCCGCAGGCTGAGCTGCAGTTCGTAGCCCACCCCCTGGCAGATCAGCAGAAGCCCGCAGCGACCGCCCTGTTGCCAGGTTTCAGAAAGTCGCCCCTGCAGCCAGCCGATCATGGAGATCCGAGCGAACGCCCCCATGCTGCCTTCCCCGTCGCCCCCCAGCCGCACCGTTGCCTCCCTCCCTCAGGGCCTGTGCCCTTGGGCTCTCAACAGGCTCGCCGTTGGGCTGTTGCTGCTGCTGCTTCCCATCGTCCTGGTTGGCTGCGGTGGTCCTGGCCAGCCACCGCGTTCGGTGCTGCTCGATGCCCTCACCCTCCAGATCCAGCTCACCCAGGCTTCCATTGCCCAGGCCCTGGAACTGGAGGCGCCGGGATCGCCCCAGGTGAGCCGGGTGCGGGTGGAGGAGCAGCAGGCCCTGGCGATCGGGGAGGCCCGCGGCCTGAAGCTGGCTGGACGATTCGACTGGCGCCTCGCCGACGATCCGATCCGGGTCGACAGCCCCTTCGAGCTGTATCTGGCCCGAGGAGAGCGCGGCCAGAGCTGGCGGCTGGCGCGGCCCGGTTCCCCGTCGCCCATGGATCCCTCGCCGGCGGATCCCGCAACCGCAGCAGCGCCCGCCGCGGATGCCACTCCATCGAGTCAGTCCTGGATCACCTATCCCCTGCCCCTCCCCGGTCAGCGCGGCGGTGGCTGACGGCGCGCTGAGCGGGGAGGGACCGGGTTCAGCCGTGGCTGGCCGCCCCTGCCGGCACGTCGTCTTCGTCGAGGTTGAGCACCACGACGCAGAACACGATCACCTCAGCTCTGTTTACCTGCCTGGCCCACCAGGATGCTCGCCAGAATCAGCCCTGCCCCCGCCACGGTGGGAGCGCCGATCCCTTCTCCGAACACCAACCAGCCCCACAGGGCGGCGAAGGCCACCTGGGCGTAGCCGATCGTGGTGGCCCGTGCGGCGGGCAGGTGCACCAGGCCGTGGGTGAGGCCGATCTGGCCTAGCTGGGTGAACAGGCCCACCCCCAGCAACCAGCCGAGTTCCGGCAGGGTGGGAATGGTGGGGTGGAGGATCACCAGAGGCAGGCTGAGCGGAAGCGAGATCAGGGGAAACCAGAGCACAATCACCTGGGGATGCTCGCTGCGGCCCAGTTCGCGCACGCTCACGTAGGCCACCGCGGTGAGCAGCGCGCCAGCCACCGCCCACGCCACACCCTCCAGGGGAAGGGTGGGGCCGGAGCCAGCGGCACCCAGGGGGTGGGCCATCACCAGCACTCCCAGCCAACCCAGCGCCATGGCCAGGGCGATGAGGGATCCGGGCCGTTCGCCGAGCCACGCCCAGGCCAGCAGGGCGGTGACGGAGGGGTAGAGGAATTGCAGCACCGTGGCGGCAGCCAGGGGCAATCGCATCACTGCCAGATAGACGCAGAAGAGGGCGGCTGTTCCAACGACCCCGCGCAGGGCGAGCAGCCCGCGCCGCTGGCCCAGCGGATTGAGGCCGGCCCGGCGCACCAGCCAGCCACTGAGCACCACGCTCACCAGGGCTCGGCCCAGCACCACCACCGCCACCGGCAGGCGGCCGTGGAGCTGCTTCACGCACACCGTCATCAGGCTGAAGCAGAAGGCCCCGGCCAGCAGCGCCAGAACCGACCCTTGCGAGGAGCGCCATCCCTGGTGGGATGGATCACAATACGGAGACCTTCGCCTCCATCCGTGGGGTATGGGCGGCATCAAGCGTCGCTCGCCAGCTTCGGCAGCTGCCGGTGGCCGCTCCGCCCCCGCGCCACACCGCCCACCCATGACCGCTGGCCGGAGCCTCCGCTGCAGGAACCTCCCGCACTGGCAGCTTCCCGTCCGATCGACATCACCAGCACTGTCTCTTCCTGCCGCACCACCATCACCCACTCCAGGGGCCTCCAGCTTCCCAGTTCCCGCTCTCGCTCCCTGCTCCGCCCTTCGGTTCTCCTCACCCCAACCCCCAGCCCTTGCCGTCCTTGGCCAGCCCCCGTCTCCACCCCCGAACGATCGAGGCCGTCAAGGAGCGTGCCGACATCGTGGATGTGGTGGGAGAGCACGTGGTGCTCAAGAAGAAGGGGCGGGAGTTCGTGGGGATCTGCCCCTTCCACGACGACACATCGCCGTCGATGACGGTGTCGCCGGCCAAGCAGTTTTATTACTGCTTCTCCTGCGGCGCCGGTGGCAACGCCATCAAGTTCCTGATGGAGCTGCAACGCGGCAGCTTCACCGATGTGGTGCTGGAACTGGCCCGCAAATACCAGCTGCCGGTGGAAACCCTGGAGGGTCCCCAACAGGAGCGGCTGCGCCAGCAACTCTCGCGGCGCGAAAAGCTCCATCGCGTGCTCACCCTGGCGGCCGGCTGGTTCCAGGCCCAACTGCGCTCAGCGGAGGGGGCCGCAGCCCTGGCCTATCTGCGGGAGGGGCGCGGGCTCAGTGAGGCCACCCTGGAATCCTTTCAGCTCGGCTATGCGCCGTCGGGCTGGGATGGCTTGCTGCGTCACCTCCAGCAGGTCGAGCGGCTGGAGCCGGAGCTGCTTGAGGCCGCCGGTCTCGTGGTGCCCCGAAAGGGAGGCAGCGGCCACTATGACCGCTTCCGGCAGCGGGTGATGGTGCCGATCCGCGACCGGCAGGGCCGGGTGATCGGCTTCGGCGGCCGCAGCCTCGACGGGGCCGAGCCGAAGTACCTCAATTCACCGGAGACGGAGGTGTTTGAGAAGGGCAAACACCTCTTCGGCCTCGACCGGGCCGCCGACCCGATCCGCCGGGCCGACCAGGCGGTGGTGGTGGAAGGCTATTTCGATGTCATCGCCCTTCATGCCGCCGGCATCACCCATGCGGTGGCGGCCCTGGGAACGGCCCTGAGCCGCCAGCAGATCACCCAGCTCTGCCGTTGCTGCGACGGCAAGCGGTTGGTGCTCAACTTCGACAGCGATGGCGCTGGTGTGCGCGCTGCCCAGCGGGCCATCGGCGAGGCGGAGCAGCTGGCCCTCCAGGGCCAGCTCGAGCTGCGCGTGCTTCACCTCCCGGCCGGCAAGGATCCCGACGACTACCTCAAGGCCCACGGCCCAGGCGACTACCGCGCCCTGCTGGAGGCGGCCCCGCTCTGGCTCGACTGGCAGATTGAGCAGGTGCTGGCCGGACGTGACCTGGCCCGAGCCGATCAGTTCCAGCAGGCGGTCACGGCCCTGGTCGAACTGCTCGGCAAGCTCCCTCAGTCGGCGGTGCGCAGCCATTACCTGCAGAGGGTGGCGGAGCGCCTCTCCGGCGGCCAGGCCCGCCTCACCCTGCAGCTGGAGGACGATCTCCGCCAGCAGGTGCGGGGCCAGCGCTGGCATGGCCGTTCGTCGCGCTGGGAACAGCCCGGTGAGGCGGGGGTGCGAGAGCGGGCCGAGGCCGAGGTGCTGCGGCTTTACCTCCACTGCCCCACCTGGCGCTCCCGAATCCGGGCCAATCTGCGGCATCTCGATCTCGAAGATTTCGCCCTGCAGCACCACCGCCAGCTCTGGGCCACGATCGGCGAGATCGAAGAGGACAACCTCGGTTCCGGCCGGCTCGAGCAGGTGAATCGCGGCATCGACCCGGGCCAGGAGCTGGCTGATCTCGATCTGCCCCGGCTGCTGGGCGACCGCCTGGTGCTCGATGGCGACCACTCCACCCTCCTCACCAGGCTCACGCCGTTGCTCGAGCCCTCCGATGTGCAGCGGCTGTCGCTGGGTCAGCCCGAGCTGCAGCTTCGTGGCGCCACGGCGTCGATGGAACGGCAGCGCACCCTCAAGCGCTGTCGCCACCTGCTGGATGCCTGGAGCGCCCAGCGGCTGGCCACCCTGGAGCACTGCATCGCTCAGCTCCTCGAGTCCTCCGCCACCACTGCGCTACCGGCTCGCTCCGCCGGCACGGTGTCGCTGGTCAGCCCCGCCCCGGCCGCGGTGCCCGGCTCTACAGCCCTGCAGCCCCTTGCGGATCTGCTTCCCGCCCCCCTGCTCGACATGGAGGAGCGCATCGACCAGCTCTTCGCCAGCCTCAATGTTGATGCCCTCCGCTTCCAGGAGGCCTATTACAGCGAGCGCCGCTATCTCGGCGAGCTTGATCAGCGCCGCTGCGCCGGCTATGAGGAGATCCTCGCCACGCCAGCGGCCTGAATTTGGTTGGGAGGCTGATCCTCGGGACGGGGCCCATGGGGACAAGGCCACCCCGTCCTCGACGCCCACGCCTACGACTCGCTCGGATCGCCATACGGTTAAGCAGCCCCTTCCCGGCCATGGCCTGCACCCTGCCGACCCCCTACCCCGTGCCTGCCGACGAGCCGTTGCGGCTGCGGGATCTTGAACGACATGCCGCCATCGGCCTTTCCAGCGACCCCCATTTCGAGCGGTTGGTGGATCTGGCCGCGTCCCTGTTCGGCACTCCGATTGTGGCGATTTCGCTGGTGGAAGCGGAGCGTCAGTGGTTCCTGGCCTCACGCGGGCTGGGGGGTGTGTGCGAGACACCGCGCAGCTCGGCCTTCTGCGCCCATGCCATCGCTGGCGATGGGGTGATGGTGGTGCCGGATGCCTGCCTGGATGAGCGATTCAGCGCCAATCCCCTGGTGGTGGGGGAGCCGGGGATCCGCTTCTACGCCGGGGCGCCGCTGCGCAGCTCCAACGGGCACAACCTCGGCACCCTCTGCGTGATTGATCTGCAGCCCCGTCCGCCGCTCACCGCCACGCAGCAACAGCAGTTGCAGTGGCTGGCTGATCTGGTGATGCGGGAGCTGGAACTGCGCCGGCTCACGCTCCACTGCCCGATCACCGGCCTGCCGATTCGCCGCGCCTTCCTGGAGATCGGGG
>BJHE01000006.1 GCA_014191755.1 Cyanobium sp.
GAACTTGGCGAAGCGGTGTGGGTTGCCGACCCGGCCGGGCCGGCTGATCGGGGCGCGGCGCCGGAGCGGTCTTGTTAGGGTCCGAGCCTTGCGTCGCCAGGGTTATGGAGAGCGGCAAGGAGCACGGAGCCGGCCAAGAAAGCGGGCCCTCGGCCGATCCGGTGGCCGGAGGCGAACGGGTGCTGCTGGTGCGACTGCCTTGCAATCCCATCTTTCCGCTGGGACCCATTTACCTGGCCGACCACCTCCACAAGCAGTTCCCGGGCCTTCCCCAGCGCATTCTCGACCTGGCGGCAGTGCCCCAGCTCGATGTGCAGCGGGTGCTGCTCGCCAGCGTGGCCCAGTTCCGCCCCACGCTGCTGGTGTTTTCCTGGCGCGACATCCAGATCTATGCGCCGGTGGATGGACGCGGCGGCAACCCGCTGCAGCATTCCTTCGAGGTGTTCTACGCCCGTAATCCGCTGCGGCGCTTGCGCGGTGCCCTGGGCGGCCTGGGCTTGATGCGCACTCACTACGGCGAGCTCTGGCGCAATCTGCGCCTGGTGCGGCGAGGGCTGCGGCGGGCCCGGCGGTTTGCGCCCCAGGCCCGGGCGGTGCTCGGTGGCGGGGCCGTGAGTGTGTTTTATGAGCAGCTGGGGCGGGGCCTGCCCAGGGGCACGGTGGTGGCGGTGGGCGAGGGCGAGGTGCTGCTGGAGAAGCTGCTGCGCGGCCACTCTCTGGCGGGCGAGCGCTGCTACCTGGCCGGCGAACCGCCGCGGCCGGGCTTGATCCACGAGCAGCCGGCGCCCCTGGAGAAAACCGCCTGCGATTACAATTATATCGAAACCATCTGGCCCCAGCTCTCCTGGTATCTCGATGCTGGCGATTTTTATGTGGGCGTTCAGACCAAACGCGGTTGCCCCCACAACTGCTGCTATTGCGTCTACACGGTGATTGAGGGTAAGGCGGTACGCATCAATCCGGTGCAGGAGGTGGTGCGGGAGATGCGCCAGCTCTACGATCGGGGCGTGCGCGGCTTCTGGTTCACCGATGCTCAGTTCATCCCGGCCCGCCGCCAGATCGAGGCTGCTAAGGAGCTGCTGAGGGCCATCCTGGCCGATGGCATGACCGATATCCGCTGGGCCGCCTACATCCGCGCCGATAATATCGATGCCGAGCTTGCCGAGCTGATGGTGGCCACCGGCATGAGCTACTTCGAAATCGGTATCACCTCAGGCTCCCAGGAGCTGGTGCGCAAGATGCGGATGGGTTACAACCTCCGCACCGTGCTGGAGAACTGCCGCCTGCTGGCGCGGGCCGGCTTCGTTGAGCAGGTGTCGGTGAATTATTCGTTCAATGTGATCGACGAACGGCCCGAAACGATCCGCCAGACCGTGGCCTACCACCGGGAAATGGAGCGGATCTTCGGCGCTAATCATGTGGAGCCGGCCATCTTCTTCATCGGCCTCCAGCCCCACACCCACTTGGAGCAGTACGGCTTCGATCAGGGCCTGATTCGCCCCGGCTACGACCCGATGAGCATGATGCCGTGGACGGCTCGCAAACTGCTTTGGAACCCCGAGCCGATGGGCAGCATCTTCGGCCGTCTCTGCCTAGAGGCCTTTGAGCGCAACCCGGGCGATTTCGGACGCACCGTGATCGACCTGCTGGAGCGGGATTATGGCTGCGCTCCCTTGGCGGAGTCCCTGCGGGCGCCGGTGGAGGGGCGGCCGGCCATGGCAACAGCAGTGGGTTGAAGGTGCTTAGCAGTACATCGCAGAGAATGGGCGGCGTGAGCTGAATCCGAGCGGCAAATGTCTTGATATGCTAACACGATGACCTTGAACATCCTGTTCTACATGAACGTGATAGACTCCTAAAGATTCTTAGGATTTTCTCCTATGGCTAACGCCGTCGACAGCACTGAACTCAGGACGCGCATTCAAAATGCAAGCGCGTCAGATCCCATAATCAACCTAACAGCGGCAACCACTTACAGTGTTACCACACTAGGGAAACTTACGAGCCGCAACCCGTCACCGGTTCCTTTCAGTGGCTATACAATTCAAAGTAGCCAGCCGTTAACTCCACCCGCCGCAGGAGGTGCATCAGCCTCATTTACAAGAAAATTTTCCAACACCCGCATTTACCAGCAGAACATCGATGGACCTTATTCCCCAGGCCTTATCAAAGATGTTGAGCTGACCTATACAACAGGCACCGACGCTCTACTCAGTGCCACAACTGGCAACTTCTCGCTAAGCAATGTTAGATTTTCCGGAAACCACAGCGGCTGGGCCAATAACGGCAATAAATATCTTTCTCTGACTTCCTTCAACCCTGCAGCCCCTCTAAACGTTCCTCTCTCGCTCACCAATGTATCAGTAACCATTAGCGGCCAAGCCGGATTCAATGGAACCACAGGCGGTTCCGCCTTTCTGCATAGCTGGAACAACAATGGCCCTGTATCGATTACAAATAGTAACTTCGATGAATCCGGATTTGCGAGTACCCTGAATCTCTTGGGCACGGGTGCATCACCTTCGGGTAGCTACACCATAACCAACAACTCTTTCAACCGTTCCACTGATCCAGCCAGACGCACCGTTCGCCCTGAGGGCAACAGGTTGGAAAATGTTAATGCTGTCCTGAGTCGCAACATATTCACCCAAGGTTCTTACCTTGATCTCTACGGAAATATCTCTGGAATCACGCTGGGGGCTGCGTCCACCACTAATACATTTAACGTTATCGCCAATGGATATGGTATCCGTGTCACTGCTCCCAACCCCGGCGCGGCACCAACACTTTTAGGAACCAATGTTTTTAATGTCGCTGCAGGCGGTCTGCCATTAAAGTATGTTGATGCAACTCCGAATACGGGTTATGCGCTCACAGGCGGAACCATAACCGTTGACGGAACCACATTCAGCAGCCTCATCGCAGGTGGTCAGGCGGGTGACTCGATATCAGGTACTGCCAACGCCGACTGGATCAATGGCGATGATGGCGCTGACAACATCAGCGGCGGCGGCGGCAACGATTCCATTCTGGGTGGAGCCGGAAACGACACGATCGAAGGAGGAGCCGGCAACGACACCCTCAATGGAGGCACAGGAATCGATACTCTTTCCTATGCCAGCTCCAGCGCAGCAGTATCCGTAAACCTACAAACCGGCATTACTGGAGGCGATGCGGCAGGCGATTCTATATCGTTGTTTGAAAATCTTGCCGGTGGTTCTAATGCAGACACCCTGACCGGTAATAATGCTGATAATACTATCTTTGGTAACTCTGGCGATGACACCATCGATGGTCTTGCCGGCAATGATAGTTTGTTGGGCGGTGCTGGCCTAGACTCCATCATCGGCGGTGCTGGCCTTGACACCCTTGATGGCGGAGATGGCAATGACAACCTGAATGGCGGAGATGGCGCTGACTATCTCTATGGTGATCTTGGCAATGACACCCTGACTGGTGGTGCTGCCAACGATCGTTTTTACTTCAACACGGCCCTGAATGCTACCACCAATTTGGACACTATCACTGACTTCAGCAATTCAGGGGCTAATACTGACAAAATCTATCTCTCAAGTTCCATCTTCACCGGGCTTCCACTCGGCACCCTGGCGGCTGCAGATTTTGGAACTGCAGCGGCCGTAGGGGCAGATGTGGTGGCTAGCGGCGGAGGTCTTTACTTCGCGGCTGGAGGCGCTGCAACTCTCGCTGGTTACACTCAGTTCGCCACTCTCACTAGCGTGCCCCCAAACCCAATTAGTAGAACGGATTTCATTGTGTACTGAGCCTTAAGCAAGGGCCAGCCGAAACGCAATTCCTCGTACCGGTCGTTGATCGAGGTCTTGTCCCAACCCATCCCCACCAAGTGGGGATAAGTTTATTTATGGCCGCATGGGGAGATTGGCTGCAACAATCCCGTCCTTGCCAATCCATTCTGCGCAGCCAAAGCAACCCCACCAGCCCCCAGCCCCTGGAAAACCGCCTGCAACTTAGTTGCAAACGATTTATGGCCTGGCCGAGCTGGCGGATAGTCTGCGGCCCCCTACAAAGCCAACGCCAAAGGCCACCGCAAGGCGCCCTTCACTCCCATCCTTAAGCGCTTTCAAGACCACCAACGGCGCCGCAGCAGGGCTAATCCGCCTAGGGCTAGCCAACCGATCACCCCGCCAATGGGGTTAGCGCCGCCTGCCCCTGCCGCACCCATCAACCACTCCGGCCCAGAGGCCGCCAGGGCCAGCGGACCAGCCTGCAGGGCAAACCAGCCGCCCACCAAACCACCGTGCAGACCCATGGCACCCCAAAGCGCACCGCCATCGGCCCGCCGCTGCAGGCCCAGCACAAGCCCTAACAGGAATAACCCTGCCAATAAACTGGCTCCCGCCAGCCCCGGCAGTCGCCACCAGGGGTGAACCAAACCAAACAGCAGTGCCTGGCCCCATAGGGCCTGGCGGCGGCCAAGCCGCTCGCCTAATTCAGCCCAAAGCCAGCCCCTAAACACCAGTTCTTCGGCAAAGCCCACGCCCAGGGCCAGGGCCAGGGCATTGAGGATTTCAGCGCTAGTCAGCCCCTGCTGGCCGCGCCATTGGGCAGCCCCGACTAGCAGTAGTCCCACCACCACCACTGCCAGCAAGGCCGCTGCCTTCAGGGTTCCCCGCAGCCAGGTGGCCCCAATCCGGACCGGCGGCCCCACCAGGCCCACATACTTCCATGGCTCATCCACACCCAAACCCGTCCGCAGCCGCCACGGCAGGCTCACCAGCAGCAAGAGCAACGCCAGCAAGGCCCCAATCAAATCCACCTGATCGCCCCGCAACGAGGGCACCAGGAAAGCCAAAGGGCGACTGAGCAGCCACCCGCCTCCATAAAGAACGGGCACATAAAGCAAGGCCCCCAGCCAGTGGGAGTGGGGCCCCCTGGGCGCTGGCGCCTTGCCGGAATCCTGCACTCAGCTCTCCGGTTCGATCGTGCTGCTCAGGCCCTTGGCCTTGAGGGTTTCGCAGTAAAACTCAGCCGGCTCGATATCACAGACAATCACCAGGCCAATGCCGGTGTTGTGGGCCTCCAACATCACCGCAATCGCATCCTGTTCGCTCAGGCTTGGCACCACCTGCCGCAGGGTGGTCACCACATACTCCATGCTGTTGACCGGATCGTTGTGCAGCAACACCTTGTATCGGGGCGAGGGCTTGCGCACCCGCTCCGGCGCCTTCTCCATCACCGCAGCACCACCACTTTCCCGATCGGGAGTCACGCTCCCCACAGGTGGCGCTGCCATCTGTGGCGGTGCCACCTGTGGCGATGCCACCCTGACTCCCACATCCAGCATGGGGTTCGAGCCGGCGTGGCTAAGGACCGGATGACCCATTACAGCAACCACAGCGGCACCAATTTTAGGTTGCAAGGGCCCGCAGCCGGGCCATGGCTTCATTGACATTGGCACGACTGCTGAAAGCCGAAAGACGGAAATAACCCTCCCCCGCCGCACCGAAACCGCTGCCGGGTGTCCCCACCACGTGGGCCCGGCCCAAAAGGAGATCAAAGAACCCCCACGAATCCAGGCCCGCTGGCGTTCTAAGCCAAACGTAAGGAGCCTGCTGGCCCCCATAAACTTCGAAACCGGCCGCCGTCAATTCGCGGCGAATAATAGCGGCATTCTCCATATAAAAATCAATCAATCCCTTCACCTGGCGCTGGCCTTCGGCGGAATACACGGCTTCCGCACCCCGCTGAACAATATAACTGACACCATTAAATTTAGTGCTCTGACGACGGTTCCATAGACCCCACAGTTCCACCTGCTCTCCCGTGGGAGTTTGGCCCATCAAGCCCTTGGGCACCACGGTAAAAGCACAGCGCGTACCCGTGAAACCAGCGTTTTTGGAAAACGAGCGAAATTCAATGGCACACTCCCTGGCCCCTTCGATTTCATAAATCGAATGGGGCAAATCAGCATCTTGAATAAATGCCTCATAAGCCGCATCAAACAAGATCAAAGCCCTTTGGACTCGCGCATAGTCAACCCACTGGCGCAAATGGTCCCGGGTGGCCACGGCTCCAGTGGGATTATTGGGAAAACAAAGATAAATCAAATCCACCGGCGTTTCCGGCAGTGGGGCCACAAAACCATTGGCCGCCGTGATCGGCAGATAGGTGAGTCCGCCGTAGCGGCCGCTGGCATCGGCCTCACCGGTGCGGCCCGCCATCACGTTGGTATCCACATAAACTGGATAAACCGGATCGGTGACGGCGATGCGATTTCCCTCCCCCAGAATATCAAGAATATTGCTGCTATCGCATTTAGAGCCGTCCGAAACAAAGATCTCCTCAGCGCTGATCTCGCACCCACGATCCTGGAAATCATGGCGGGCAATCGCTTCCCGCAACCAGCTATAGCCCTGCTCAGGGCCATAGCCATGGAAATCCTCGTGCCGACCCAGGTCATCGATGGCGGCCTTCATCGCCAATCGGCAAGCCTCGGGCAGGGGCTCGGTGACATCACCGATGCCGAGGCGAATCAAGGGAGCCCCGGGATTGCTCTCTTGAAAGGCCTTGACCCGCCGGGCGATCTCCGGGAACAAATAGCCCGCCTTGAGCTTGAGATAGTTGCCGTTGACCTGGACCATGGCGAAGAGGGCGGCTTGCGCGTTGTCGGATCGCCGGATTGTCCTATAGCGCCGGTGCCGCTGGGAGCCCCAACCGTTCAGATCCTCTCGGCGTTGATCGCCTGCAGGGGCGGGCGCACCCAGATGCCCGGCCGGGCTTCGGAGGCCTGCTCCACCGGCGCGATCAGCTCGGCTCGCTCCGGTTGCAGCTGTCCCACCAGCTCATGAAAGCCCCGGGACACCCTCGGCGCCTTGGACAGCTTGATCTCGTAGACCCGCCTCTGCCGGCCTCGCTCCAGCACCAGGTCGAGCTCGGCGCCGTTGCTGGTGCGCAGGAAGTGGGGTCGCCAGCGCGGATGGGCAGCGATCAGCTGCTCGATCACGAAGCCCTCCCAACTTTCGCCGGCCTGGGGATGGGCCAGCAGGTCGTCGTAGGTCTCGATGCCCAGCAGGTTATGCAGCAGGCCGCTGTCTCGCAGGTAAAGCTTGGGGGTGCGCACCAGCCGCTTGCTGAGGTTGGCCTCCAGCGGTGGCAGCAGCCGCAGCATGAAGGTCTGCTCAAGCACCGCCAGCAGTTGCTTGAGGCGGGTGCTGCGGAGATCCAGCAGCCCCGCCAGCCGGCTGGCGTTGAGGGTCTGGCACTGGATGTGGGCCATGAGTCGCCACAGGCGCTCCATCAGCGGCAGCGGCATTCCTAGCTCCAGCGAGGCGATGTCTCTGCCCAGAAAGGTGCGGATGAAGTCCTCGCGCCAGTCGATGCTGTCCTCGTCGGCTGCCGCCAGCAGGCTCTCCGGTAACCCCCCTCGCAACCACAGCTGCTGCCAGCTGGCAGCCTGCGCCACCTCCTTGAGCAGGAAGGGGTGAGCTCCAGCTGAGCGATGCGGCCAGCCAGGCTTTCGTGGCTCTGGTGCAGCAGAGGGCCGGACGCCGATCCCAGCAGCAGAAAACGGCCAGGCCTGCGATCGCGGTCGATCTTGGCGCGCAGCAGGCTGAAAAACTCCGGCAGCAGCTGGATCTCATCGAGGCAGACCAGCTGGTGACGATGGGCTTCAAAGAACAGCTCCGGCTCCTGCAGGCGGGCGCGATCGGCCCGGTCATGCAGATCGAGGATCACGGCATCGCCCCGCTGGGCCAGCAGTTGCCTGGCCAGGGTGGATTTGCCGCACTGACGCGGCCCCAGCAGCAGAGCCGCAGGCGCCCTGCCCAGGGCCTTGGCCAGCGCCCCGCCCGCTTCCCGGGGAAAAAAAACATGCATTCCTGCAGCCCAATCGCAAATTTGCATGGTTATTTGGCCTCCTATCTGGTCGCTCTGCCTGGCCTGAACATGCTCGGCCTGCATACGATCAGTACCGTGCCCTGCCGCGGTCCTCGTGCTCCTCGCAGCCAGCCAGTCCCGCGAGCCCATCGACTTCGCGGCTCTGATCAGCCCCAACATCACCAAACCCGGTCGCTACCTCGGCAATGAGCTCGGCGTCATCGACCGCGATTGGCAGCAGGCCTGGGATGCCGCCAGCGTGCGCTGGGCCCTCACCTACCCCGAGGTCTACGAGGTGGGGGCCAGTAACCTGGGCCACATCATTCTCTATTCGATTCTCAACAGCGTTCCCGGCCAGCTCTGCGACCGTTCCTACCTGCCGGCGCCCGACCTCATTCAACGCCTGCGCCAACAAGGCCTGCCCCTTTTTGCGGTCGAAAGCCGCCGCCCCCTGCACGCCTTCGACATCCTCGGCTTCAGCCTCAGCTACGAATTAGGCGCCACCAACATCCTGGAGATGCTGGATCTGGCCAGCATTCCCCTAAGAGCCGCCGACCGGGGCGACCTGCCCTTGGCCAACCCGGCGGCGCCGCCGCTGATCTTCGCCGGTGGCCCCACCGCCACCAGCAACCCCGAACCCTTCGCCGCCTTCTTCGATTTCATTGCCCTCGGCGATGGCGAGGAGCTCCTGCCCGAGATCGGCCTGGTGGTGGCCGAAGCCCGCGCTGCCGGCCTCAGCCGCCGCGAGCTGCTGCGGGATCTGGCCCAGGTGCCGGGGGTCTACGTGCCCTCGCTCTATGCCCCCGGCGCCGATGGGGTGGCCGTGGAGCCGCTGGAGCCGGGTCTGCCCCGCCGCATCCTGCGCCGCACCGCCACGCCGATGCCCCACTACGCCAGGGGCCTGGTGCCCCACATCGAAATGGTGCACGACCGCCTCACCGTGGAGATCCGCCGCGGCTGCACCCGCGGCTGCCGCTTCTGCCAGCCCGGCATGCTCACCCGACCCGCCCGCGATGTGGAGCCCGAGGCGGTGATCGAGGCGATCGAAACCGGCATGGAGCGAACCGGCTACAGCGACTTCTCTCTGCTCTCGCTCAGCTGCAGCGATTACCTGGCCCTGCCAGCGGTGGGGGTGGAGCTGCGCAACCGCCTCGCCGACAAAAACGTGACCCTCACCCTGCCCAGCCAGCGGGTGGATCGCTTCGACGCCGACATCGCCCACGTGCTCGGCGGCGCCCGCCAGGCGGGGCTCACCTTCGCGCCGGAGGCCGGCAGCCAGCGCCTGCGCGACATCGTGAACAAGGGCCTCACCGACGCCGAACTGCTGCGCGGCATCCGCACCGCCATGGAGCACGGCTACCGGCGGGTGAAGCTCTATTTCATGATCGGCCTGCCCGGTGAAACCGACACCGACGTGATCGGCATTACCGAAACCTGCCGCTCCCTGCAGCAGCAATGCCGCGATCTTGGCCGGCTGGAGCTCAACCTCACGATCAGCAACTTCACACCCAAGCCCCACACCCCTTTCCAGTGGCACAGCGTGAGCACCGCCGAATTCCGGCGCCGCCAGGAGCTGCTGCGCAGCGCCCTGCGAGGGCTGCGGGGGATCAAGGTCAACATGACCGATCCCCGCCTCTCGGCCGTGGAGGACTTCGTGGGACGCAGCGACCGGCGACTGGCCCCGGTGATCGAGGCCGCCTGGCGGGCCGGCGCCGGCCTGGACGCCTGGTTCGAATCGGCGCAGCGCACCCACGCCGCCTGGACCGGCGCCATCGAAGCGGCGGGATTAGGGGGCCGCTACCGCGCCTTGGAGATGGGCGGCTGGAGCGCCGCCGAGTCCATGCAGGCTGCGGATCTGGAGCACTTCTGCCGCCAGAGCCTGCCCTGGGACCACATCGACAGCGGGGTGGACAAGCGCTGGCTGGCCGAGGATCTGCAGCGGGCCCTGGCCGCCGCCGTGGTGCCCGACTGCTCCTTTGCGGGCTGCAGCAGCTGCGGCGTCTGCGGCCCCGAACTGGGCCACAACGTGGTGATTCCGCCGCCGCCCGTGCCCGCCGCCCTGCCCCGCCGCGCCCCCCCCAGCGAGCGGGTGGCTCGGCTGCGCTTCGGCTTCGCTAAGGGGGGCACCCTGGCCCTGATCAGCCACCTCGACACCCTGCGGATGCTGGAGCGAGCCCTGCGCCGCAGCGGCCTGCCGGTGAGCTTCAGCGGCGGTTTCCATCCCCTGCCGCGGCTCCAGCTCGCCCTGCCGCTGCCCCTGGGGGTGGAGGGGGAAGGGGAATGGCTCGATCTGGAGTTCACGGCGCCGATCGATCCCGAGGCGGCCCGCCAAGCGCTGGCGGCGGTGCTGCCGGCGGAGTTCCGTCTGCTCTCGGCCACCATGGTGCCGGTGGCGAGCCCGAGCCTCTCCCAGGAGCTGGAGGCGGCTCAGTGGCGCTTCAGCCTGCGACCGGCCGCAACGAACGAGGAACAGGGCGCCAAAGATGCCGGGCCTGGGATGCCTCGAACCCTTCCGGAGGGTCTTGGATCCTGGCCGCCGGCCGAAGCCTGGGATCGGGCGATCAACGCCGTGCTGAATGCGCCGACGCTGCCCTGGAGGGACCAGGACAAGAAAGGCCGACCACGGGAACGGGATTGCCGGCCCTACCTGCTGGCCCTGCGCACCACCACCCCCAAGGCCGCCGCAGCCTCAAGGGCCTTGGAGCCCCTGCGGCTGGATTTGGAGCTGGAAGCTGCCATCGACCCCCAGGGCCGCAGTCTGCGACCCGACCAGGTGGCCTACTGGCTTGCGGAAGCGCTGGCCATCCCCCTGACTGTGGACTCGGTACGGCGCCAACGGCTGCGCTTGAGGTCGTGCTAAGGTAAATAAAGGTGGGCGGGTTCAGGGTCATCTCTGCATCGCCTCCTTCAGACGCTTTCCCATCCGTTCCCTCTCACGAACGTGACCGGAAATCGCAATCTCTGAGCACTGATCTAGGCATCAGTGACCGTTGCATTCTCCGGGTCGGGTGATTCCCTTCCCTTACAGCGCTGATCGAGCGCCAGTTCCACTAACGCTGAACCTCGTGGTTTTTCGCCTAGAGGTTTCAGGCACCACGCCCCATTTTGGCAGCTTCGCGCTTCGCGTCACGGCTGTCTAGCAGACTCGTTCGCTCCCTGAACCTCAGCTCTGCCTTCTTTCTTCCTTCTCCTGCCCACCCGGGCAGGGCTCCCCTGAGCCCAGAAATTTTCCATGCCCCAGCAGATCGTCATCGCTGAGCACCTGCGGATCGCGGCGGTGCTCAGCGACGAACGGGTCGACGAACTGATCGTCGCCCAAGGTCGCTACCAGATCGGTGATGTCTATCTCGGCACCGTCGAGAACGTGCTCCCCGGTATCGACGCCGCTTTCGTCAACATCGGCGAAAGCGAAAAGAACGGCTTCATTCACATCACCGATCTCGGCCCCCTCCGGCTGCGCAAGGGCGGTGCCGGCATCACCGAGCTGCTTGAACCTCGCCAGAAGGTTCTGGTGCAGGTGATGAAGGAACCAACCGGCACGAAGGGTCCCCGGCTCACTGGCAACCTCTCCTTGCCGGGCCGCTTCCTGGTGCTTCAGCCCCATGGCCAGGGGGTGAGCATCTCCCGGCGCATCGATAGCGAGAACGAACGCAACCGACTGCGGGCTCTGGGGGTGCTGATCAAGCCCCCTGGCTCCGGCCTCCTGGTCCGCACCGAGGCCGAAGGGGTCAGCGAGGATCTCCTGATCGATGACCTTGAATCGCTGCTGCGCCAGTGGGAGGCGATCCAGCTAGCGGCCGAGACCGCCAGCCCGCCTGTGCTGCTCAACCGGGATGAGGACTTCATCCACCGGGTGCTGCGCGACTTCTACAGCCCGGAGGTCGTGCGGGTCGTGGTGGACACTCCCGACGCGGTGGCCCGGGTGAACGCCTTCCTCGGCGCCGATCAGACCACCCTCTCGGTCGAGCACCACGAAGAGTCCGGCGAGATTCTTGAGCATTACAAGGTCAACGCCGCCATCCGCGACGCCCTCAAGCCCAGGGTCGACCTGCCCTCGGGGGGCTACGTGATCATCGAGCCCACCGAGGCGCTCACCGTGATTGATGTGAACTCGGGCTCCTTCACCCGCTCGGCCAACGCCCGCGAGACGGTGCTGTGGACCAACTGCGAGGCGGCGGTGGAGATTGCCCGGCAACTGAGGCTGCGCAACATCGGCGGCGTGGTGATCGTCGATTTCATCGACATGGATTCCCGCCGCGACCAGCTGCAGCTGCTGGAACATTTCACCCAGGCCACCCGCCACGATTCGGCACGACCTCAGGTCGCCCAGCTCACCGAACTGGGTTTGGTGGAACTCACCCGCAAACGCCAGGGCCAAAACATTTACGAACTCTTCGGCCGGGCCTGCCCGAGCTGCGGCGGTCTGGGGCATGTGGCTGTGCTGCCCGGCCGAGACACCCTGCAACCCCTGGCCACCGTGTCGGGACTGGTGCGCTCCGCCGCCTCCGCCCGGGCCGAGGTGAGCAGTCCAGTGGCGTTGGAGGGAAGCGGCGGCAGCCGGCGCCGACGAGGCGGCCGAGGCGGTCGCGGTGGTGATGGCAGCGAAGCGGGCACCCTGAGCGAACCCTTGGCATCAGCCGAGGAGAGTCTCCTCTCCCCGGGTGAGGAAAGCGGCCCCGACCAGGGCCCGCGTCGTCAGGAGCCCGAGGTGGTAGCGGTTCCCATGGATGACACCCAGGAACTGGTGTACGGCTGGATGGGCCTGAGTCCTGCACTGCTGCTTGAATCCCCTCCCGCAGCAGACAATCTGGTGCTGAGGATCGTGCGGCCGGGATCCGATCCGGAAGCGGTGCTGGAGGAAGCGCGGCAGCAACTCGCGGCCAGCGGCTCCCGTCGTCGCCGCCGGGGTCGGGGCAGCAGCGAAGGCCGCCAGGGATCCGCGGAACCAGCGATGGATCATGGCGCCGACCTCGACACCTTGATGGAGATCCCCCTCGTGGAGATCACCCCCTTGGTGCTGGAGGAATCCGCCCGGTCCTTCGAAGTCCACAGCCTCGATGGTTCCGTACATCGGAGCGCAGGCGGCGACCGCAGCGAAGCCGAACCCCAGAACGGCGAGACCGCCTCAGAATCCGATGCCTCCGGTGAGCCCCGCCGCCGTCGCCGCCGTTCCTCCGCCTCCGTCTGAGGGGGATCCCTGGGCAGGCCACGATCCTTGCTGCTGCGCCGGGGTCGATGAGGTGGGGCGGGGCTGTCTGTTCGGCCCCGTCTTCGCTGCGGCGGTGGTGCTGCCGGCGGCATCACTCCCGCCGCTGGTGAGTGCCGGCCTCACCGACAGCAAGAAGCTCTCCGCCCGGCGCCGGGAGGAGCTGGTGCCCCTGATCCGCGATCGCGCGGTGCACTGGTCCCTCGGCCAGGCCAGTGCGGCCGAGATCGATCGCTGGGGCATCCGGGCGGCCACCGAGAGGGCGATGCTGCGGGCCCTGCACCGTCTGCCTTCGCCACCACGGATGCTGCTCGTGGATGGGTGCCTTCCCCTGAGGGGCTGGAGCGGAGCCCAGCGCACCCTGATCAGCGGTGACAGCCGTTGCGCCGCCATCGCCGCGGCGAGTGTGCTGGCCAAGGTGGAACGGGATGCGCTGCTCGAAAGGCTGGCGGTCCGATTTCCGGGCTACGGCCTGGAGCGCCATCGGGGCTATGGCACAGCCCAGCACCAGGAAGCCCTCCGGCAGCTGGGGCCCACCCCCCTTCACCGCCACTGCTTTCTGGGTTTTCTCAGGGCAGCTGCGGCGATCGACAGCGACGCCCCACCTCATGAGCGCGAGGTCCTGACCATCGCTGCGGGCGGCCAGCAAGGGAGTCAAGGATCCGGAAATCCATCCGCGCGGCCGTGGCACCAGGCCTGAAAGTCGCCCGCCAGTTGCTGGCCCACCCGGCGACGGATGCCCAGCAGGATCCCGCTCAGCAACGAGCGGCCGGTGGCCTCGAGAACCCGGGGAGGAATGAGCCGCAGCAGGGGCGGCTGACTCACCTGCACGGCCAGCCGGGCCTCGCCCTCGAGGCCTGAGGCCGTGGCCTGCAGCCAGGAATGGAGCTGGAGCTGGAAGTCATCCACCAAGCCGAGGCCCTCAAGCTGACAGTCCACGGCCTCCAGCTCCAGGCGTCCCTGCTGGTGACGGGCCTGCAGCTCAACGATGGGCTGCACCTGGAGCTGAAACACCTGCACCCGGGTCACGGTGTAGAGGTAATGGCCGGGGCCGAGGGGCACCAACTGGCGAGAATCAAGCAGTGCCGCCACCACGCGTGCCTCGTCGTCGAGGTAATCCGGCAACAAATCGGCCGGTTCGATCGTGGGAAGACTCAGCTGCTGACTGGCGCTGAAGGCCAGGGGCATGGCCTGGGGGCCGACAGGTCATGATCCTATCGGCCTCCCTGTCCCCGCCTTATGCGCCTCGCATTCCTCGGCCCCGTCGGTACCTACGGCGAACAGGCAGCCCAGCGACTGGCTGCCCTGGAGGGGATCTCGGCGGAACTGGTGCCGCGAGCCGGCATCCGGGCGGTGATCGAAGCCGTGGCCAACGGCGACTGCGCCGCCGCCGTGGTGCCGGTGGAGAACTCCGTGGAGGGAGGTGTGACCGCCTGCCTGGATGCCCTCTGGGAACAGCCGGAGCTCAGTGTGGCGCGGGCGCTGGTGCTGCCAATCCGCCACGCCCTGCTCGGTAGCGGCCCCCTAGAGGGCGTCAGCGAAGTGCTCTCCCATCCCCAGGCCCTGGCGCAATGCAGCCAGTGGCTGGCGCAACACCTCGGCTCCGCCCTGCAGCTGCCCACCAGCTCCACCGCCGAAGCGGCCCGCCTGGTGCGGGGCAGCCGGTTCCGGGCCGCCGTGGCCTCGCTGGAGGCGGGCAGGGAGCACGAACTGGAAGTGCTGGCCTACCCGGTGAACGATGTGCCGGGGAACTGCACCCGCTTTCTGCTGTTGCGGCGCGGAGGCCGACAGCAGGAGGGTCCCCTGGCCAGCCTGGCCTTCTCCCTGCGGGCCAACCGCCCGGGTGCGCTGCTGGAGGCCCTTGGCTGTTTCTCCCGGCAAGGACTCAACATGACCCGGATCGAATCCCGGCCATCGAAGCGAGAACTGGGGGAATACATCTTTTTTGTTGACTTGGAGTTGTCCTCTGGACCCAAGCCGCTGGAGCAGGCGCTGGAGGAGCTCACCCCCCTGTGTGAACACCTCATCCTGTTCGGCGCCTATCCCCTCACCAACCTTGCGCTTGTGGAGGGATCAGCGGAAGGTTGAGGCGGCCTCAGCCCCCCTTGCGGCCCCGGAACACCCCGAACTGCATCAAGCCTCGGCGAAAGGCCCAGTCCATGAGGAGCAGGGTGGGGATCTCCCGCACACCCTGAAGCACCGCGGCCGGACCCAGCCCCAGCACAGCACCAGGGCGACGCACCCCCTCGGCGATCGAATCGAGCCAGGAGGGCAGGGTGGCCGTGGTCCAGTCGTCGGTCTCCACCCGCAGGCCCGCCGCATGAGGGCTGGCTTCGAGGTTGGCCCTGAGGGAACGGATGCTGGAGAAGGCGGGGTGAGCCCATTGGTTGAGCAGCTGCCGCACCACCCAACGCTCTAACGGCGTGGTTGCTCCATCGGCAGCATCCCGCTGATTCCAGTCGGCCACGGCCAGGCGGCCACCGGGCCCGAGCACCCGCAACAGTTCGTCGGCGTAGCGCTGCTTATCGGGCATATGGGGGCCGGCCTCCACGCTCCACACCCCATCGAAGCCGCCGTCCGGCAGTTCCAGGGCGAGGGCATCCATCACGGCGAAGCGGCACTGCCCTGCCAGTTCGGGAGGCGTAAGGGCCTTAGCGCGAGCCACTTGGGCCGCGCTGATGCTGATGCCCAGCACGGTGAAGCCGTAATCCCGAGCCAGGATCCTGGCACTGCCGCCGATGCCGCAGCCCACATCCAAAACGCGGCTGCCGGGGGGCAATGCATCGAGATGGCTCCAACGCACGAGGGCATGAACCAGATCCACCTTGGCGGCCCGGAAGTCGCGGGGCCGGGGGGGAGAGCCGTAATGCCCCAGGTGCACATGGTCGCCCCAGAGGTTCTCCAACAGGGCATCCTCTGTCCAGCGGTCGTAGGCGCGAGCCACGCTGGCGGCATCCTGATAGGCCCGATCACGGCGCTGCCAGAGACGAAGCAAAGCAGCCGCACTGGTCAGTCCAGCCAAACCGAGGACCCACGGGGTCAGCGACATGGTCAACGATCACCGAGGCTGTCACGCTGCCCCTCATCGGGATCAAGCCCTTCGAAGCCGGCTGGATCATCCCCGAGGCCTTCAAAGGTGTCTTTCAAAACGGTGCGGGCGGCCAGCTGACGACGGGTCTGATCGAGGAGGGTGAATTCCTGCCGCAGGCGCTCACCCGTGTCGGTGATTTCCAGCAGGGCCTGCTGGTGGTCGGCCACCGGTCCACCCAGATGGGAGCCGATCCAGAAGGAAAGCTCCCGGGGTAGGTCCGGAAGATCGGCAGGAAGGGCGGAGGGCTTGCCGATCAGCTTGCCGGTAAGTTCCACCACATCCCGGAGCGCCTCGGTCACCTGGGAGGCAAGGCCTTCGAGGTCGCCGTGGTTCTCACTAACGCTGTCCTCGATCCAGCTCACCATGCCGACCCGGAACGGCGCCTCGCGCACGATGTCGAGGATGCGGAACCGCTGCTGGCCGAGGGTCACGATGTTGCTGCGGTCATCGTCCTGGGTCTGGCAGTGCAGGATCTCGGCACAGCAGCCCACATCGGCCATGCGCTGCTCCTGGGGATCCCAGCGGACCACACCGAAACGGCGATCCTCCGCCATCACGGTGCGAAGCATCATGCGGTAACGGGGTTCGAAGATGTGAAGGGGCAGCACCTCCTGAGGGAAGAGCACCACATCCGGGAGGGGGAACAGGGGCAGTTCCCTAACGGCCAGGTCGCTCACGCCACCCATCCGGCCAGGGGAACCAGGACCCTGCTCGGGCACGGGGTGGCCGGGCGTGGGGTTGGCAAGGGCAAGCACGAATCACTTGGGTGATCCTAGAAAGAAGCCCCTGCCGCCGGGATGGCGACAGGGGTCACGGACAATGCACCCAGGGTTAGCTCAACCGTCAGGCGTTACCCGATCGGAACCAGCCGTTCGAGCGGGTGCACCGGCAGTCAGGTGGAGACCCAGCCGGAGGCAGCCACCGAGGTCAGAGCTTCACTTCGATATCCACGCCACTGGGAAGGTCGAGCTTCATTAGGGCGTCGATGGTCTTGGAGCTGGGGCTGTAGATGTCGATGATGCGGCGATGGGTGCGGGTTTCGAAGTGCTCTCGGGAGTCCTTGTCCACGTGGGGCGAGCGCAGCACGCAATAGATCTTCCGTTTCGTGGGCAGAGGGATTGGCCCGATCGCCGTGGCTGCCGTGTGATCGGCGGTTTCAATGATTTTTTCGCAAGAGAGATCCAGCATGCGGCGATCAAACGCTTTGAGACGGATGCGGATCTTCTGCTGGGCAAGGGCGGAGGCCATGGGAATCGGGCAGAGGGAAGAACCAGAACGGGTGGCAGCAGGAGCGACGGTCGGCCCTGCAGCACGGGTTGTCGAGGTGCGGAAACGGAAGCAACGATCGAAGCTCAGAGGGATCAGGTACCCAGCTGACGGCGGGTGGTGATCCCTCGGATGATCCGACCGGATGGCACAAACGTGAACTGGAAAGTGATCCGGAGAGAGCCGGGAGGGCCCTAAGACTCCTCCCGGCAGAGGCGCTGATGAAGCCTCACGCCACGATCTTGGAAACCACTCCAGCACCGATGGTACGACCGCCTTCGCGGATGGCGAAGCGCATCCCTTGCTCAATGGCGACCGGGCAAATCAGCTCGGCGCTCATCTTGATGCGGTCGCCGGGCATCACCATCTCCACGTTGCTGCCGTCATCAGCGGTGAAGGCGGTGATCTGACCGGTCACATCCGTGGTGCGGATATAGAACTGAGGCCGGTAACCGGCAAAGAAGGGAGTGTGGCGACCGCCCTCTTCCTTCTTCAGCACATACACCTCACCTTCGAACTTGGTGTGGGGCTTGATCGAGTTGGGCTTCACCAGCACCATGCCACGCTCAATATCTTCCTTCTGGATGCCGCGCAGCAACAGACCCGCGTTGTCTCCGGCCATGCCTTCTTCAAGCTGCTTGCGGAACATCTCCACGCCGGTCACAGTGGTTTCGCGCGTGTCCCTGATGCCCACGATCTGCACGGTTTCACCCACCTTCACCTTGCCGCGCTCGATTCGGCCGGTGGCCACGGTGCCGCGGCCGGTGATCGAAAACACGTCTTCGATCGCCATCAGGAAGGGCTTGTCGATCTCGCGCGCAGGCTCGGGGATCGACTCATCCACCGCATCCATCAGATCGAGGATCTTGTCGACCCATTCGTTTTCACCGCGGATGCCCTTGCCACCGCCTTGGATGTGCTCGAGAGCCCTGAGAGCGGAGCCAGCGATCACGGGGATGTCATCGCCGGGGAAGTCGTAGCTGCTCAGTAGTTCACGCATTTCCAGTTCGACGAGTTCGAGGATTTCCTCGTCGTCGACCATATCTTTCTTGTTCAGGAACACCACAAGAGCCGGCACCCCTACCTGCTTCGCTAAAAGGATGTGCTCCTTGGTCTGGGCCATCGGACCATCGGTGGCGGCCACCACGAGGATGGCGCCGTCCATCTGGGCGGCGCCGGTGATCATGTTCTTCACGTAGTCAGCGTGGCCGGGGCAATCCACGTGGGCGTAGTGACGGCTCTCGGTTTCGTACTCAACGTGAGCGGTGTTGATCGTGATACCCCGTTCCTTCTCTTCAGGAGCGCCGTCGATTTGGTCGTAGGCCTGAGCCTTGGCTTGGCCCAGGGTCGACAGAACGTTGGTGATGGCGGCCGTCAGCGTTGTCTTGCCATGGTCAACGTGGCCGATGGTGCCGATGTTGACGTGGGGTTTGTTCCTCTCGAACTTCTCGCGAGCCATGATGAAAAAGAATCGGGGTGGGTGGGTTGGAGTGGGGGTGAAAGATCAGGAATTGCCCTGATTCTTGGAGATGATGGCTTCAGCGACGTTGCGAGGAACTTCCTCGTAGTGGCTGAACTCCATCGAGAAGATACCCCGACCCTGGGTCATGGATCGGAGCTGGGTGGCGTAGCCGAACATCTCGGCCAGAGGCACCTTGGCCTGGACCTTGGACAACCCATCATCGACGGACTGTCCTTCAACCTGACCGCGACGGGAAGAGAGGTCGCCGATGATCGATCCGAGGAAATCCTCAGGGATCTCGACCTCCACCTTCATCATCGGCTCAAGAAGCACAGGATTGCACTTCTTGACGCCGTCCTTGAAGGCCATGGAACCAGCGATCTTGAACGCCATCTCCGATGAGTCGACGTCGTGATAAGAGCCATCCACCATGGTGACCTTCACATCGATCATCGGGAAACCAGCAATCACGCCGGATTGACAGGTTTCCTTCATGCCGGCTTCCGCCGGACCGATGTATTCCTTGGGAACGATACCGCCAACGATCTTGTTGACGAATTCGAAACCGGAACCCGGCTCTCCAGGTTGCATTTCGATCACCACGTGGCCGTACTGGCCCTTGCCGCCGGTCTGCCGAGCGAACTTTCCCTCACCTTTGGCGCTGCCCCGGATGGTTTCACGGTAAGAAACCTGGGGAGCGCCGATGTTGGCCTCCACCTTGAATTCCCGGAGCATGCGGTCCACCAGGATTTCCAGGTGCAGTTCGCCCATGCCGGCGATCACGGTCTGGTTGGTTTCCGGATCGGTGCGAACCCGGAAGGTGGGATCTTCCTCCGAGAGCGACTGAAGTGCCTTGCCAAGCTTCTCCATATCCCCCTTGGTTTTGGGTTCCACGGCCACCGAAATCACCGGTTCAGGGATGAACAGGGATTCCAGGATGATCGGAGAGCTCTCAACGCAGAGTGTGTCGCCGGTGGTGGTGTCCTTGAGTCCGAGCACGGCACCAAGGTCGCCGGCTCGCAGCTCATCCACTTCTTCCCGATCGTCTGCCTTGAGCAGGATCAGGCGGGAGATGCGCTCCTTCTTGTCCTTGGTGGCATTCAGCACATAGCTGCCCTTCTGGAGCACACCGGAGTAAATCCGCACAAAAGTGAGCTTGCCGAAGGGATCGGCCATCACCTTGAACGCCAGGGCACTGAAGGGAGCGCTGTCGTCAGCAGGACGCACAGCTTCGGTGCCATCGGCCAGCACACCCTGAATCGGGGGAACGTCCACAGGCGCGGGCAGGTAGTCAACCACCGCATCAAGCAGCAGCTGCACTCCCTTGTTCTTGAAGGCGGAACCGCACAGCATCGGCACCAAACCGTGCTTCAGCACACCGACCCGAATCCCCTTGCGCAGCTGCGCTTCATTGAGTTCGCCGCTTTCAAGGAAGATCTCCAGCAGTTCCTCATCGGTTTCGGCCACGCTCTCCATCAGCGCGGCACGCCACTGGGCGGCCTCCTCGAGCATCGACGCCGGAATGTCGGTCTCCTCAATGTCCTGACCGAGGTCGTCCTTGTAGATGAAGGCGCGATTTTTGACCAGATCAACGATGCCGATCAGTTCACCTTCAGCACCGATCGGTAGCTGGATCGGCGCGGCGTTGGCGCGCAGACGATCTTTGATCTGGCCGTAAACCTTGAGGAAGTCGGCGCCGGTGCGATCCATCTTGTTGACGAAAACCATGCGGGGCACGCTGTAGCGATCAGCCTGCCGCCAGACGGTTTCCGACTGGGGTTGCACGCCACCGACGGCGCAGAACACGGCGATCACCCCATCCAGCACCCGCATCGATCGCTCCACCTCGATGGTGAAGTCCACGTGGCCAGGGGTATCGATGATGTTGATGCGGTGATCCTTCCAACTGGTGGAGATGGCCGCCGCCGTGATCGTGATGCCGCGCTCGCGTTCCTGCTCCATCCAGTCGGTGACGGCTGCACCATCGTGGACCTCACCCATCTTGTGGACCACACCCGAATAGAAAAGGATGCGCTCGGTGGTTGTGGTCTTGCCGGCGTCGATGTGAGCGGCGATACCGATATTTCTGACGCGTTCAAGCGGAAAGGCGCGGGCCACGGGGATAGTGCTCCGAAGAGGGTCGACAAAAAGCGGGCATAACTCTACCGACCGGCCGGTTGCCGGTGGCAGGGAGCCGGATCAGCCCAGGCATCCGGCTCCTGGGAACTCAGTAGCGGTAGTGGGCGAAGGCCTTGTTCGCCTCGGCCATCTTGTGGGTCTCCTCCCGCTTGCGAACGGCGCTGCCGGCCTCATTGGCGGCATCCATCAGTTCGCCGGCGAGCTTCTGGGACATGCTGCGGCCATTGCGGGCCCGGGAGAAATTCACAAGCCAGCGCAGGGCCATCGCGGTACCCCGCTCCTGGCGCACCTCCATCGGCACTTGGTAGGTAGCACCGCCCACCCGGCGAGCCCGCACCTCCACCAAAGGAGTGGCATTGCGAACGGCGGTCTCGAACAGCTCCAGGGGGTCAGCACCGGTGCGCTCGTTGATCAGGGTGAAGGCATCGGAGAGAATCCGCTGAGCCGTGGACTTCTTGCCGTGCTTCATCAGGCGAGCCACGATCATCGAGGCGAGCCGGCTGTTGAACTGCGGATCAGGCAGAACCGGGCGCTTCTCGGCGGCGTTACGGCGGGACATGGAAACGAAGGAAAGGGACGGACGGAGTGGGGATGTTGGGTGCGGTGGCGGATGGCTCAGGCCTTCGGCGTCTTGGCGCCGTACTTGGAGCGGGCCTGACGGCGATCCTTCACACCGGCGGTGTCCAGGGTTCCCCGGATGATGTGATAGCGGACCCCAGGGAGGTCCTTGACCCGGCCACCCCGGATCAGCACCACGGAGTGCTCCTGAAGGTTGTGGCCGATGCCTGGGATGTAGGCGGTCACCTCAAAGCCGGAAGTGAGGCGCACCCTGGCCACCTTGCGGAGGGCTGAGTTCGGCTTCTTTGGGGTGGAGGTGTACACGCGGGTGCACACCCCACGCCGCTCGGGACAGGCCCGCAAGGCGGGGGATTTGGTCTTGCGGGTGAGGCGCTGACGCTCGGTGCGGATCAGCTGCTGAATGGTGGGCATCGAGGGCCGTGGCGCTAGTCGGAGGGACTCGTCGTGTCACCCGTGTCGGTCGGACTGCCCGGGGACAGGTCCTGTCGGAGTGACTGGTCGGACGGTCCGACCGATTTCGACAATCCGACACCTTACTGCCCGGCCGTCCCTCGTCCAGGGTCACGGCGGAAAGCAGCCCCGCAGGCGCATGTATGGACCCCCTCCACCGGCCGGACCAGAAAGGCGCCGCCACTGAGATCACCCCGGTAGTCGAGCAGCAGACCGGTGAGCAGAGGCAGCTGGGCAGCCGGAGCATGGAGGCTCACGCCGTCGGCCCGGGCCACAGGGAAGCCGGCGAGGTGGCCGGGCCGCAGGCGGATCGTCCAGGGTTCGCACCCCCCCTCCAGCAAATCGATGTGCATCAGACCGGGGGTGCCGGCCACCGCCGCCTGGCGGCAGAGCTCCGCAGCGGCGGCGGCGGTCAAACGCAGGCTGTGGCCCCTGGGCACGGCGGGGATTCAAAGGCAGCTACCACTCTCGCAGCCCGACTCGATCACCGCCTGGGCCTCAACTGCCGGCCCGGGTCAGTGGTGCCGCGGCGCTCCGGAGGACCAGTCCCAATCCATTGTGCACAGCACCCACCACGCCGCGGCCCTTCACGGTGTGGAGCCCCCCCATCACGAGGCCAGTTGAGCTGCCCCCATCCAGGTTCAGGGCATCCTGCAGGCCCAGGCCGGCCAGCAACTGCGTGGCCTCCAGCAAAGTGGGGCCCTCGTCGTCGACGCCCTCCAGGGTGAGCAGCCAGAGCTGACGTCCGTCGCTGCCGATCACGGTGCGGGGGGCTCCCTGGCTCAGGAAAGCGGCGCTGAAGCCCTCCGCGGCGCCATCCAGCACCGGTCGCCCGCCCAGCAGCAGCAACGGCCCTCCCCCCACCACGTTGTTGGCCATTCCCACCGCCGTGCTGGGGCGGCTCTCCAGGCGGAGGGTCCCCCCCTCAGGCCAGGGCAGGCTGAAGCCAGCGCGGCCCACCAGCAGGGTGTCGCCCGCCCCTAGCGGCAAGCCGGCGGCCAGAAGGTCGGGTCCGTAGCGGGCCCGCACCACCCCATCCCGGACCAGCACCGCGGTCTCCCCATCGACCAGGCTGCGGTAAGTGGGGCCCCAGTCGGCCGTGTAGCGACTCAGCCCGCGCTGCACATAGCCGCTGTTGAGCACCGACACCGGCCAGCGGTTGCCGCCGGCATCGAGCACCGATTCCTCGAGGCGGAGGCGGCCGAAACGTGGTAGCCCCCCTGGATCCCAGCCGACGGCTCCCCGGTTCAGGATCGGGCCCGACAGCCAGCGCCCCTGGTCCCGCAGGGCGCCGAGCGGCAGCCGCCGCACCCGGTTGAAGAAGCCGCCGTTGATCGCCACCAGGGCGTCCTGGCGGTTCGCCAGGCGCACCAGGGAGCTCAGCCCCTCCATGCCATCGCCGCGGCTGAGGGGGCGAAGCTCAAGGTCGGAGTTCAGCAGATCGATCCGCACCGCATTGATCCGCACCCGACGGCCAGCCACCTCCCGCACCAGCCGCTCCCAGAGGATCTGACGGCCCAGGCGGGACTGGAGCCGGGGATCGATCCGGCCGGGACTGGCGGTGTCCACTGCCGCGGTCGGGTCGCCGGGCAGATCCAGCACCAGGCGATGGGGACCCCCCAGCGTGAAGACTCGGGTCGGGGCGGCACCGCCACGGTCTGTGATCCGCAGCAGCGCACCTGTTCCGGCCCCCCGCAGACCCTGGCCCTGCAGGGCGGCGCGCTGGTCGGCGCTGTGGGCCACGGCCAACACCACCCCCCCCGGCTCGCTGCTGCGCACGATCGCCGGACCGCTGAGGTCGAGCACCACCCGCCTCAGTCCAGGAGGGGAGGTGCTGGGGCGGATGCCCAACAGCCGCGGGGTTGGCATCTCCAGCAGCAGGGTGCTCCCGGAGGCGCGGGCCGTCAGGCCGTTGGCGGCCAGCAGGGGGGCGAGGTCGATGGCCACCTCGTCGGCCAGGGGCCGCTGGCGATCGGCTCCCACCACCAGCCGGGCACCAAACCACTCGAGCTCCAGCTCTCCGCCACCACCACGGCTGCGACTACTCACCCCCAGCTGGCCTTGGGCCACCTCCAGAGGCAGCCACAGCTCCCGTGGGGCAGCGTCTAGACGCCCGATCCAGCGCCAGGCTCCCCGTTGGGCCAGCCCAAGGATCACCAGCCGGGTGCCCTCAGTGGAGGGTGCGGCGGCGGGGGCGGGGGCGGCGACCGGAGCCGCTGGCGGGCTTCCCAGGGGAGTGGGCAGCTCGGGCAGGGGTGGGGGCGGCGGCGGCGCAGCGTTCACCGCGGCCGCAGGAGCCGCCAGTAGGGCTGTGACCAACAGGATCGTGGCGGGGAGCGCCGCAGGCTGCGCCATCGGGTCCGGGGTCGGGGGCATGAAAGTTAGACCTGCCTAGAAGTGCATGGTGAACGGGCTGGCGATGGCCAATCCCTAGGATCAAATGCTCTGCCCGGCTGCGGCGCACCTCTCTGCCGCGGATCCCCGATCCCCCAAACCGATCCAGGCTCCCGTCCACCCTCTTCAGGATGCCCGGATCGTGGATCAATCCTCTGGATCAACCCTGCTGGATCCCCCAGACCCACCGATCAGACGTTCCGCTTCCGCTAGCACCACGACGGGTTATGCCTTCCTTCTCCGCTCCCCTCTGGCCCCACTGCGACAGTCCGGCGCCGGCGGCGGTGGCAGGCGAGAAGGATGCCTGCGGCGTCGGATTTCTGGCCCACCTCGATGGCACCCCCAACCACTGGGTGCTGCAGCAGGCGCTGCGGGGCCTGCGCTGCATGGAGCACCGGGGGGGATGCGGTGGTGACGGCGATTCCGGCGATGGCGCCGGGATCCTCTGCGGCATTCCCTGGAGCTACCTGGAAGCGGTGTGGCCGGCAGCCGTCAGCGGCGAAGCGGGCGTACGGGGGCTGGCGATGGTGTTTCTCCCCGCCGATGCCAGCCGCTGCCAGGAGGCCCGCCGCTTCTGCGAGGAGGAAGCCGCCGGTCTGGGGCTCCTCAGCCTGGGCTGGAGGCCCGTGCCGGTGGACCCCGCCGTGCTCGGTCCGATGGCCCGGGACACTGCCCCGGTGATCGAGCAATGGCTGCTGCTGGCCCCGGGGGCGTCCCCCTCCATAGCCGTGGATGTGGATGGCCTTGAGGCGCTGCTATTCCGCCTGCGGCGCCGCGCCGTGGACCGCACCCGCGAGGCATGGGGCAGCGACATCGGCAACCTTTATTTCGCCTCGATCAGCGCCCGCACGGTTGTGTACAAAGGCATGGTCCGTTCCGAGGTACTGGATCGCTTCTACGCCGATCTGCGCGACGAACGCTTCACGGTGAGTTTCGCGGTCTACCACCGCCGCTTCAGCACCAACACCCTGCCCCGCTGGCCCCTGGCCCAGCCGATGCGGCTGCTCGGCCACAACGGCGAGATCAACACCCTGCTGGGCAACATCAACTGGGCCAGTGCCGCCGAGGCCAATCTCGAGGCCGTCTGGGGCGATGCCGCCTCCGACCTGCGGCCCCTTGTGAATGCCGCCTTCAGCGATTCCGCCAACCTCGATGCCACCCTCGAACTGATGGTGCGCAGCGGCCGGCCGATCACCGACAGCCTGCTCACCCTGGTGCCGGAGGCCTTCCGCGACCAACCTGAGCTCGATCGACTCCCGGCGATCAAAGACTTTTACGAATACAACGCCTGTCTGCAGGAACCTTGGGATGGCCCGGCCCTGCTTGTGTTCAGCGATGGCCGCATGGTGGGGGCCACCCTCGATCGCAATGGCCTGCGGCCCGCCCGCTACTGCATCACCAGCGATGGCTACGTGGTGATGGGCTCGGAAACCGGCGTGGTGGAGCTGGAGGAAAGCCGCATCATCGAAAAGGGCCGCCTCGGTCCTGGCCAGATGCTGGCGATCGATCTGGAGCAGGGGCGGGTGCTGCGCAACTGGGAGGTGAAGGAGCAGAGTGCCTCCCGCCACCCCTATGGCACCTGGCTCGCCGCCTATCGCCGCAACCTGGCCCCCGGTGCCTGGGCGCAGGAGCGCCGCCTCGCCGACCTCGAACTGCTCAAGCAACAGAGCGCCTTCGGTTTCACCGCCGAAGACCTGGATCTGGTGATCGAGGACATGGCCGGGGCCGGCAAGGAGCCCACCTACTGCATGGGCGACGACATTCCCCTGGCGGTGCTCTCCTCCAAGCCCCACCTCCTCTACGACTACTTCAAGCAGCGCTTCGCACAGGTGACGAACCCGCCGATCGACCCGCTGCGCGAAAAGCTGGTGATGAGCCTGGAGATGCACCTGGGCCAGCGCGGGTCGGCCCTCCGCCCCGAGCCCACCGGCGCTGGGGTACTGCACCTCAACAGCCCGGTGCTCAATGAGGCCGAGCTGGCCGATCTGGCCGGCCATGGCCTGCCCCTTGCCACCCTCTCCACCTTGCTGCCGGTGACCGATGGTCCGGCTGGTCTGGAGCAGGCGGTGGCCCGGCTATGTGCCGGGGCCGAAACCGCAGTGCGCGAAGGCAGTTGCATCCTGGTGCTCTCCGACCGCAGCGCTGGCGGGATCAGCGCTGGCACCACCTACATCCCCCCCCTCCTGGCGGTCGGGGCGGTTCACCATCACCTGCTGCGCCTGGGCCTGCGGCTGCAGAGCTCGATCGTGGTCGATACCGCCCAGTGCTGGAGCACCCATCACCTGGCCTGCCTGATCGGCTATGGGGCCAGCGCCGTGTGCCCCTGGCTGGCCTGGGAAACCACCCGCCATTGGTTGGCCCACCCCAAGACCCGCTCTCTGATTGAGCGGGGCAAACTTCCTGATCTCACTCCCGATGCGGCGCAGGCCAACGTACGCAAGGCCCTGGAAGATGGCCTCCGCAAGATCCTCTCCAAGATTGGCATCTCGCTGCTGGCCAGCTACCACGGCGCCCAGATCTTCGAGGCGATCGGCATCGGCGCCGATCTGATCGCCCTGGCTTTCACCGGCACCACCAGCCGGGTGGCGGGTCTGAGCCTGACCGATCTCGCTAGCGAAACACTCGCCTTCCACGCCAAGGCCTACCCCGAACTCAACCGCACCAAGCTCGAGTTCATGGGCTTCGTGCAGTACCGCACCGGCGGTGAATACCACCTCAACAGCCCGGAGATGGCCAAGGCCCTCCATGCCGCCGTGGCGGCAGGCCCCGGCTATGACCACTTCGCCACCTACCAAACCCTGCTCGAAAACCGGCCGGTCACGGCCCTGCGTGATCTGCTCCAGCTGCGAAAGGCCGCCGCGCCGTTGCCGATTGATCGAGTAGAGAGCATCGAGAGCATCTGCAGGCGCTTCTGCACCGGTGGCATGAGCCTTGGCGCCCTCTCGCGCGAGGCCCACGAGGTGCTGGCGGTGGCGATGAATCGCATCGGCGGCAAGAGCAACAGCGGCGAAGGCGGCGAGGATCCGGCCCGCTTCCACGTGCTCAACGACGTGGATGGCGAAGGCCATTCCGCCACCCTTCCGACCATCAATGGGCTTCGCAACGGCGACACCGCCTGCTCCGCGATCAAGCAGATCGCCTCTGGCCGCTTCGGGGTCACCCCGGAATATCTGCGCAGTGGCCGCCAGCTGGAGATCAAGGTGGCCCAGGGGGCCAAGCCCGGGGAGGGCGGTCAGCTGCCCGGTCCGAAGGTGGACGCCTACATCGCCTGGCTGCGCAACAGCAAGGCGGGTGTGGCCCTGATCTCACCGCCGCCCCACCACGACATCTATTCGATCGAAGACCTAGCCCAGCTGATCCACGATCTTCACCAGGTGAATCCCGCCGCCAAGGTGAGCGTTAAGCTGGTGGCGGAGATCGGCATCGGCACGATCGCCGCCGGGGTGGCCAAGGCCAACGCCGATGTAATCCAGATCTCCGGCCACGATGGCGGCACCGGTGCCTCGCCCCTGAGCTCGATCAAACATGCCGGCAGCCCCTGGGAGCTGGGCCTCACCGAGGTGCACCGCAGCCTCCTGGAGAACGGCCTGCGTGATCGGGTGCTGCTACGGGCCGACGGCGGCCTTAAAACCGGCTGGGATGTAGTGATCGCCGCGCTGCTGGGCGCCGAAGAATATGGCTTCGGCTCGGTGGCGATGATTGCCGAGGGCTGCATCATGGCCCGCGTTTGCCACACCAACAATTGCCCCGTAGGGGTGGCTACCCAGAAGGAGGCCCTGCGCAAACGCTTCACCGGCCTGCCCGAGCACGTGGTGAATTTCTTCCTCTTCGTGGCCGAGGAGGTTCGCCAGCTGCTCAGCGTGCTGGGGGTGGCCAGCCTTGAGGAGCTGATCGGTCGCACCGAACTGCTGGCGCCCCGTGCCGTGGCCTTGGCCAAGACCACCTCCCTCGATCTATCCTGCCTCCTCGATCCCATCCCCCAAGCCGCCGATCGCGCCTGGCTCCGCCACGACGCCGAAGCCCACGGCAATGGACCGATCCTCGAGGACACCATGCTGGCCGATCCCGCCCTGATGGCGGCGATCGAGGGCCAGGCGCGCCACGTGCTCAACCTGGCGATCGTGAACACCGACCGCAGCGTGGGCGCCCGCATCGCCGGCGAGATCGCCGCCCGCCACGGCAACACCGGCTTCACCGGCCGGCTGGATCTCACCTTCAGGGGAGCCGCAGGTCAGAGCTTCGGGGCCTTCCTGCTGCAGGGCATGAATGTGCGCCTGGTGGGTGAGGCGAACGACTACGTCGGCAAGGGCATCAATGGCGGCCGCATCACCGTGGTGCCGCCCGCCGGCGGCAGCGATCCCGGCAGCAAGGTGATCCTCGGCAACACCTGCCTCTACGGCGCCACCGGCGGTGAGCTCTTCGCCCTGGGCCGGGCCGGCGAGCGCTTCGGGGTCCGCAACAGCGGCGCTCGCACCGTTGTCGAAGGCGCCGGCGACCACTGCTGCGAATACATGACCGGAGGCGTTGTGGTGGTGCTCGGTTCCACCGGCCGCAACGTGGCCGCCGGCATGACCGGCGGGGTGGCCTTCCTGCTGGATGAGGAAGGCGATCTGGAGCGGCGGATCAACCAAGAAACCGTGACCATCGAGGCCCTCAACACCGCAGAACAGGAAGCGCTGCTCAAACCTCTTCTGGAGGCCCATCTCGAAGCCACCGGCAGCTCCCGGGCCGCCGAGGTGCTGGCCGACTGGCCCAGCTGGCGCGCCCGCTTCAAGGTGCTGGTACCCCCGAGCGAGAAGGCGGCCATGGGGCTGGCGCCACGGGAGGCCGTGGCTGCCTGAGACAACTCCCTGGACCCCAGCCAGCGGGGCAGCATTAGCGGGCGGGGACAGGCAGCCCTCATCGTGCTTAGCGCGGATAACGCGCCATCAGCCGTTGAACTTCGCCGGCGTGGTAGCTGCTGCGGGTGAGGGGACTGCTCACCACCTGCAGAAAGCCGAGCTCCTGCTCCCCATGCCTCCGGAAGTGCTCGAACTGCTCCGGCGTCACGAATCGGTCCACCGGCAGATGCTTCGGACCGGGTGAGAGATACTGGCCGATCGTCACGATATCGACCTGGTGGCGGCGCAGATCCGCCAGCACCTCCAGCACCTCCTGGTCGGACTCGCCCAGGCCCACCATCAGACCTGATTTCGTGTACGCGCGGGGCCAATACAGCCTCACCTGCTCCAGCAGGGTGAGAGAGCGCTCGTAAATGCCTTGGGGCCGGGCTTTGCGATACAGCCGCGGCACCGTTTCGATGTTGTGGTTCAGCACATCGGGGGCGGCTTCCATCACCGCCGCTAGGGCGTCCCGGTCGCCACAAAAATCGGGGATCAGCAGCTCGATCGTGGTGGCGGGGGAGCGGCGGCGCACCTGCTCGATGCAGGCCACGAACTGGCTGGCACCCCCATCGGCCAGGTCGTCGCGATTCACGGAGGTGATCACCACGTGGCTCAGGCCCAATCGCGCCACCGCCTCGCCGAGTCGCTCGGGCTCGCTGGGATCGAGGGCCCGCACGCTCTTGTCGAAATCGATGTCGCAGTAGGGGCAGGCGCGGGTGCAGCCCGGCCCCATGATCAGGAAGGTGGCGGTGCCCCCGGCGAAGCACTCACCGATGTTCGGGCAGCTGGCCTCCTGGCAGACCGTGTTGAGATTGAGATCGAGGAGTAAGTCGGCCACGGTGCCGATCCGCTCCCGCTGCGGCGCCTTCACCCGCAGCCAGTCGGGCTTAGCTGCCGGAGCAGGAGCCGGGGCTCCGTCCTGGGCTCCCGGTGCGTCGGGCATGGCGGGGGGGGGGGAGGCGTCACCCAGGCCAGCGGCAGCGGGGCCCAGCTGAAGATCACGGGGGGCCAATGGAAGAACCGGATTCAGGCCAGCAGCAGCCGAGGACCACACTTTCTACCAGGGTAGGTGTAGAACTGGGGCGTTAGCCGATCACACATCGGCCCCACGACCCTCAAAGGCCCTGGCGGAGCGAAGGCCCCTCAAGGAGGGATGGCCCGAAGCCCGGGCCATCCCCTACAGTCGTCGGATCGGGATGTAGCGCAGCTTGGTAGCGCACTTCGTTCGGGACGAAGGGGCCGCAGGTTCGAATCCTGTCATCCCGATTTTTTTGGGCCCCTCACTCCAGGCAGGCCCCCGGATAGCCACGGGGTGTCACCATGCGGCCGTCCTGCAGCCGGCTGGTGCTGTTTCCGATTAGCACCAGGGTGAGCATGTCCACCTCTTCCACGGGTAGATCCTCCAGGTTGTAAAGCCGCACACTCTCGCCGGGTCGGCCCAGCTGGCGCGCCAGGGCCACCGGCGTGGCGGCCGGCCGGCCCTCGAGCAGCAGGGTTCGTGCCCGCTCCAACTGCCAATCGCGGCCGAGCGAGCGCGGGTTGTAGAGGGCCACCACGAAGTCGCCAGCCGCGGCCGCCCGCAGTCGGCGCTCGATCACCGCCCACGGGGTGAGGCGATCGCTGAGGCTGATGGTGCAGAAATCGTGCATCAGCGGGGCACCGGCCCGGGCCGCAGCCAGCTGCAGGGCCGAGATGCCCGGGTGAACTTGAAAGCCCGGACGATCGAACACGTCGCGGGCCAGCCACTGCTCCAGGGCCAGGCCGGCCATGCCGTAGATGCCGCTGTCTCCGGAGGACACCAGGGCCACCCGCAGCCCTTGAGTCGCCAGATCGAGGGCCTCGGCGCAGCGGGCCCGCTCCTCGGTCAGGCGGCCGTCGCGGCGCAGCTGATCGGGACGCCGCAGCGGCTCCAGCAGATCCAGATAGGGCCCATAGCCCACCCACACCGTGGCCCGGGCCAGGGCGGCGCGGGCATCCCCGCTGAGCAGGTCGAGCTGGCCGGGGCCGCTGCCCACCAAGTGCAGTTCACCGCGCTGGGGCGCCCATTGCCGACTCGCCAGGGCCACCGCCAGGGTGGCGGCGCCGCGCTCGCCGGGGGCGGCGCGTTCGATGGTCTTGGGCACAACCAGTTCAGCGGCGGCGGCCCTGGCCCCCCCGGTTTTGCCCTCGGGTGTTGCAGTGAAACCGGCGGCATCAGGGGCTGCGGCCGCGGCGCTGCTCAAGGCCGCAGCCTCGGCCACGCTGGCGGTTCCCAGGGCCTCGGCCACCGCTTCGGAGGGGTTGGGCACCGGCACCGCCGCGAGGCTGACGGCGTCGAAGAGCCGCAGGGGCCAGCCATGCCGCTGGCTGAGCGCCAGCAGGGCCGCTTCATCGCCCTTACGGTCGATGCTGGCCAAGCCCGCCACGGCCTCCGGGGCCAACCCCGCCAGCTTGAGGGTGCGCTCCACCAGCCGCTCCAGCAAGGCGGGACTGGTGTCGCGCTCACAACCCACCCCCAGCCAGAGGCAGGGAGGATGCCAGTGGCATTCCGGGCCGGTGGACGGGCCGATCAGCAGCCGGGGCCCTGGTACGCCCGCCGCCCCCTCCTCCACGGCGCCGCTCCCGTCCCCCTGGACGGCCGGCAGGTCGCGCCAGAGCTCGAGGCCCCGGGTCTGCTCCAGGGCAGGCAGGGCTCCGGAACGGGAGGCGGCCTGCATCAGGGAGTTCCAGTCGCCGCAGCCACGGGTCCAGCCCCAGGCACGGCCGAAGGCATCAAGGGGAAGCCGGCCCATGGCGGCCGAGCTGCCGGTGGGAACCACCTCGGCCCCGAGCAGGGCAGCCAACCGAGCAGCCAGGGCTTCCCCACCGCCGGCATGACCCCCCAGCAGGGGAATGGCGTACCGCCCGGCCGGATCCAGCACCACTACCGCGGGATCGCTTTGTTTGTGCTCCAGGAGTGGAGCGATCAGGCGAACAATCAGCCCGCAGGCCCCAACCGCCACCACCGCCTCGGCCTGCTCCCAGTGCTGCCGCAGCCAGTCCGCCGGCGATGGCGCTGAACCCGGCCAGCGGATCGCGGCCAGCAGCCCGGTGGCCTCCAACCTCTGCAGCAGAACCCTGGCCTCAGGACTGAAGCCCAGGGCCACGATCGACCGCGGACCCTGGCCTCCAGGCTCGTGTGTCCACACCGTCTCCGGGGATCGGGGCGGGGAGCTGGGATGGAGGCTCATCGTGTAAACCTCTCCCGCAGCGCCTGGAAAGGACTCCGGCGGGCGGGACGGATCAGTGTGCCATCGTCATTAACCTCCTCCCTGGCGGAGGGAAGCAGCCCAGTGGTGCCGGCCGGAACGGAGCCTTCTCCAGCCTGGCTAGGCAGAGGAGCCCGGTCCGCCTCGCTGGAGGCGGGGAGTTCGGCCCCCGGCCCGCCGGGATCGACGGGAGGCACAGATAGGGATGGGGAAGGAGGGGTCAGGGGAGCGTCCGTGAGGGGATGGGAAGGGGTCTGAAGAGAAGAAGCGGCCTCGATTTCCCTAGGCCGTTTGGCGTCCTGATCGGGCCGATCCAGTTCTGCAGGGGTCAAAGGGAGGGTGGCCGTCGAAGGGAGCGGCCGCGCCGTTGGAGGATCCGCCTCCAGCGCGGCTTGCCCGGATGAGCCGGGGTCCTGACCCAGATCCGGGGCCATTCGGACTGGCTCCGGACTCTCCTGGGCCCGAGTGGAGACCGACTGCTCTGGCTCCGGCAAGGGCGAGGAAACGGCAACGCTGTTCTGAGATGGCGCCTGCTGGGATGGCAGCTGTTGGGATGGGGCTTCAGGCTCGGCTGATGGCAGCTCCCCCAGCAGCCGGGCCAGGGTGGGCCCATCAAGGCGGTGGCCCAGCCAGGGAGGACGCGGGGATCCGGGGTCGAGGCGGACCTCCCGCACCACACTGTTAAAGGGTGGATTGAGCGGTTCCCCCCGGCCATCCACCAATTCGAGGAGCACGGCATTGCTTCCCGACTTCCAGCCCTTAAGCCAGAGAGGGGTCTGCTGGTTCACCAAAAAGCTGTCACCGTTCACCGTCACCCGCAGCCGCCAGCGGGCGTCATCGGCCCGCAGGTTCTGCAGGGGAGCATCGATAAGGAGCCAATCGAGCAGCACCGGTTCCCCGGCGTTGGCCTGCCAGGGACTCACTGCCAACAGTTGGGGACTGCCCTCAGCGGGCAGAGCGAGGGGATTGGCCGCGACCCTATGCAGCCTGATCTGGCGAAAGGCCCCGGGCGCCTTCACCACTTCGCCCCAGGGACGCACTGCATAGACCGTGAACCGGTGGCTGCCCGGGCTGAGGGGCGGCATGGAGGCGGTGGTCTCCAGCAGGGGCTGGGGAAGGCCGTCATCAAGCTGCACCATCACATGGGATCCAAGCCCAAGGGATCCCGCATCCACTAGGGGCCAGTCCTCTACGCCCAGTCGGAGGGTCCAAGGAGCATCGGGCAGCAGGGCGCCGTCGCGAGGTTCGAGGATCGTGATCCTGGGCTGCCTTGGGCCGAGCGCCTCCGCCAGTTGCTGCACAGCATCGGGAGGCGCCACCTCCTGCAGCTCCTTCAAGGCAGCTGGAGTGGCTACCGGTGGGCTCCCCGCCGATCGCCCAGGCAGGCTCCAGGCCTGGGCCGACAGAGGGAACCCGAGCCAGGCGCCCATCAGCAGGATCAGGGCCAGCAGCGCCGCCAGGGCGGCCGGGCCTGGGCGACGAAGCCCCCATTCCGGCAGTCCTCGGTTGATCCGGGTTCCGCCCGCCAAGGCCCACCTCCTGGAATCATGGATTCCCGCGCATTCTGCTGTGGTGACAGTCGGCGAGCACAGCGCGAGGGGATCGACGCGAGGATCAAATGGGAATAAGCGAAACTGGGCTATTCAAATCAACGCAGAAGCAGGCGACTGGATGTGAACGAGCCAACGCCAGACCCCAGTCCCAGCCTGGAAAGCCCGGCGATTGAATCTTTGTAACTAGCCCCCGAATCCCCTTGTTTTTGGCCCCTATACTTCCGCCAGCGGTCCCCTTTCGGGGCCCAAAGCTCCAGTCACGGCAAGGGGTTACACCCGCGCCGGATTGGAGTCGGCGACCATCGGCGGGAGCCTTGCTCCCTCGGCGGCGCCCGGTCCCACCGACAGCCATGGGCTCACGCCCTGCCTGCCCAAGGGGTGGACCTCCACCTCGATTCCGTCCCTCGAGGAACCTCTCGATGACCATCAGCCCACCAGAGCGTGGGAAAACGGCGAAGGACTTGGTCGACCGGAACCCCGTTCCGGCAACGTTCGAGCTTTTTGAAAAGCCCGGCCATTTCGACCGCACCCTCGCCAAAGGTCCCAAAACCACCACCTGGATTTGGAACCTCCACGCCAACGCTCACGACTTCGACAGCCACACGAGCGATCTTGAAGAGGTCTCACGCAAGATCTTCAGCGCTCACTTCGGCCATCTGGCCGTCATCTTCATCTGGCTGAGCGGCGCCTTTTATCACGGTGCCCGCTTCTCCAACTACTCCGGCTGGCTTGCCGACCCCCTGCACGTCAAACCGAGTGCCCAGGTGGTCTGGCCGATCTTCGGCCAGGAGATCCTCAATGGCGATGTGGGAGCCGGCTTCCACGGCATTCAGATCACCTCCGGTGTCTTCCACGTGTGGAGGGCCTGGGGCATCACCAACGAAACCCAGCTGCTGGCCCTGGCCATCGGCGCGCTGGTGATGGCCGGCCTGATGCTCAACGCCGGTGTCTTCCACTACCACAAGGCAGCTCCGAAGCTTGAATGGTTCCAGAACGTTGAGTCGATGCTCAACCACCATTTGGCCGGCCTGCTCGGACTCGGTTCCCTCTCGTGGACAGGTCACCTCCTTCACGTGTCCCTGCCCACCAACGCGCTGATGGAAGCCATCGACGCCGGCCAGCCGCTGGTGCTCAATGGCAAAACCATCGCCACCTATGCAGACATTCCCCTGCCCCACGAGTTCCTGAATCAGGACTTGATCGCCCAGATTTTTCCCGGTTTCGGGGCGGGCATCTCAGCCTTCTTCACTGGCAACTGGGCCGCTTACAGCGATTTCCTCACCTTTAAAGGTGGGCTGAATCCCGTAACCGGCAGCCTTTGGATGACCGACATCGCCCATCACCACCTGGCGATTGCGGTGCTGTTCATCGTGGCTGGCCACATGTACCGCACCAACTGGGGCATTGGTCACAGCATCAAGGAGATTCTGGAAGGTCAGAAGGGTGATCCCCTGCTGTTCCCCGCTCCGAATGGTCATGACGGACTCTTCGAGTTCATGACCACCAGTTGGCATGCCCAACTGGCTGTGAACCTGGCGTTGCTTGGCTCGCTGACCATCATCGTGGCCCACCACATGTATGCGATGCCTCCCTATCCCTACATCGGGATTGACTACCCAACCCAGCTGTCGATCTTCACCCATCATATGTGGATTGGCGGCTTCCTGATTGTGGGAGCAGGTGCTCACGCAGCCATCGCGATGATTCGCGATTACGACCCGGCCAAGCACGTCGATAACGTGCTCGACCGAGTGCTCAAGGCCCGTGATGCCCTGATCAGCCACCTCAACTGGGTGTCGATCTGGCTTGGTTTCCACAGCTTCGGCCTTTATATCCACAACGACACCATGCGTGCCTTGGGCCGTCCCCAGGACATGTTCAGTGATTCGGCAATCCAGCTGAAGCCGGTGTTTGCCCAGTGGATCCAGGGCCTCCATGCTGCTGCCGCCGGCACCACCGCTCCCAACGCCCTTGCCGGCGTGAGCGAGGTGTTCAATGGCGCCGTTGTGGCCGTGGGCGGAAAGGTTGCCGCCGGGCCGATCCCCCTGGGAACGGCCGACTTCATGGTCCATCACATCCACGCCTTCACGATCCACGTCACCGTGCTGATCCTGCTGAAGGGTGTTCTGTACAGCCGAAGCTCCCGCCTCGTCCCCGATAAGGCGAATCTGGGCTTCCGCTTCCCCTGCGACGGCCCCGGCCGTGGCGGCACCTGCCAAGTGTCGGCATGGGACCACGTGTTCCTCGGCTTGTTCTGGATGTACAACTCCCTGTCGATCGTCATTTTCCACTTCTCGTGGAAGATGCAGAGCGACGTGTGGGGCACCGTCAACGCTGATGGCAGCGTCCAGCACATCACGAATGGCAATTTCGCTCAGAGCGCCATCACCATTAATGGCTGGCTGCGCGACTTCCTTTGGGCCCAGGCCGCACAGGTGATCAACAGCTACGGCTCGAGCTCCAGTGCTTACGGTCTGATGTTCCTGGGAGCCCACTTCATCTGGGCCTTCAGCCTGATGTTCCTGTTCAGCGGCCGCGGCTACTGGCAGGAGCTGATTGAGTCCATCGTCTGGGCTCACAACAAGCTGAGGGTTGCTCCGGCTATCCAGCCGCGGGCGCTCTCCATCACCCAGGGCCGTGCCGTGGGTGTGGCCCATTACCTCCTTGGTGGCATTGCGACCACCTGGGCATTTTTCCTGGCCCGCATCGTCGCGGTCGGCTGACCTCCACCTGACCTTTCCCAATGGCAACGAAATTTCCTTCGTTCAGCCAGGGTCTGGCACAGGACCCGACAACCCGTCGTATTTGGTACGGCATCGCCACGGCTCACGACTTCGAGAGCCATGACGGAATGACGGAGGAGCGGCTTTACCAAAAGCTGTTTTCCACCCACTTCGGTCACCTGGCGATCATCGGCCTCTGGGTTTCGGGCAACCTGTTCCATATCGCCTGGCAGGGCAACTTCGAGCAGTGGGTCGCCGATCCGCTGCACGTCCGTCCCATCGCTCACGCGATCTGGGATCCCCACTTCGGCCAGGGCGCCATCACCGCCTTCACCCAGGCGGGCGCCACCTCCCCGGTGAACATCGCCTATTCCGGTCTGTACCACTGGTGGTACACGATCGGCATGACCACCAACGCCGAGCTTTACCAGGGTTCCATCTTCATGATGATCCTGTCGGCCTGGGCCCTGTTCGCCGGCTGGCTTCACCTTCAGCCCAAGTTCCTGCCTTCCCTGGCCTGGTTCAAGAACGCTGAATCCCGCCTCAACCACCACCTGGCGGTTCTGTTTGGTTTCAGCTCCATCGCCTGGACCGGTCACCTGGTTCACGTGGCGATCCCTGAATCCCGCGGTGTGCACGTGGGTTGGGACAATTTCCTCTCGGTGTCTCCCCACCCTGCGGGTCTTGCTCCCTTCTTCACCGGCAACTGGGGCGTCTACGCCCAGAACCCCGACACCGCCAATCAAATCTTCGGCACCGCCACCGGTTCCGGCACCGCGATCCTCACCTTCCTGGGTGGTTTCCACCCCCAGACCGAAGCTCTCTGGCTCACGGACATTGCCCATCACCACCTGGCGATCGGTTGTCTGTTTGTGATCGCTGGCCACATGTACCGGACCAACTTCGGTATCGGTCACTCGATCCGCGAGATCCTCGAAGCCCATAACCCACCCAAGGGCACCCCTTTTGGAGGCGCCCTCGGTGCCGGTCACAAGGGCCTCTACGACACCATCAACAACTCGCTGCACTTTCAGCTGGGTCTTGCTCTGGCGTCCCTGGGTGTGGTCACCAGCCTGGTGGCACAGCATATGTATGCGTTGCCGTCCTACGCATTCATCGCGAAGGACTACACCACCCAGGCTGCCCTCTACACCCACCACCAGTACATCGCCATCTTCTTGATGTGCGGTGCCTTCGCCCACGGTGCGATCTTCTTCATCCGTGACTACGACCCCGAAGCCAACAAAAACAATGTGTTGGCTCGGATGCTCGAGCACAAGGAAGCGATCATCAGCCACCTGAGCTGGGTGTCTCTGTTCCTCGGTTTCCACACCCTGGGCCTCTACGTCCACAACGATGTGGTCGTGGCCTTCGGCACACCCGAGAAGCAGATCCTGGTGGAGCCAGTGTTTGCCCAGTTCGTTCAGGCCGCCAGTGGCAAAGCCATGTACGGCATGGATGTGCTGCTGGCCAATTCCGGAAGTCTGGCCAGCACATCTGGTGCCGCCTATCTCCCGGGCTGGATGGATGCAATCAATGCGGGCAACAACTCCCTGTTCCTGCAGATTGGCCCTGGTGACTTCCTGGTCCACCACGCCATCGCCCTTGGTCTGCACACCACCACCTTGATCCTGGTGAAGGGCGCCCTGGATGCCCGCGGTTCGAAGCTGATGCCCGATAAAAAGGACTTCGGCTACTCCTTCCCCTGCGACGGCCCCGGCCGTGGCGGCACCTGCGACATCTCGGCCTGGGATGCCTTCTACCTGGCCGTCTTCTGGGCCCTGAACACCATCGGTTGGGTCACCTTCTACTGGCACTGGAAGCACCTCGCCATCTGGCAGGGCAATGTGGCCCAGTTCAACGAATCCAGCACCTACATCATGGGCTGGTTCCGCGACTACCTGTGGCTGAATAGCTCCCAGCTGATCAACGGGTATAACCCGTTCGGCTCGAACAACCTGGCCGTCTGGTCCTGGATGTTCCTGTTCGGTCACCTGGTTTGGGCTACAGGCTTTATGTTCCTGATCTCCTGGCGTGGTTATTGGCAGGAACTGATTGAAACCATTGTCTGGGCGCACCAGCGCACCCCGCTCGCCAACTTGGTGGGCTGGCGTGATAAGCCAGTGGCCCTCTCAATCGTTCAGGCCCGTGTTGTGGGTCTCGCTCACTTCACCATTGGCTACATCCTCACCTACGGGGCCTTCCTAATCGCCTCCACGTCAGGCAAGTTCGGTTAGATCGAACCACTGTCTGTCTTCTTGAGGGACGCCTCAGCCCCCGGCCTCGGCCGGGGGCTTTTTGCTTGCAGTTGGGCCGAGCCTCCTCAAGGCCCCAGGCCGCCTCGGCAATCCGGCGCAAGGTCCCAGAGTGCCCCTTTGGGTGCTCCGCATGCCGGACGAAGTTTCTCTGCGGGTGCTGGGTTCTGCAGGTGGCCAGTGAATCCCACACCCCTTGCACCCTGCAGGCCGTTGCAGGCCCAGATCTGCCGGTTGCCGCACTCTGGGTAGACAGCGGCTCCGGTGACCGCCTGACTCTGTGCATCTCGCTGCCGCACCTCCAGCGCTCGCCCGCTTTTCATTACGGTCGGCGGGCCGTCTCCATGACTCCGTCGGCGGCATTGGGATCTTGGGCTCAGCAGCGACGCTGCGATCGATTCGCGTTGGGATCTTGCCCTCAGCCCATGAAAAAACCCGCCCTGATGAGGGCGGGCAAGGACAACTGTCGGAATCGCCTGCTCAGTTGGTGCTCCAAACGCCGCCGGCGATGTTCACCAGTGGCGAGACAATAGCCGTGCTGCAGAGGAACCAGGCGAAGGCAGCACCACCGCAACCGCCAAGCCAGAAGCCGCTGGCGAACTCCGCCCAGCCTGCCTTGGTGAAGAGATCGGCGGGGGGGTTGTCGATCGTGGCATCCGGAGGCTGCACGTTCGGACCGGTACCGGCGGTGCCGTAGATGGAAAGGCAAACCGTGAGGATGGACACCAGGCCAATCGTGGCGAGAAGACCGGCGGTGGTGCCGTACTCCGTGAGCCGCAGGGGACCGGTGATGGCGAAGGGTCCGTAGAGGAAGAAGCCATGGGCCATGCCCACCTCAAGGCCCCGACGGTTCGGGGAGAGGGAGGGCCGATAGGCCGGCAGGGCGTTGAGGAAGGCCTTCGTGAAATAGCTGCTGTTGACGGGGGTGGCCAGATTGCCGACGGTCGGGTCGGCCACGGGGGTCACGGTCATGGTGTCGAGTTGGTGCAGTGGAATCGGCCCAGGGGCCCAGTAGCGAGGTCGGTGGGCGGAAGCTCAGTCGCGGGCTTCGATCACGTTGAAGAGGAGGGCCATGGCCACGGCGGGGCCCAGAATTCCCACAAGGGGAACCAACACCGAGGGCAACCAGGCGGCAGCGAATTCTCCAGTCATGGCTTGAGCCAATACAACCGCCCTTACTGTACGAAGACCCCCTTGATGGCACCCGCTGCTGCAGCGGGGGGCGACATAAAAGTTCAGCCTGTCACCATGCCCACCTCCCTCACCGCTGGCCTGGCCGCAGCCGTGCTGGCAGCCCTGTGGCTCCTAGGCAGACGCCGACCTCCCCTGATCCGGGACGCTGACACCAGTGTCGTTGCAGCCCTGAATCGTGCCCAGATCGCGCTGGTGCAGGCTGGGGCCCAGGATCTGACGCCCCGGGCCGCTGGCGCGGCAACCGAGGGACGGAGGGGTTCGGAAAGCCCGGAATCCTCCGGCAGCCCCAGCGGGCGGGAGCGACCTAGGGCGTTGGCACTCCCCCAGCGCCGGGCCGCCCATGAAGTGCTCCGTTTCCAGGCGACGCTGCGGACGCTCTTCAAACAGGGCGGATCATCGCGGCTGGAGGCCATCCAGGCTGCTCGGCACTGGGGCGACCCTTCCACCCTGCCCCTGCTGCGTCAGGCGCTGCGGGATCCGGACCCAGCCGTTGTGCGGGAGGCGGCGGCGGCGATGCATCGCTTCCGGGGACGTCCCGGCCCCGCCACGAAAGCGGTGCCTCAGCCCGCAGCCACGCCCCGCAGGGTTGCTCGCACGCGATAGATCGGCCTTCCCTGGCTTTCGTGATAGGTGCGCATCTGCATTTCACCCAACAGACCGAAGCAGAACAGCTGCACACCGCTGAGGATCGCCAGCACGGAGAGCAGCAGCAGTGGCCGGTTGCCGATGTCACTGCCCAACAGGAGCTTCTGGGCAACGAGCCAGAGGCCGGTGATGAATCCGAGTCCCAGGCAGAGCAGGCCCACGAAGCCGAAGCCATGCATCGGGCGAGTCAGGAAACGCTTCATGAACCACACGGTGAGCAGATCCATGAGCACCCGGAAGGTGCGGTCGATGCCGTACTTGCTCTGGCCGTAGCGGCGAGGGTGATGGTTCACCTGCACCTCGCCGATCCGGGCTCCCTCGATGAAGGCCAAGGCAGGCAGAAAGCGGTGCAGCTCGCCGTAGAGGTTCATGTCACTCACCAGTTCCCGCCGGTAGGCCTTGAGGGAACAGCCGTAATCGTGAAGCTTCACCCCGGTGACCCTGCCGATCAGCTTGTTGGCCAGCAGCGAGGGCAACAGGCGGCTCACGGCCGCATCCTGCCGCTGGTGCCGCCAGCCGCTCACCAGATCGAAGTTGCCATCCTGAAGGCGCTGCAGGAGCAGGGGAATATCGGCCGGATCGTTCTGGAGGTCGCCGTCGAGGGTCACGATCACCGCTCCGCGGCTGGCGTCGAAACCGGCCGCCATGGCGGCGGTCTGGCCGTAATTGCGGCGCAGCAGCACGGCCACCAGTTCGGGCACCCGGCCAGCCAGATCGCGCAGCAAGGCCGGGGTGCCGTCGCGGGAGCCATCATCCACCAGCACCACTTCAAAGCGGAGCGGCAGGGGCCGCAGGGCCGCCAGCACCTGCTCAATCAGGTGGGGCAGGCTGCCTTCTTCGTTGTAGAGGGGCACCACCACCGAGAGATCCAGCGGGCTGGTGAACGACGAAGACTCGGGCGCAAGCGCCGCTACGAGGGGCTCTACCCCGGTCAAGCTGGTCGGAGCGGCTGACTCAGCCATGGCCGCGCTGCAGGGTCTAGGCACGCCACCGTACTCAAGCCCGTTGCCGGCCCCAAGCCCCCGGACGGCACATCTGACCGTTCAGGAGGGCAGAGGACTGCCGTCGTGGCTATGCATCACCCGACCAGCACCCCGGAGCTCGGCGCGGTAGTGGTTGGCCACTGGATCGCTGTTGCGGGGATTGAGATCATCGATGCCGATGCCGTTGCGACCATGATCGCGGCCCGAACTGTGCAAGTAGCGGCCACCGCCCAGATGGAGCCCCACGTGGGTGCAGCGCCGCGGGGTGCCGAAAAAGATCAGGTCGCCTTGCTCCAGCAAACGCGTTTCCCCCACGCGCAGGGCCACGGGACGACAGAAACGCTCCTGGAGGTAGGCATCACGGGGCAGCCAGATGCCCGCGGCGGCATGGGCGGCCTGAATCAGCCCGGAGCAATCGAAATCCGGACCCAAGGTGCCTCCCCAGAGGTAATGGTTGGGCCGCTGTCGGGCCTGCTCGGCAAAAGCAAGCACCGAATCCATCCGGGCGGCAATGGCAACGCGATCAAGGCGGGGAAGCCGAGGGAGGCCGGCGGGCACAGCAGCAGGAGCCAAATCCTGCCGCTCCAGCCAACAGGGATACCCATCTTCCAATAGGCGAATCCGCAGACGCGGGCCACCGTCCTCGAGCACCCGGAGATGGCGACCCGCCGCCACCTGGGTGGCCAAGCCAGATCCCCTGGGTCGGCTGTAGGCATCGAGAGAGTGCCGCAGGCACCAGAGGGTGTCCACGCGAAAGGGATCGGGCACAGAGCTGCCTAATGTCGCCATCACATCGGCCTGGGGCGATGGCGTTCTACAACCCGGATCCGGCCATGGGCGAGACCCTGGCTCACCTGGTCAACCAGTTGGCGAGCCAGGGAAGGCCAGGCCTGGCGGATGAGCTCTCGATCACCTGGCTCCGCTACTCCCAGTCGTTGCTGGATCGGGCCGCCAGCCTCAGCGGAGCGGCCTTTGAAGCGCTGCCCGTTGCCGGGGCGGGCTGGGGAAGCGAGCGGCAGCGCTACCCGGCCAGTGTGGTGAAGCTGGTGTACCTGGTGGCGGCGGAGGCCTGGCTACAACAGCGCCTGATCGAGGAGGACCCTGAGATGAGAAGGGCTCTCGCCGACATGGTGCGGGATTCCAGTAACGACGCCACCTCCCTGGTGGTGGACCTGCTGAGCGGAACCCGCAGCGGTCCGGCGCTCCCCCCGGCGCGCCTTGCCGAGTGGGCGAGCCAACGCCGGCTAGTGAACACGTGGCTGGATTCCCTGGGCTGGCCCGAATGGCAGAAATCCAATGCCTGCCAAAAAACCTGGAGTGATGGCCCCTACGGAAGGGAACGCCAGTTCTACGGAACAGCGCTTGAGAACCGCAACCGGCTTAGCACCGATGGAACGGCCCGTCTGCTCCAGGCGGTGATTGCGGGAGCCCTGGTCTCCCCCCCGGCATGCGAGCGGATGCGCCAGCTGCTCTGGCGATCCCTGGATCCGGACCTGCGGGCGGCGGATCCGGAGAACCAGGTGGATGGCTTTCTGGGAGAAGCATTGCCCGAGAGATCGCGGCTCTGGAGCAAGGCTGGCTGGATGAGCCAGGCCCGCCACGATGCCGCCTACGTGGAAGCTGAAGGAGTGGATCCTTTCCTATTGGTGGTGTTCAGCGAAGGGCCTGCCTGTGCGAAGGACACCAAGCTGCTGCCGACGATCGCGGCCACCCTGCTGCAGCATCAGCGCAGGGCATGACCCAGAGGGTTACCGCCAGTCGATGCTTTCCGAGGCGAACATACTGCCCAAGGGGAGGGTTGATCCCCACAAGAGTGATGGCGCGGTGATCAACACCGTGCTGGAACGGAGAGGGAGGGATTCGAACCCTCGACAGAAGTTGCCTCCTGTAACTCCTTAGCAGGGAGCCGCTTTCAACCACTCAGCCACCTCTCCAGCGGCCTTGTGAGCTTATCAGGGTCCCGATGGCCCCCCCCTAGGTCCCTCCCCAGGTTCAGCCGCCGGGCCTCCGTCCCATCCGGGCCATTCCACCTCCCCGGGCTCCAGCCGGGGCAGCCGGCGCTTGAAACCGCAGAGCACCTCCCAAGGGATGGTGTCGCAGCGGGCGCTCCAGTCGGCGGGGGTGATCTGCTCCTGGCCCTGGCTACCCAGCAAGGTAACCACGCCACCGATGTCGAGGTCAGGGGCTGCGGTGGCATCAATCACCAGTTGGTCCATGGTGATGGCGCCCACCTGGGGTAAACGCTTCCCCTGGAAGATCACCTCCATGCGGTTAGAGAGCTGGCGCGGTACTCCATCGGCATAGCCGATCGCCAGCACGGCGAGGCGGGTGGGAGCGGTGGTGCGATAGCGATGGCCGTAGCTCACCCCAACCCCGGCAGGCACGAAGCGAATCAGGGTGACCCGGGCATGGACCTGCATGGCGGGCTCAAGGGGTACACGCTCCGCCAGGTGGGTGGCAGGAGGATGGCCGTAGAGGGCCAGCCCGACGCGCACCATGTCGAAGTGATGCTGGCGGTGGCGGAGGGTACCGGCGGAATTGGCGAGGTGGCGACAACCCGCCGCCAGGCCCTGCGCCCGCAGGCTGGTGAGCACCTGTTCGAAACGCTGCTGCTGGAGATGGGTGAGACCGTCGTCGTCGTTGGCTGGGAGATCAGCACTGGCGAGATGGGAATAGAGGCCTGCCAATTCGATGGCATCGAGCTCCCGCAAGGAGGCCACAAGCCGGGGGCCTTCCTGCCAGTCGGCCCCCAGCCTCGCCATGCCGGTATCAAGCTTCAGCTGCAGCGGCATGGTGCGACCACTGCCGCTGGCAAGGTTCTGGCAGAGCAGGGCCTCGCGCATGGAGCTGATCGTGGGCATCAGCTGCCAGCGCAGGCAGCTGCGCAGTTCCTCCACCTGGGTGAGATTGCCCAGCACGAGCACGGGTGCCTGAATACCCTCCTGCCGCAGTTCAACCCCCTCGGCGAGGGTGGCCACCCCGAGGCTGCCCGCGCCGCCCTGGAGTGCGGCGCGGGCCACCGCCACCGCCCCATGGCCGTAGCCATCGGCCTTCACCACCGCCATCAGACTGGTGCGCTCACCGATCAGCCGCTGGATCGAGCTGGCATTGCGGCTGATGGCTGCGGTGTCCACCTCCACCCAAGCTCGTTGGCGGGAACGGCCCGTTTCATGGGGCTCCGGCATAGGAGCGAAGCGAGATCGAGCCATTGTGGGGCGCGGCGGAATCCTGACGAGCGGAAATGGGGCCGTGCGGGGCCCCGAGGGTGGCGGATGGCGTCCTGGGACACCAAAGCTCACCGCAAGGCTCCGATACCATGTACGGCATCCGGGATACCCGGCATGGGTCACGTTCTCGTTCTCAATGCGTCCTATGAGCCTTTGAATATCACCACCTGGCGACGCGCCATGGTGATGCTTCTCAAGGGCAAGGCAGAGGGATTGGAACACGACCCCAGCCACGCGATCCGGCCGGATCTGCTGCTTCCCACCGTGATCCGCCTGCGTCAGTTCGTGCGCGTGCCCTACCGCCAGGTTCCCCTGACCCGGCGCAACGTCTTCCACCGTGACAGCCACATCTGTCAGTACTGCGGCCATGGAGGCGATACCCTCTCGATCGACCACGTGGTGCCCCGCAGTCGGGGGGGCACGGACAGCTGGGAGAATGTGGCCACCGCCTGCTTGCCCTGCAACGTGCGCAAAGCCAACCGCACCCCACGGGAGGCCGGTATGCCACTGCTGCGGGAACCGCGGCGCCCCCTCGGCAGTCTTGGGTTCGAGGCGAGCCGTCAGATCCGCACGGGGCAGCACCAGGAGTGGGCGAAGTACGTGGTGGAGAGCCAGGTGATTCAGACCCCGGCGGCCTGAGCAGCCAGTTCCTCGAGTTGCCGGCTCTGCTCCGCCGCCACACAGGCCTGCACAAGGGGCTCAAGCTGGCCTTCGAGCACCGGATCCAGAGAGAAGTTCCGGCCGAGCCGATGATCAGTCACCCGGCTGTCCTTGGCGTTGTAGGTGCGGATCTTCTCACTGCGGTCCCCGGTGCCCACCTGGGCACGCCGGGCGGAACGCTCCTCAGCAGCGGCCGCCGCTAGCTGCCGCTCGTAAAGCTTGGCGCGGAGAATCTCCAGGGCACGTTCGCGGTTCTGCAGCTGGGAGCGCTCCTGGGTGCAGAACACCCGAATCCCAGTGGGCTTGTGGAGCAGATCCACGGCCGTTTCCACCTTGTTCACGTTCTGACCACCGGCGCCGCCGGAGCGGGCGGTCCCGATCTCGAGATCCGCGGGGTCGATTTGAACCTCCACCGGATCGGCCTCCGGCATCACTGCCACCGTGGCCGTGGAGGTGTGGACCCGGCCCTGGGATTCGGTGGCAGGCACCCGTTGAACCCGGTGCACTCCGGCTTCGAACTTGAGCCGGCTGAAGACGCCATCACCCTCAATCGCCAGGATCAGCTCGCGGAAGCCCCCCAGTTCCGCCTCTGAGGCGCTCAATGGCTGCACCCGCCAGCCACAGCTCTGGGCGTAACGCTCATACATACGGGCCAAATCACCGGCCCAAAGACAGGCCTCATCGCCACCGGCCCCGGCACGGATCTCGAGCATCACGCTGCGCTCATCGCGGGGATCCCGCGGCAACAAGGCAACAGTGAGGCGGCCCTGCAGGGCAGCGATCTGCTCATCGAGGTGGACAAGCTCCTCGGCGGCCAGTGCGGCGAATTCAGCACCGTCGGGCTCAAGGCGCTGGTCCTTCAACAGACGCCGCGTGGCGTCGCGCTCAAGCTCCAGTCGCTGGAGCTGATCAAAATCGTGAACCAGCGGCTCCAGCCGCGAACGCTCCCGGGCAATGGCTTGCAGCCGGGCGGGATCTGCCGCCACCGCGGGATCAGCCAGCTGGCGTTCCAGGGTATCGAAGGTGCGGCGGGCGGTCTCGAGGCGCTGCCTCAGCAGAACAGGGTCCATCGCTGCTTAAGGGTGCGCGGTGATGGGGACTGCACAGCTAGCCACGGCGAGGCTCCACAACAAAAGCCGGACGCTGCTGGGCGCCCGGCCATTTGGTGTGGACATGAAGCCCATGAAAAGGACTAAATCCTGGAACCGCGGGGTTACGAGGCGCCGGATGTCAAGCTTCAACAGCAGTCGGCTCGGCGGAGACAACCTCAGGAGCTTCGGCCGCAGGATTCGGGGTTGCTTTCTTTGCTGCAGTGGCACCATCCGCACCTCCCATGCCGTACTTGCGCATGAAACGATCCACCCGACCTTCGGTGTCGAGGATCTTCTGGGTGCCGGTGTAGAAGGGGTGGTTACCACTCCAGACATCCACATGGATCTCGGGCTGGGTGGATCCGGTGGTCATCACCACCTCGCCGTTGCAGATCACCTTGGCGTCGGGATACCAGGTGGGATGGATGTCGGGCTTAGGCATGGCTGGAAGGGAACGAGATAAGGCAGCGGAAACGATCAGCGCTTGGAGAACTGGGGAGCCTTGCGGGCTTTCTTGAGGCCGTACTTGCGACGTTCCTTGGCGCGGGGGTCACGGCTCAGGTGACCTTCCACTTTGAGGGGCTTGCGGTTATCTGGGGAAAGATCGCAGAGGGCGCGGGCGGCACCCTGCTTGATCGCATCCGCCTGGCCGGTGAGGCCACCGCCGCGCACGTTCACCAGCAGGTCGTACTGGGCTGCCAGGCCCAGGGTCTGGAGAGGAGCCTTCACCGCCGCCAGATAGACGGGGTTGTAATTGAGATAATTGTCGCCGGGGCGGCCATTGATGGTGACACTGCCGGTACCGGGAACGACACGGACCCGGGCAACGGCGGTTTTGCGGCGGCCGGTACCCCAGTAGACGACGCTGTTGGAGGAGCTGGTCATTGGACGGCGGAGGCGGCGGGATCGAGGGCGAGGGGCTGGGGCTGCTGGGCGGCGTGGGGATGGTCGGCGCCCTTGTAGACCTTGAGCTTGCGGAACAGTTGTCGGCCGAGGGCGTTGTGAGGCAACATCCCCTTGATCGCTTTTTCGATGATCCGCTCAGGCAGCCGAGCCTGGAGGTGGGCGAAGCTCTCTGTCTTCATGCCACCGGGGCGGCCGGAGTGGCGGCGATAGAGCTTCTGGGTGGCCTTGTTGCCACTCACCCGCACCTTGTCGGCATTGATGACCACCACGAAATCACCGGTGTCGAGGTGGGGGGTGTAGGTGGGCTTGTTTTTGCCCCGCAGCACCTGGGCCACTTCACTGGCCAGCCGGCCGAGGGTCTGGTCGGCGGCGTCAACCACGTACCACTGTCGGTCGAGGGAGGCGATGGAAGGAGGAGTTGTCTTGTTCATGGCGCCTGATTGGGGCAGCCGCCCACGGGGAGCAGCCTGGAGGAGCTTCGGTGCGAGCTGTCGCACGGCAGGTCTGAAAGGACCCTACCGTGCGACGGAACCATGGTCATCGCTGGCAGGAGATGACCATGGTTCCGGAAGGGCCAGCGTTGACCTCACCCCTGGCAACCCAGCTCCGTCGAAAGCGGATGCCAGGCAGGGGGTGGATCACTGAACCCCAACCGAAACTGCGGTTGTCCATCGTAACAGGCGAGTTGCGTGAAGGGGTTGTGGGGGTAGCCCACCCGCAGCAGGCAGAGGCCATGGGGTGGGGCAGCCTCCTTCACGGCATGGCGCTGGCGTCGCCGCCAGCGCTCTCGGAAGGCATCAGGATCGAGGCGTCCTTCCCCGACCGCCACCAGCTGGCCCATCAGCAGCCGCACCATTCCGTAGAGAAAGCCGCTGGCCTGCAATTCGGTCACCACCAGATCTCCCTCGCGACGAATCTTCACAGCCTGAATGGTGGTCCGGGCATGGGAGCGGCGGCTGCCGGCGCGCTGGAAGGCGGAAAAATCATGCTCTCCCACTAGGTCCGCGAGCACGTCCTCCATCAGCCCCTCCGCCAGCTGCAGCTGGTAGCGATGCCAGCACCAGGGCGCAAGAAAGAGGTTGGGCGTGCGCGCGTTATAGATGGTGTAGCGATAGCGCCGGTAAGTGGCGGCAAAGCAGGCATGCCAGTCGAAGGGCACTTCGCTCGCAGCAAGTACCCGCACGCAGGTGGGCAGCCGACCATTGAGGGCGCGCGCCCAGCGATCGGGGGGAATGGGACCGGCCGTGTCGAAATGCACCACTTGGCCGGCAGCATGAACCCCTGTATCGGTGCGGCCGGCCGCCACGGCACGAATAGGACGATGAGGGTCTAGGGACTCGATCGCTCCCTCCAGGGTCTCCTGCACGCTGGACAAGCTGGTCTGGCGCTGCCAACCATGAAACGCGGCACCGTCGTACTGGAGACAGATCGCGATCCGGCGTAAGGCAGGAGTAAGACCCTGCAGAAAAGGATCGGGTGCTGAAAGCGACCCGGCAGGCACCGGTGGAACCGGGGTGCCAAGGGGCAGGTCAGACGAGCTCGATGATCGCCATTTCGGCATTGTCGCCACGGCGGCGGACCGTGCGAATGATGCGCGTGTAACCGCCATTGCGGTCGCCGTAACGGTCCTGGGCCTTGTCGAACAGGGCGTGAACAAGTTGCTTGTCGTAGATGTAACCGATGGCCCGACGCCGAGCGGCCAGGGTTCCATCCTTGGCGAGGCTGATCATCCGTTCGGCCTCATCACGGAGCGCCTTAGCGCGGGCCTTGGTGGTGGTGACCCGGCCTTCGCGGATCAGCTGGGTGGTGAGGCCCCGCAGGAGGGCCTTGCGTTGGTCGGCGGGGCGTCCCAGCAGGGGGACGCGGCACTGGTGTCGCATGGTCGGATACGGATGCTTGTCGCGTGGGGGGAAGGAAACCGCCGATCAGGCGCTGGTGCGGCTCTGGGGCAGGGAGATGCCGATGCGCTCAAGCGCTTCGATAACCTCGTCGGCGGACTTGGAACCGAAGTTCTTGATCTCGAGCAGATCCTCGTAGCTGAAGCCCATCAGGTCGGACACGGAATTGACCTGGGCCCGCTTGAGGCAGTTGTAGGCCCGTACCGAAAGGTTCAGCTCCTCGAGGGGAATCTGGGCTTCGGCCGAGGGCTCCGGCTCAAGGCCAGGCTCCTCGATCATGGTGAGGGTTGCCAGGGGCTGGAACAAACCGATCAACTGGTTGGCCGCCTGAGCCATGGCGTCATCGGGGGTGATGCTGCCATTGGTCTCAATCTCGAGCCGGAGGCGCTCACGGGCGGAGCCTCCCTCCCCGACGGCGGTCTCATCAACGCTGTAATTGACCCGGCGCACGGGCATGAACACGGCGTCGATCTGGAGCAGGTCGATGGAGCTGGTGTCCTCGTTGTGGCGATCTACCGGGCGGTAGCCGATGCCCCGTTCCACATGGACCTCCATTTCGAGGCTGTGGCCATCGGCAACGGTGGCGATGGGGCGATCGGCGTCGATCACCTGCACCTGAGAGGAGAACTGAAGATCGGAAGCCGTAACGGTGGCCGGCCCGTTGATCACCAGACGGCCGATCTCGAGATCACGGCTGCGGCTGTTGACCGGTACGGACTTGCAGTTGAGCAGGATGTCGAGCACGTCTTCCCGCACACCCGGAACCGTGGCGTACTCATGGTTGACGCCGGCGATGCGCACCGCGGTGATGGCGCTACCTTCAAGGCCGCCGATCAGAACTCGACGGAGGGCATTGCCGAGTGTGGTGGCCTGGCCCCGGTCGAGGGGGCCGATCACGAACACACCCGTCTGGGCACGGTCACCGGCAACCTGGTGGTCGACCCGATCGATCTGGTATTGCAGCACGGTCTATGGGAACGGAGGGTGGACGGGGTCGGAGCCGATCAGACGCGGCGACGCTTGGGCCGGCGGCAGCCGTTGTGAGGCAGGGGGGTGACGTCGCGGATCAGGGTGATCTCCAGGCCTGCCACTTGAAGAGCGCGGATGGCCGTCTCACGACCGGAACCCGGACCGCGGACTAGCACCTCAATCTGACGCATGCCCTGCTCAAGGGCACGGCGGGCGGCGGCCTCAGCGGCTGTCTGGGCGGCGAAGGGGGTTCCCTTACGGGCACCCTTGAAGCCGCTGGCACCAGCCGATGACCAACTGATCACTTCGCCGGAGGTGTCGGTGATCGACACGATCGTGTTGTTGAAGGTGCTCTGGATGTGGGCCACGCCGTTGGGGACGTTGCGCTTGGCCTTCTTGGGGCCGGTTTTTTTGGCTGGCTTCGCCATGGTGGAAGCCCTGCGATGGCAGGGAGGTGATCGGGGAACTGGGGGAGACCCTGGTGACGCCGACATGGGCGGCAGGGCCATGGCGCGAAGGGCTTACTTCTTCTTGCCGGCCACGGTCTTGCGGGCACCGCGACGGGTGCGGGCATTGGTCCGGGTCCGTTGACCCCTCACGGGCAATCCCATGCGGTGGCGGCGGCCCCGGACGCAACCGATGTCCTGGAGGCGCTTGAGGGCCATGCCCTCCTCGCGCCGCAGGTCGCCTTCAAGGGTGAAGGATTCGGCCGCGCCCCGCAGTTTCTGCACGTCGCCGTCACTGAGGTCCTTCACCCGGATGTCGGGATTGACCCCGGCCTTGGCGAGAATCTTGCGGGCCCGGGTGAGCCCGATCCCATATACATAGGTGAGAGAAATCTCGATCCTCTTGTCACGAGGAATGTCGACACCGGCGATCCGAGCCACGTCAGGAAGCGTTCAAAGGAGCTTGGGGTTGGTTCCGCGCGCCTGGGCGCCGGAACCGGTGTGGTGCCCCCGGCGGCGGGGGCGAGAGGCCAGGTCAGCCCTGGCGCTGTTTGTGCTTGGGATTGGTGCAGATGACCATCACCCGGCCGTGGCGACGGATCACCCGGCACTTTTCGCACATTTTCTTGACTGAGGCACGCACCTTCATGGAAGTTGTGCTCTCCGAATTTGCAAACGAGCACCCTACCACATCAGTCAACCAGCATCGAGGCCAGACGCTCCTCGATGGCGTCGATGCTGCCGGCCCCATCGAGCCGGCGGAGCAGACCCTGGCTCTCGTAGTGGGCAATCAGGGGGGCCGTCTGCTGTCTGTAGACCTGCAGGCGGTTGGCGATCACCTCGGCGTTGTCGTCGGCCCGGCCCCTCGCCAGGAGGCGTTGGATCAGCACGCTGTCATCAAGTTCCAGCAGGATCACCTGCTCGATTCGCTGCTGGAGGGAGGTGAGCAGGCTCTCAAGGGCCTCAGCTTGGGGCAGATTGCGGGGGAAGCCATCCAGCAGCCAGCCGCCGGCGTGGTGTTCGAGTCGACTGCGCACGATCGCCAGCACAAGGGCATCGCTCACCAGTTCACCGCTGGCCATCACGGCTTCGGCCTCCTGGCCGAGAGGAGTGCCGGCCTGCACCTCGGCCCGCAATAGATCGCCGGTTGAGAGATGCAGGAGCCCCTCGCGGGCTGCAAGGCGCTGGGCCTGGGTGCCTTTGCCGGCACCGGGAGGCCCAAGGAAAAGAAGACGTTGCTTCATGGCGTGAGAAGGAAAACCCACAGCTGACCTCAACGGGGGAGCGGGCAGGTTGAACGGTGACGGGGGAGAGCGTTCGGCAGACCCTGTTCAGGGATCTCCGGTAGGGACGGGTAGCGGGAACGGGCCGGGTTACTGGCGAACCATGCCCTCATACCGCTGCGAGATCACGTAGGTCTGCACCTGTTTGGCGGTGTCAATTGCCACTCCCACCAGGATGAGTAGAGATGTGGCACCGAGGCCCTGGAAGGTACGCACCTGAATCGCCCCCTCAACCGCCGAGGGAATGATCGCCACGGCCCCAAGGAAGAGGGCACCAAGAAGGGTGAGCCGGTTCTGAACCCCGAGCAGGTACTCCGCCGTTGCGGAGCCTGGCCGCACGCCTGGTATCGCCACACCGGTGCGTTTGAGGTTAGTGGCGATGTCCACCGGGTTCACGGTGAGGGAAGAATAGAAATACGAGAAACCTAAGATCAGGCTGAAGAAGAGCAGGGCATAGAGCCAGGGGGTGCTGCTGTTGGGGCTGAGATAGCCGGCCAACCGGATCAACAGGGGATTCTTGGTGAAGTTGGCGAGGGTGAGGGGCAGAAACACCACTGCCGAAGCAAAGATGATCGGCATCACGCCACCGGCATTGAGCTTCAGGGGGAGGTAGCTCTGACGAGCGTTGAGCAGGCCGGCTCCACCAGCCTGGCGTTTGGCACTGACGATCGGGATGCGGCGGTTTCCCTCCTGCACAAAAATGATGCCCACGATCGTGAGCAGAAAGATCAACACCAGGATCACGATGCCGGTCACGGTGCCGCGATCTCCGCTCTGGGCCAGTTCGATGGTGGACCCGAGCGCCTTGGGCAGGGTGGCCACGATGTTGATAAAAATCACCAGCGAGGCCCCCTGGCCGATGCCACGTTCGGTGATCACCTCACTGACCCACATCACCACCATCGAACCGGTGACCAGGGCCAAGGCGGTCTGGACCACGAACAACCATTCAGGCAGACCGGGCAAGGCGTACTGCTTGAGGATCAGGGCGAAGACCGTGCTCTGGACGATCCCCCATCCCAGCGCCACGTAGCGGGTGATCTGGGCGATCTTGCGCCGGCCGGCCTCCCCCTCGTTCTTCTGGAGGTCCTCCAACTGGGGCAGCGCTGCCGTGAGCAACTGGAGAATGATCGAAGCATTGATGAAAGGAAGGATGCCCAGGGCGAACACGCCCACTGTGGAGAGGCCACCCCCGGTGAAGATGTCGAGGAATCCCAGGAGCTGGCCACCCTGCTGGATGAAGGCCTGGAAAGCGACCCTGTCGATTCCCGGCACCGGCACATAGATGCCGAGCCGCACGATCAGGAGCAACCCGAGTGTGATCAGCACCCGGTCGCGCAGCCCCTTGGCCTGAACCAGCTGGCTGAGGATTTCAGCGGCGCTCGGATTGCGCCCCCGACTGATGACCATGTGGGTTGGGTGCGAAGGGGGGAGAAGGAGAGATCTCAAGCGCAGAAAGCCGTCCGCCAGGCCAAAAGGCACCCACGGACGGCTCCGACGCTAACGGGGAAGAGGCACCGCCTCAGTCGAGAATCTCGCAGGTGCCACCGGCGGCTTCGATCTTGGCGCGGGCACCTGCGGTAAAGGCGGCGGCACGCACCGTGAGCTTGGTGGATAGCTCACCCTGGCCGAGCACCTTGAGAGGGTGCTTGGGACTGGTGACGATGCCGTCCTTGACGAGGGAATCGAGGTCGACGGTGCTGCCCGCCTGGAGGTCGGCCAGCTTGCCCACGTTGATGATCGTGAACTCGGTGGGATTGACCAGCGGAAAGTGCTTGAGCTTGGGCACGCGGCGGTAGAGGGGCATCTGGCCACCCTCAAAACCGGGGCGGGTGGGGCGTCCGGATCGGGACTTCTGGCCCCGCATGCCAAAGCCGCAACTGGCACCCTGACCAGCAGCGATGCCGCGGCCTTTACGGGTCTTGCGCCTGCGGGCACCGGTCTGGGGCTTGAGATTGTCGAGTTGGAAGGTCATCGGGGCCTCAGGAGTAGATCTGCTCGAGGGAGATGCCCCGCTCTTTGGCGGTCTCCTTATGAGTGCGTAAGGCTGCCAGGGCCACCATGGCGGCGCGGGCGTTATTCAGCGGAGTCTTGGAACCCAGGCGCTTGGCCAACACATTCTTGATGCCAGCGAGTTCGAGCACCGTGCGGATCGAACCGCCGGCGATCACACCCGTACCGGGAGCGGCGGGGCGGATCAGCACGCTGGCGGCTCCGTCACGACCATTGCTGAGGGTGGGAATGGAGCTGTTGCGGGTGAGAGGCACCTTCACCAGGTGCTTCTTGCCGTCGGCAACGCCCTTGCGGACCGCTCCGATCACATCGCCGGCCTTGCCGACACCAACGCCAACCTGGCCGCGTTCGTTGCCAACAACCACGATGGCCCGGAAGCTCATCTTCTTACCCCCCTTCACGGTCTTGGAGACGCGGCGGATCTGAACCACCCGCTCCTGCCATTCGGAGTCGCGTTCCTGGCCACGACGGTTGTCACGGTCTCGGCCGCGGCCACCGCCACGGCCTTTGCCATCGCCGCGGCCACCCCGACGTTCCTGCTGGCCTTCGGCAGCAGCAGGAACGTCGGCAGCGCCCGGGATTTCGGTGAATTGCGTCTGGTCGTTGGTTTCGGTCATGGTGAGAGCAGGATCAGAACTGAAGGCCCGCTTCCCGGGCGGCGTCGGCGAGGGCTTTCACCCTTCCGTGATACAGGTTGCCGCCGCGATCGAAGACCACCTGTTGAATGCCCTTGGCGAGGGCGCGCTTGGCGACCAACTGGCCGACGGCCTCAGACGCATCGCAAGTGGCACCGGCCTTGAGGCTGGTGCGCAGATCCTTGTCGAGGGTTGACGCAGCACAGAGGGTGTTCTGGGCGTCGTCGTCGATGACCTGGGCGTAGATGTGGTTGTTGGAGCGGAACACCGCCAGCCGTGGACGGATGGCGGATCCGCTGAGGGTACGACGCAGACGGCGGTGGCGCTTCTGGGTCTGCTGTTTGCGAGAAATGGACGACATGGTGGTGGATCAGGCAAAGAATGCGCGTGCAGACCTCATTTCTTACCGGTCTTACCGGCCTTGCGAAGGATCTTCTCACCCTCGTACTTAATACCCTTGCCCTTGTAAGGCTCAGGCGGACGTATGGCACGGACCTTGGCGGCCTCGTTGCCGACCAGTTCCTTATCGGCCCCGGAGACGAACACGGTGGTGTTGTTCTCCACGGTGAAGGTGACGCCCTCAGGGGGCACCATCTCAACCGGATGGCTGTAGCCAGCGCTGACCACCAGCTTTTTGCCCTGCACCGAGGCGCGGTATCCCACGCCCACGATTTCAAGCTTGCGGGTGAAACCCTGGCTCACCCCTTCCACCATGTTGGCCACAAGGGTGCGGCTGAGACCATGGCGCTCGCGGGAGCGACGGCTTTCGTTGACAGGGTTGACCTGCAAGCTGCTGCCCTCCTGGCTGATGCTGACGCCATCCGGAAGAGTGCGGCTGAGTTCCCCTTTGGGTCCCTTCACGGTGACCGCGAGACCATTGAGGCTCACGGTGACCTTGTCGGGAACGGAGATAGGGGCTTTACCAATACGTGACATGGGGGTTCCTCCCGGAATCAATAGACGTAGCAAAGCACTTCACCACCCACGCCCTGCTTGCGGGCATCGCGGTCGCTCATCACACCCCTGGAGGTGGAAATGATCGCCACGCCAAGGCCGCCGAGCACCTTGGGCAGCTGGCGGGTGTTCTTGTAGATGCGCAGACCAGGCTTGCTGACACGCTGGACGGTGCGAATGGTGGGTTGGCGGTGCTTGCCGCTGTACTTGAGCTCCAGCACCAGCTCCTTCTGCACGCCTTCACCCTCTTCGGAGATGGCGGCGATGAAACCTTCCTGTTGCAGCACGCTAGCGATACTGCGGGAGAGTTTGGAGGCTGGAATCCGGGTGCGCTCGTGGCGCTTCTCACTCGCATTGCGGATGCGGGTGAGCATGTCGGAAATGGGGTCGTGGTTGGCCATGAACGTGGTGGGAGGAGGGCTCAGTTGCTGCGGAACGGCATCCCCATTTCGCGGAGGAGGGCCCGGCCCTCTTCGTCGTTACGGGCGGTGGTCACGATGGTGATATCCATGCCCCGGATGGCGTCGATCTTGTCGAAAGAGATTTCCGGAAAGATGATCTGCTCCCGAACCCCCAGGGTGTAATTGCCCCGGCCGTCGAAGCTCTTGCCACTCACGCCGCGGAAGTCCCGGATACGTGGCAGAGCAAGGCTGATCAGACGCTCCAGGAAGGCATACATGCGATCGCCCCGAAGGGTGACGCTCACGCCAATTGGCATGCCTGCGCGGATCTTGAAGGCGGCGATAGCCTTCTTGGCCCGGGTCACCACCACCTTCTGTCCGGTGATCGTGGCCAGTTCGGCGATCGAGGCTTCCAAGGCCTTGGCGTTCTGGGCCGCCTCACCGAGACCTCGGTTCACAGTGACCTTGACCACCTTGGGAACTTCGTGGACGTTGGTGAGGGCGAGATCCTTGAGCAGCTTGGGCTGGATCGTCTCCCGGTAGCGCTGTTTGAGTGACATGGCTGGGATGGGGGGTGCGCTTCTGGACGTGGTCAGAAGGCGGACGGGAACAGGGTTGGGATGGGAGCTGTAGCGGGTGAGTAAGACGACCCCCGGGGAGGGTGGCCGCGAACGGATTAATCGAGGATTTCTCCGGTCTTCTTGAGGCGGCGCTTCTTGGTGCCATCCTTCTCCACCACGATTTCCACGCGGCTGGCCACCTGCTTGGTGGTGGAATAAAGCATCACGTTGGAAACGTGAAGTGAAGCTTCCTCGCTCACGATCCGTCCGGTTTCACCCTCCTGGGTGGGCTTCACGTGGCGGGTGCGGATGTTGATTCCCTGCACCACCACCCGATTCTCGTAAGGAAGGGTGCGGAGCACTTCGCCGGTCTTGCCCTTGTCCTTGCCGGCGATCACCTGCACGGTATCGCCTTTTTTGATGCGCAACTTTGTGCGCTCCTGGACCTTGGCCTTAGGGGTTGCGGTGGCCATCTCAGATCACCTCCGGGGCGAGGGAAACAATCTTGGTGAAATTGCGTTCGCGCAACTCGCGGGCCACGGGACCGAAAACGCGGGTGCCTTTGGGATTGTTGTCGTTCCCCAGGATCACCGCAGCGTTGTCATCGAAGCGGATGGAGTTACCGGTATCGCGGCGGAGGGTGGCACGGGTGCGCACCACGACAGCCTTAACCACATCCGACTTCTTGACGCCCATATTGGGCATGGCGTCCTTAACGGCTGCCACAATCACATCGCCCACATGGGCGTAGCGACGGTTGGTACCAAGAACTCGGATGCACTGGATGCGCTTGGCGCCGCTGTTGTCAGCGACGGTGAGGAAAGTTTCCTGCTGAATCATGGAGAGTTCCTCAGCCGGCGCTGGTTGTGGAAAGAACCTCGGCCACCTGCCACCGCTTGGTGCGGCTGAGGGGACGGGTCTCGGTGATACGAACGCGATCGCCAACTTTGACGGCGTTGGTTTCGTCGTGAGCTTTGTAGCGGGTGGTGCGGCTCACCGTCTTCTGATAGATGGGGTGGGGGAAGCGGTTTTCCACCGCCACCACCACCGTTTTGTCCATCTTGTCGCTGACGACGGTGCCGACCCTTTCCTTGAGTGCCATGGGAGTGGTGGGGGATCAGGACGGGGTGGAGCGTTGCCGCTCCAACTGCACCGAAAGCAGGTGGGCCAGTTTGATGCGGGCCTCCTTGAAGCGGTGCGGATGTTCCAAGCGGCGAGTGGCCTGCTGGAAGCGCAGATCGAACAGCTCCCGCCGGGTGGCGGTGATGCGTTCGGAGAGGTCGCTGTCGGTGAGCTTGCGCACCTCGGCGATAGCGGGACGGGCCATGGTTCAGGACTCCAGGGCTAGAGCGGGTTCGGGGGATGCTGGTTCGGCCACCGCGTCATCCACCTGGTCGGCCAGGCTGATGAACTTGGTTTTAACCGGCAGCTTGTATTGGGCCAGTCGCATGGCTTCCCTGGCGATCTCAGGGGTGATTTCAGGCCCCCCCATCTCGAACAGGATGCGACCAGGCTTGATCACCGCCACCCAGAATTCCGGGTTGCCCTTACCGGAACCCATGCGGGTTTCGGCGGGACGCATGGTGACTGGCTTATCGGGGAAGATCCGAATCCAGATCTTGCCGCCGCGCTTCACGTAGCGGGTCATGGCGCGACGGGAAGCCTCAATCTGGCGGGAGGTGATCCAGCCACACTCCTGGGCCTGCAGGCCGAATTCGCCGAAGGCGATGGTGTTGCCGCGCGTAGCGATGCCGCGCATACGGCCCCGCTGCTGCTTACGGAATTTGACGCGTCGTGGACTAAGCATGATTTAGACCTCCCTCACTCCTCGTTGGAACGATCTTCGAACTGTTGGGGCCGGCGGCTGGCGCGGCGCCGGGTGGCGTCGGCAGCAGGCTGCTGCTGCGGCTGGCCGGGGAGCACTTCTCCCTTGAACACCCAAACTTTGATGCCCAGCACCCCGTAGGTGGTGGTGGCCACCTTGGTGGCGTAGTCGATGTCGGCTCGGAGGGTGTGCAGGGGCACACGACCTTCTCGGGTCCATTCGGTGCGAGCAATCTCAGCGCCGTTGAGACGGCCGCCCACCTGGATCTTGAGGCCAAGCACGCCTGCACGCTGGGCCCGCTGCACCGCCATCCGCATGACGCGGCGGAAGGCCACCCGCTTCTCGAGCTGCTGGGCGATGTATTCGGCTAACAGGAAAGCGTCGGCATCGACGCGTTCCACTTCGACCACGTTGATCCGGACCTGACGGGCCGCATCGCCGAGGGTCTTTTGGATGCCGGTGCGCAATTCCTCGATGCCGCTGCCCTGGCGGCCGACGAGCACACCGGGGCGGGCGGTCTTGAGCTCAACCTCGAGTTGGTCAGCCTTGCGGGCGATCAACACATCGGAAATGCCGGCGGCACCGTATTTCTTGTGGATGAACTTGCGGATCCGGTCATCCTCCTGAAGGAGGGTCGGATAGGTCTTACTGGGGGCGTACCAACGCGAGCGGTGTTCCTGGGTAATCCCCAGGCGCAGGCCGGTTGGATGGATCTTGTGTCCCATCGGTCGGTGTCCTCGGGGTTCAGGCGGAAGGGGCGGCCACACCAATGCTGATGTGGCAGGTCTGTTTCTTGATCGCGAAGGCCCGGCCCTGGGCGCGGGGCCGGAAGCGCTTCATGGAGGGGCCCATGTCGGCGCTGGCCTGGCTGATCACGAGGCTGGAGGGATCCAGGCCGAGATTGTTCTCAGCGTTGGCCACCGCACTCCGCAGCACCTTGGTGATGGGGCCGGTGGAGCGGTAGGGCATGAACTCGAGCATGATCAGGGCGTCGCGGTAGGTGCGGCCCCGGATCTGGTCGAGCACCCGCCGCACCTTGGAAACGGAGCCGCGGATGTAGCGGCCATGCGCAATGGCCTGGGTGTTGGGGTTGGTGATAGCCATCGGTTCAGCGGCCTCCCTTCTTGTCTTTGATGTGGCCGCGGAAGGTGCGGGTCGGGGCGAATTCCCCGAGCTTGTGGCCCACCATCTGCTCCGTCACGTAGACGGGTACGTGGGCTTTGCCGTTGTGAACGGCAATCGTGTGGCCGATCATCATCGGCAGGATCGTGGAGGCGCGTGACCAGGTCTTGATCACGGATTTGTCTTCGGCGGCGTTCTGCTTCTCCACCTTGCGGAGCAGGCTGTCGGCGACGAAGGGGCCTTTTTTGAGTGAGCGTCCCATGGCGGTTCAGGCGTACGGCAGAGCGGTGTGGGTCATCAGGAGTCGCGACCGCCACGGCTCCGTTTGGAGGTGCGGCGACGTTTCCGGAGCACGAACCGATTGCTCGGTTTGTTCCGCTTGCGGGTCTTGAGGCCCAGGGCCGGCTTGCCCCAGGGGGTGACCGGACCGGAACGGCCGATCGGAGCGCGGCCTTCGCCACCACCGTGGGGGTGGTCGCAGGGGTTCATCACGCTGCCGCGGACCTCAGGGCGACGACCCAGCCAGCGCTTGCGCCCGGCCTTGCCGAGGCTGGTGTTGCGCTGCTCGCTGTTGCCCACCTCCCCAAGGGTGGCGTAGCACTCGCGGCGCACCAGGCGAACCTCCGTGGAGGGCAGCTTCAGGGCGACGTAGTCGCCTTCCTTAGCCATCACCTGGGCACTGGCGCCGGCGGTGCGAACCATCTGGCCGCCGCGGCCGGCGTAAAGCTCCACGTTGTGGACGCTGGAACCCAAGGGGATGGCCGAGAGGGGCAGAGCATTGCCGTTCTCGATCGGGGACTCGGGGCCAGACACGACCGTCTGGCCGACGGTCACACCGGCCGGAGCCAGGATATAGCGCTTTTCGCCATCGCTGTAATACAGCAGGGCGAGGCGGGCATTGCGGTGGGGGTCGTAGTGGATCGCCGCCACACGAGCCGTGACACCGTGCTTATCGCGACGGAAATCAACAATTCGGTAGAGGCGCTTGTGGCCGCCGCCCCGGTGGCGGCAGGTGATCACACCACGATTGTTGCGGCCCTTGCGGCGGTGCTTGGCCACAACCAAGCCCCGCTCACGACCGCGTCCGGTGATTTCGCTGAAGTCGGTGACCACCAGCGTGCGGGTGCCGGGGGTGATGGGTCTGTAGTTACGGATTGCCATGACGTTTCAGACCCCTCAGGCCTCTGGGAACAACTGGATGGCGTTGCCTTCGGCGAGGCGCACAACCGCCTTCTTCACCTGGGCACGCTTGCCGGCGAAGCGCCCCACCCGACGGGTGCGGCGGGGAGGATTCATGGTGCTCACACCGACGACTTTCACATCGAACAAGGATTCGACGGCCGCTTTGATGTCGGGCTTGGCAGCCCGGTGATCCACCTCAAAGGTGTACTGATTCAGTTCGAGGGCACGGGTGGCCTTCTCGGTGATCAGGGGCCGGCGGATCACATCCGCCAACCGATCAGTAAAACGTTCAGACATCGCCGTAAACCTCCTGAATCTTCGCGAGTGCCTCTTCGCTCACCACCAGCTTGCTGGCATGGAGCAGATCGAAGACATTGAGCTGATCGGCCGCGATCAGGCGGACCTTCTCGAGGTTACGCACCGAAAGCCGAACAGCTTCCGAGGCGTTGTCGAGGATCAGCAGCACCTTGGTGTCGGCTTGGATACCAAAACGGCCTAGAGCTGCGGTGATCTCTTTGGTCTTCGGGGTGTCCAGTTCCGAACCGAAGCCCTTGACCGCCACAATGTCCGCGACGCGGCTCATCAGGGCGGTGCGGAGGGCCAGGCGACGCTCCTTGCGATTCATCGCCAGCTCATAGCTGCGGGGCTTGGGTCCGAAGACCACACCGCCACCCGGCTTGAGGGGGGTGCGGATCGAACCCTGGCGGGCTCGGCCGGTGCCCTTTTGCTTGTAGGGCTTGCGGCCGCCACCAGCCACCTCGGCCCGGGTGAGGGTGCTGGCGGTGCCCTGGCGGGCATTGGCCAACTGACGCACCACCGCCCGGTGCAGCAGGTCAGCGGCAGAGGTCTCTTTGGCGACCTTCAGATCAAGGGAAGCTTTGCCGCTCTCCTTGCCCTGCCAATCGTGAACAACAACATTTGCCATGGTTCTGCTCCTCAGGACGCGCCTTTACTGCCGACCCGCTTGGCCGGACGGATGTCAAGCAAAGCCCCGGGTTTGCCGGGAACCGAGCCCTTCACCACCAGCAGGTTGCGCTCGACATCCACCTTGAGAATGGTGAGACCACGCGTGGTGATCTGCTTGCCGCCATAGCGGCCAGCCATGCGCTTGCCGGGGTACACGCGGCCCGGCGTGGTGCCGGCACCGGTTGAACCGGGCTCGCGGTGGTTCTTTGAACCGTGGCTCATCGGACCCCGGCTGAAGCCATGACGCTTCTGCCAACCCGCGAAACCGCGACCGATGGTGTCGCCGCTGACATCAACCTTCTGGCCGGCCTCGAAGGCGGTCACGGTGATGGCGGTGCCCAGCTCAAGGCCTTCGACGGCATCGACGCGATATTCGCGCAGATGACGCAGGGGATCGGAACCGGATTTGGCTAGGTGGCCCTTGGCGGGCTTGTTTACCAACTTTTCGCGGATCTCGCCGAAACCGATCTGGACGGCGCTGTAACCGTCGCTGGCTTCGTTCTTGAGCTGGGTGATGCGGCAGGGACCCGCTTCGATCACGGTGACCGGGATGGACCTGCCTTCGTCGTCGAAGAATTGGGACATGCCCAATTTCTTCCCGAGAATGCCGATGGACATGGGAGGGGAGATGACGCCAGCTGGACTGCCGCGTGCTGATGCCGTGGGGCTTCAGGCCGACCCACAGGGAATGCGGGAGGACGGCGGGTGCTGAATGCTTGGGATCGCAGATCAGGTGGAGGCTTGGAGACCACCGACCTTGGGCTAGCGAGGCGATTCAGCGGGCTGGGACTTGCCTGAAACGACAGGGAAGAGAATGACTTCTCGACCCAAGGGAAGCGAACTTCTCGTTTCGATGAGGCAGTATCCCGGCGGTGCCCCAAACCTTGGCGGTTGAGCCTCGGCAGGGCGGCCGCACTGGCCTGGAGAGGTCGTCACCAATGACAACCTCCGCACCGTGTTCTGGAGGCCCGGCTAGCGGACGGGCACAGACATCAGCGCAAGTAACCAATGTACCCCACGACCTCACCCCCCCTGAACGTGGCCTGGGCTGCCAGACTTGATTGCGTTCGCCCTTGCCGCCGATGCCCCTGCTGCTCTCAGGTCGCGGTTTCCGTCAGGATCTGGAACGCGCTGGGGCCATCGCCCTGTTCGCCCCGCTTGAAGGTGGGGCCGAAACCCGTCTACTGCGCCGTCTGCGGGCCGCCGGTTATCGGGCCCACCTCACCTCCGCCCGGGGGCTGGGCGATCCAGAAGCCTTCCTGTTCCAGCTCCATGGCGTGCGGCCTCCCCATCTGGGCCATCAGAGCGTGGGCCGGGGAGCGGCCGTGGGCGAGGTGCAGCGGGTGATGCCCCTGCTCGGAGTCGAACTGGAGGGGCAAGCCCCGATCCTGCTTTGGCTGTTGGAGGGCCAGGTGCTTTCTACTGCCGAACTGGCCTCGCTGGTGGGTCTCACGCGGCGGGAGCCGAGGCTCAAAATGGTGGTGGAGATGGGTGGCGCCCGAGCCTTGCGGTGGCAGCCGTTAGAGCAGCTGATCGCTGGGGTCTGATCCCCAGGAAAGACTGGCGCTGATTTGGGGCGTCTTCTTTTTTTGCGGGGTCCCACGGCCAGTTGGTGGCACGCCTGAGTGGCCTGCCTGCGCTGGTGCTCCTTCTGGCCACAGAGTTGCTGCTGGACCATGCAGGGATCGGCTGGATCGAGCCCGACCGATTGGGCTCCAGGCTGGAGCCGTTAGTGGGGCGGATGGTGGGCCAGGTTCTGTTTGATGGCAGTCTCAATCTGCGCTTGGCGGGCCGGGATCTGCAGCGGTCGGTACTCCAGTTGGTGCTGGTTTGTTCCGTGCTGGGCCTGACCGGCGTTGCTGTGCTGGCCCACTGGGCCGAATGTTTGCCCTGGCTGGTGGCCTTGGTCTTTGGCGCCATCGCCCTGGCCACGGGCCCCATGGTGGTCAATCCCTTGGTGCGGCAAACGGGCCTCAGCCCTTTCCTGGCCGGGGTGCTGGAAGCGGAGGGGCTGATCCTGGAGCCGGTGAATGCGGTGCTGGCGCTGTTGTTGTTGCCGCTGGCCTTTGGCGATCTGGGCAGTTAGCAGGATGGGGCCTGGCGCCTGTTGCTTCGGCTGGGTGTGGGGGTGGCCTTGGGCGGCCTGGCCGGATTAGCGCTGGCTTTGGAGTTGGAGCGGGGGCACACCGCCGGGCGAATTGCAGCCGTCGGGGGCCCCGAGCCGGCATTCGACGTCCTCTCCCTCCAGCTCACCCTGGGCACCTTGTTTCTGTTGTTCAGTGGCTGCAACTATTCCCTGCCCGAGGCTGGATTGCCTGCAGCGGTGACGGCCGGTGTGGTGGTGGGCCTGCGCCTCGAAACTGCCGCCGGATCCCTGGATGCGTTGATCGCCCAGCTGGCGATCCTGCGATCACGGTGTTGTTCCCGCTGCTGGCGGCCGATGCTTTTTGGCAGGAGCTGAGTCCCTTGGGGCTCGGCGGGGTGGGGGGTGTGCTGGATTGCCCCCTCAAAGGCTTGGTATTTCTGACGATGTTGATGACCGTGGGCGTCGGGGGTGTCACGGCCCCTTGGCTCGCCAAGGCGCTAAGGCTGAATGGGGCGGAGACCTCCCCTGAGGGCGACGCCCCCCTTGCCGCCGCCGGCGACCTGATGCCCAGATAGAGCGGCTGAAAGTGTGGAGAGGCATGCCCCCGCGAGTGCGGCGCTGGGGCGCCCGATCGGGGCCTGAGCCCCATCGTTGGGATGATGGCCCTTCGCGCCAGCCGAAGCCATCGACCCCGATTGCCCCACTCCCCTTGCCGAGCAGGCCCTGGCCAGGGGCCGCTGGGTGAAATGGATCGGTGGCGCCAGCAACCAGGACCTGGCTGCCATCGAAGACCTGGCAGGCGTCTACACCCTGGCGGGGGTCCACTGCCTGGATGTGGCCGCCGATCCTGCCGTGGTGGCGGCTGCCCGACGCGGGATCGCCTGGGCGGCGGCTCGAGGCGCGGCTCTCCCCTGGCTGATGGTGAGCCTCAGCGACGGGTCCGATCCCCATTTCCGCAAGGCCTGGTTCGATTCGGCCCGCTGCCCGCTCGATTGCCCACGGCCCTGCGAGCGGGTCTGTCCCGCCCTGGCGATTCCGCCGTTAGCGATTCAGCCCCAAGCGATGGCGCGCCTGGAGCCCGTAGCCGGGTCTGGCTCCAGGCCAGAAGCGGCCCCGGATCGCTTCGCCTGCGGGGTGCTGGAGGAGCGGTGCTATGGCTGCGGGCGTTGCCTGCCGGCCTGCCCGCTGGGGTTGATCAAGGAGCGCGATCAGCTGCTGCCGGCTGCGGCCGTGCCCCCATTATTGGCAGCGCTGCGGCCCGATGCGATCGAGATCCACACCCGCATCGGCCGCGCTGGAGCCTTCGCGGCCCGGCTCGGCCAGCTGCGGGCTGCCGGCATTCCCCTGCGGCGCCTAGCGGTGAGCTGTGGGTTGGAGTTGGATGGATCGCCGCCGCCAGCAGCCGCCGCAGGCGAGGCGCTGCGCCCCGAAGCGCTGGCGGAGCGGCTGGTGGAGGAGCTCTGGAATCGCTTCGCCCAGCTGCGCGCCGCTGGTTTCGCCCCGCTCTGGCAGCTCGATGGCCGGCCGATGCGGGGTGATGTGGGGGCTGGCACGGCCCGGGCGGCGGTGCAGCTCTGGCGGCGGATCGGCCCCCGGCTGCCCCCCGGCCCCGTCCAGCTGGCCGGTGGCACCAACGACCGCACCCTGCCCCTGCTGCAAACCCTGCCGCCCCCCGCCGGGGCCGCGGTAGCTGGCGTGGCCTTTGGCAGCGTCGCCAGGGCCCGCCTGCAACCGCTGCTGCTGCAGGCCCAACAGCGGGGCGGCCGGCTGTTGGATCAAGCCGATCTGCTGCCCGAGGCGGCTGCGATCGCTGCGGGCTTGGTGCAGCCCTGGTTGCGGCGGCGGCCCTGATCGGCGCTCAAGCACCGTCTATGGGGCTCAGTGCTGCCGCAGCAAGCCAGGGCCGACGCTGTCGCAGGCAAAGCTTGAGCTGGGCCTTAGTGATCGCGATCTTGGCCACCCCGATACGATCGGGTCCATGCAACGGGTCCTCGCCGCTGCGGTTATTTGCCCGCCTGGGCCGCCCGCAGCATGTCGGGCTCGGCCGGCGGCAGGTTCAGGTAGCGGGCTGTCCCATCCTTTTGGTTTGATTCGCAGAGCTGGAAGTAGAGATCCTCGGCCTGGCCGTAGGGATCTTTGTAGATGTTCTGCCAGGAATAGCCATCACTGCTCACGTTGAAGGTCTTGTTGGTGCAGTTCATCACCAACCAGGTGGCGCGCACCGCCTCACCGTCGGATTTCAGGGCCCGCTTAAACAACCCCAGGGTGGCCCAGTTCGCCGCCGTCGACACGACGGGAATGTTGCGGGCGAATTCCTTGGCGGCATCGCCACCGGGTTTGATGCGACGCTTCACCCGCACCAGAAAGCCATCCTGAGTGCGCCGGGCCGACATCAGATTCACGCCAGTATTCTGATACGTGCCACTCCACTCGCCATGAGGCTGGGCCTCCGTGGTGCCATTCAGGAGGGTGCCGCCTGTCGTTCCGGAGGGGGAACTGGCATCCTGGGAGGCCTGGGCCCGCACCGCATCAGGCAGCACCAGGGTGATGGCGAGTAGATACAATGACCCGCACAGGTTCATGACCATGGTAGCAATCGTAGATTGCGAAAGATAGCAGGGATATTGCTGGCATGATGTCACAATAGCTACCACGGCGGCTGTCTAGAATGTTTAACCAACTGGTTTTTGTGCCAAAGGCTGCGTCTGAACCCGAAGCCTGGCGAGGGTCGCGTCAGCGGCGCTGCATCGGCGCGGCATCGCTGCGATCGAAGCGGCCCTCCAGCACGGCCCAGTACATCTGAATAGACGCAATCAGTTCGAATCCAGGCCCCGCAGCGGCCTCAGGGAGCTGAATGCTTGGCCGCCGCCCGCACCAGCACGCCGCTGCGGGGCCTGGGGGTGGGGATCATGTCCAAGCTGAGGTCTTGATCCGGCTCCAGCGAGAAGCGCAGCGTTTGCAGTAAGCGCAGCGTGAGTAGGCGCAGCTCCAGTTCCGCCAGGGGCCTGCTCAGGCACACCCGCGGCGCCAGGCCAAAGGGGGATGTAGGCGGCGCCGGGGGCTGGGCCCCGCAGATGGCGCTTGGGCCGGAAGGCCTCGGGCTCGGCAAACACCTGGCCATCATGGTGGGTGGCGCTGATGTCCACCTGGATCACCCGACCCGCGGCGATCGTGTAGGGCCCCAGCTGCACCGGGGCGATGGCCCGGCGGAAGCAGCCGCCCACGGGGGGCACCAGCCGCAACACCTCCTTGATCACGGCGTTCAGCCGCGGCAAGGTTTCCAGCTGCTCCCTGCCCCCTGATCGCCCCCCCTCCCCCTTGGCAGCCAGGCTGCGGCCCAGGCGGCCGGCTGTCCGCATCCCTGCACTGGCTGCCCTGCCGCTAGAACATCTCCGAAACGCATCCCGCCAGCCCTGCAGCCTTCGCTGACTCCGCCCCCCGCCCTTCCCCCCGCCACCCAGCGCGTCACCGACGACCTCGATCGCTTGTTGGAGGTGTTGCCGCCCGCCGTCCAGGCGGCCCTGGCAGCCCCCGCAGCCCGCGATCAACTGTTGGAGGTGGTGCTGGACCTGGGCCGGGTGCCGGAAGCGCGCTATCCGGGCCGAGCCGTGCTGCTCGGCGAGCTGCCGGTTCAGCGCAGCGACCTGGCCCTGGTGGTGGAGCGGATCGGCGCCTTCGGCGGCGACAACCGGGCCGGCATCGAACGCACCCTGCACCGGATCAGCGCCATCCGCAACCGCAGCGGAGAAGTGGTGGGCCTCACCTGCCGGGTGGGGCGCGCGGTGTTCGGCACCGTGGCCATGGTGCGGGATCTGCTGGATGCTGGCCAATCCCTGCTGCTGATGGGACGCCCTGGCGTGGGCAAGACCACCGCCCTGCGCGAGATCGCCCGGGTGCTGGCCGATGAGCTGGGCAAACGGGTGGTGGTAATCGACACCAGCAACGAGATCGCTGGCGATGGCGATATCCCCCATCCCGCCATCGGCCGGGCCCGGCGCATGCAGGTGGCCCGGCCCGAACTGCAGCACGAAGTGATGATCGAAGCGGTGGAAAACCACATGCCCGAGGTGATCGTGATCGATGAGATCGGCACCGAACGGGAGGCCCTGGCGGCCCGCACCATCGCCGAGCGGGGCGTGGTGCTGGTGGCCACCGCCCACGGAAACGAACTGGCCAACCTGATCAAGAACCCCACCCTCAGCGATCTGGTGGGCGGCATCCAGTCGGTGACCCTGGGCGATGAGGAGGCCCGCCGCCGCCGCACCCAGAAGACCGTGCTGGAGCGGGCGGCCGAACCCACCTTCCCGATGGCCGTGGAAATGCACAGCCGCCAGCGCTGGCTGGTGCACCGCGATGTGGCGACCACGGTGGATCTGCTGCTGCGGGGCCAGAGCGCCCGTCCCCAGATCCGGGAACTCAGCGAGGCCGGTGAACTGCGGCTCCAGGAGGCCCCGGCGCCCCCAGCCGAGCCCGGTGCGACCCGCTCCCCCCGCAGCCCGATGCGGCTGCCCGATCCCGTTGCCCGCTCCCCGCACCGACCAACCGCCGCCGCAGCGGGGCCGGCGAACGGTCCGGCGCCGCTCCAAGATGAACTCCCCGGACCACCACCGCCCCTGCGGGTCTGCGGCGTCGGGGTGTCGCGCGCCCTGCTCGAAGAGGCGGCCCGCAGCCGCTCCCTGGCCTTGGAAGTGGTGGAGGCCCCGGAGGGAGCTGATCTGATGCTCAGCCTACGGGGACAGCTGGGCCGGGAGCCCGGCCTGCGCCGTCGGGCTCAGGACCTGGGGCTACCGATCCTCGTGATCAAATCCGAGAGCCTGCACCAGCTGCAACGGGCACTGGAGCGGGTCTCCGACCGGCGCCCGTCCGGGAGCACCGAGGGTGATGTCACCGACCTGGACGATGCCCATGCCGCCCTGGAGGAATGCCGACTGGCGGTGGAGCAGGTGGTGCTGCCCCAGGGAAGGCCGGTGGAACTGCTGCCTCGCAGCGAACCGGTGCGGCAGATGCAGGCCGAACTGGTGAACCACTACCGCCTCCGCAGTGCCGTGTTCGGCCGCGGCCAGCAGCAGCGTCTGAGGGTTTTTCCCGCCTGATCAGGCAGGGGCCGATCCGGTTCGGTCGGCGGCGGTCCGGGCCCGTAGCCAGAGCCGGGACCAGCCGTCGAGTTGACGAAGGACCGGCTGCTGTGGGTAACTGTGTTGGTGCCGGTTGAACCGGCCACAGTGGTCAGCGGTTCGGATCACCGTTCCAGCAACGACCAGCCTTCATTGGGCCGTCGCCAAGCGGTAAGGCATCGGGTTTTGGTCCCGACATTCCTAGGTTCGAATCCTAGCGGCCCAGTTCCAAACCCCCTGCGGCCCCCCACGTGTCGACCGCTCCGCTCCTCGTCTTCGATTTCGACGGCGTGTTGATCGATGGGATGCCCGAATACTGGTGGTCGGCCCGGCGGGCAGCCCAGCGGCTCGATCCCTCGCTGGTGCTCCCCGAGCAGGCCCCCGCGGCCTTCGTCACCCTTCGTCCCCAGATCCACAAGGGCTGGGAAATGGTGTTGGTGGCCATCGCCATGACCCGCCCCGATTTCAGTCTTGAGGCCTGGCTCCGCAACTACCACCAAGCCCTGGCCTTGGAACTGGCCCTTGTCACCGCCAGTGAGGAGGCGCTGCAGGCGGCCCTGGAAAGCGTGCGCGACACCGCCCTCCGCGAGGATCCAGCCGCCTGGCTCGCCCTGCATCGCTTCTTCCCCGGCGTGGAGCGTCGCCTGCGCCAGCTGAGCGAGGAAGGGGTGCCCTGGCTGGTGCTCACCACCAAGGGCGGCGCCTACGCGACGCGGCTGCTGGAAGCCGCAGGGCTTGAGCCCCAGGCCGTGTACGGCCATGAACGGGGCAGCAAACCGGATGTGCTGCTCAGCCTGCGCAACGCGGAGAGGCCCCTCTGGTTCGTGGAGGATCGCCGGCCCACCCTCGAACGGGTGAGGAGCACCCCGGGGCTGGAGCCCGTGCGCTGCTTCCTGGCCCTGTGGGGCTATCTGGCCCCCAGCGACAGCGACGGGCTGCAGTCCTGGGCGATCCTTCCTCTCGACGCGACCCGCTTTGCCGGCCCCCTGGCGGACTGGGCCTGAAGCGCTAAAGTACGTTCGTACTATGCACGGCTGAGACGCTGGTCTCCCTTGGTGGCACTTGCTGCCTAGAGGTCGCAGGATGACTCCCGGTCGCCGGGCTCCCAATGCCTGCCCAGCCACCCACCACGGCTTCCCCGTCACCGAGCGTGTACGCCGTTGCGGCCTGTTCCATCGCTAATCCCCACCATGCCCGCTGATCCCAAGGCCGCCGTCTCCTCCTCCCTCGGCGCCGCCGCCTCCCCACCGCCTGCATCCGGTTCCGCCGCCGCCGCCGAGCGGGACAAGGCCTTGGGCCTGGTGCTCACCCAGATTGAACGCAATTTCGGCAAGGGGTCGATCATGCGTCTGGGGGATGCCTCCAGGATGCGGGTCGAAACGATCAACACCGGCGCCCTCACCCTGGATCTCGCCCTCGGAGGCGGGTACCCCAAGGGGCGGGTGGTGGAGGTCTACGGACCGGAGAGCTCCGGCAAGACCACGCTCACCCTCCATGCCATCGCCGAGGTGCAGAAACGGGGCGGCGTGGCGGCGTTCGTAGATGCCGAGCACGCCCTGGATCCGGTCTATGCAGCGGCCCTCGGGGTGGACATCGAAAACCTGCTGGTCTCCCAGCCCGATACCGGTGAGATGGCCCTGGAGATCGTCGACCAGTTGGTGCGCTCCGCCGCGGTCGACATCGTGGTGGTCGACTCGGTGGCCGCCCTCACCCCACGGGCGGAGATCGAGGGAGAGATGGGTGACCTGGCGGTGGGCAGCCAGGCCCGCCTGATGAGCCAGGCGATGCGGAAGATCACCGGCAACATCGGCAAATCGGGCTGCACCGTGATTTTCCTCAACCAGCTGCGCCAGAAGATCGGTGTGACCTATGGCAACCCGGAAACGACCACCGGTGGCAACGCACTCAAGTTCTATGCCTCGGTCCGTCTGGACATCCGCCGGATCCAGACCCTCAAACGCGGTACCGAGGAATACGGCATCCGCGCCAAGGTGAAGGTGGCCAAGAACAAGGTGGCGCCTCCCTTCCGGATCGCCGAATTCGACATTCTCTTCGGGCGCGGCATCAGCACCCTTGGCTGCCTGCTGGATCTGGCGGAAGAAACCGGTGTTGTGACCCGCAAGGGGGCCTGGTACAGCTATGAGGGAGACAACATCGGTCAGGGGCGTGATAACACCATCACCTGGCTGGAACAGAACCCCGACCAGGCAGAGGTGATCGAACAGCTCACCCGCCGCCATCTCACCGAGGGATCGGAAGTGACGGCCAACTCCATGAAGCCCCTGGCTGCGGCCGCAAAACTGGCAGCAGGACGGGCGGCAACTACTGAGGCGGCGATTGAAGAATCCTCAAGCAGCGTGGCTGAATTGCCGGCGGCCTGAATAGCAAAAGGGTCGGAGTTCCAAAGACTCCGACCCGTGCTTGTCGCCGAAGCAGGCACCGATTTCGATTAGTAGATGGATTCCACGCAGTCCATGCGACGTATCCGGAAGCACTCGGGGCCGGGCGTTGTCAGATCAGGGCAAGTGCCATTAATCGGGGAAAGGAGAAGCGATGCTGAGGGATTGATCGGCTGGGTTGTCAGCGCCGGTGGACGAATTGGGAACACGGGCCATGCCTGAAGCCTGAAGCATCAGGCTGACTCGATGCAATTCTTGGATGGCATCAGCACCTTCCAGCTTCACCAGTTCGTGACCGTCGCGGGATTCCACCCAGCTGATCCCGAAGTCGGACACGAGAAACCGGACCACATGGGTTTCTCCCAAGTCCGCCACAAAGGAAGCACCGTGCTGATTCCTCTCATCACCGCACACGTAGCAGGTGGCCACATGGCCCTGATCACGCAAGCACTGGGAAAGGGCCTGCAGGCTCAACACCAGATCGCTGACTAGATGGCGGTATTGCTCGGCAAGGCGCAGGAACATGACTGATCGCCAGGGTCGATGTCAACCATGCTACAGGTTTTCTTCCGATTGCCGTGGCATTCAAGGGCGGATCGCACCCGCCTCGCAAGCTGCCCAGGGAGGGTTGCCGTGCGAGACGAGCTGCGGCACGCGATAACGGCAGAGCTCAGCCATCGGCCAGGGTCCACCAACCGGCGGCCGGGCCGATGAACCGGACAATCACCCAGAAGAGCACCAGAGAACCGATGCCGATCCAGGCGCCTTGGGTGGTGATCGCCACGAACCGATCGGCCTGGTTACGGCTCAGGGGAAGCCAGTTGACCAGCCGGGGCGAGGTATCGACCGGCGCCTTCACGACGGGACGGGGACGGGGGGGCAACCCCTGGGACTCACGGCGTCTGGCTTCTCCCATGGAGCGGAGCAACGGATGTTCTGAGGCTAGGGGGGGTAGAGATCAAGGTCGCCCGATCGGAGCCGATTGACGTATCGGAAGCCGATTGACGTTGTCTAAGGCGGGGATCGGAGTAGGAGGCGGGGATCGGAGTAGAGGCGGATCAGACGATTCAAGCCTCGTTAGAGGCGCGGTCAATCCGGGAGCAGACGGGAGAGCTGAACCCATGGATCGAGGGCCGCCAGCACGGTGCCACCCCAGTCCCTACCGCGAAGACGACCATCCAGCACCGCCAGCCTGCCGCCGCCGCGACGGAGGCTGGCCACACCCCGCTGCAGGCGGTTGATCGCCTCCGGCAGCAGCAGGCCCCGGAACCAGTCGCCACCCTGGCGCCGGAGGGAGGCAACCCGGGCGGCCGTGAGGGGGTCCTCCAGGCTCGCGATCGGCAGCAGAGCCACCACCACCTGCACCGGCAGGGGCAGCCGCTCCTGGTTCTCCAACCACCAACTCCAGCTGGCGCAAACCACCCCATTGGCTTCCGGCGCCGTGCAGGCATGGCCCACCCGGCTGCCAAACTCGGCCGCCAGGCCACTGGCCAAGCCGAGCCGCAAGGCCGGATCATCGACCAAGACCACCGTGAGTCCCGCCTGAGCCAGCACCAGGCGCCGGCACTGGTCGAGCAGGTGGTCGCCGAAGTGGGGGCTGTTGGGCAGGGGTTGCCGGACGGGGCAATACAGGGGAATCGGGTCGGCCAGCGGTGGATCCCCCAGATCCACCACCACCGGAGCCTGCAATCCCAGATCACCCTCTCCGAAGCCATGGCCCTCCCGCCAGCGCCCCGAGCCGGCGGAGGTGCGGGGTAGTTCCCCTACCAGAACAGCGCCGCGGCCCTGGAGCAGACCCTCGACTTCGGCGAGGGGCGCCAGGGGCTGACGGTGCAGCTGCCAGTGGAGGAGGGCCGGATCGACGGTGGCCCAACTGGTCCAGCCCGGGCCGGAAGCCCGCAGCCAGTGACTCCAGGGTTCCGGCAGCGGCGTGAGCAGGGCCAGCAACTGCCGCAGGGGGGCCTCATCTTCCGGCGCCAGCGCCACCAGATGCTCGGGATGCCTGGGCTGGGCCAGCACCCTCCCCCCCAGCCGCCCATGCAGGGCGAGCAGACTCGGCTCCGCCAGCGGCAGGGCCCTGCGCAGACTGTCCCAGTCAGCCGGCTCGATGCGCACGGCCACGGCCTCCCGCAGCAGGTCCTGCAGGAGCTCGGCCTGGGGAATGACCAGCTGGCGATTCCCCAGGGTCCCCTGCCGCCACACCTGAAGCAGCTCCCGATGGCTGAGAAGCCAGAGGTGGGTCTGGGGCGCCGGATCGGCTCCCTCCCAGCAGCGCAGATCCACCCCCGCTGCCCGCAATCTGGGCCATTCCCTCTGCAGGAGACGCTGGCGCAGGCTCTCCCCCACCACCAGAGCAACCGGCGTGCCCGCCAGGCTCAGGGGCACCAGGAGGCCGATCAACCAGCTTGGGTCACTGCCGGCGGCCAACCGGATCAGGGTGTGGTCGCCCCGGCGCAGGCTGCGGCCCACAAGCCTGCAGAGGGTGAGGTGGTGGGGCCAGCGCTCCAGACCCTCCCGCGCCAGGAGAGCCTTCAGCTGGAGGTGGGCCCTGGCTTCAAGCATCTCTGAATCGTAGGGAGGGCCCGAGGGGCATTCGGCAATCAGGACGACCGGCCGCTGGGGGGAGCGCTCTGCAGGTGGCGGCTGCCTAGTGTTGGGTCCAACCGTGCTTAAACGGGCCGTTTCGGCTGGGTCGCCGCGGTAACGACCACGCCGGAGCCCTGCTCCGGTGCGGGAGTCGATCCCGTGCTCTCCGCCCCCCTGGCCTGCGTCGGGACCCATGTCACCGCGCCCAACGATGTCGACGACCATCCCGCTCACGCCGCCATCGTTGCCTGGGGACCCGGTCCGGGGACCGCACTCCGAGGACCGGGAACGGCAGGCGCCGCTTACCGACCTGTTGGCGGGACGGCCTGTGGGGATCGTGGGGCTGGGACTGATCGGTGGCTCCCTCGGCCTGGACCTGCAGGCGGCGGGGCTGGAGGTGAGGGCCCTGGTGCACCGCGAGGCCACGGCCGAGCGGGCCCGCCAGCGGCGACTGGCCAGCGTGGTGAGCACCGAGGCCTCTGTGCTCGAGGACTGCGCTCTGGTGGTGCTGGCCCTTCCCCTGGATCGCCTGCTGGATCCCGACCCGGCCCTGCTGCGGGCCCTGCCAGCCGCCGCCGTGCTGACGGATGTCGGATCGGTGAAGCAGCCGGTGGTCGAACGATGGCAAGGGCTGCTGAGCCAGGCCGGCCGTGGCGGGCAGGTGGGGCGGTTCGTGGCCAGCCACCCGATGGCCGGCACGGCCCAGGCCGGGGTGGAAGCTGGCGTGGCGGGGCTGTTCCAGGCTCGGCCCTGGGTGGCCACCCCGGACAAGCGCACCGCCCGTGGGGCCCTCGCCATGGTGGAAGCGCTGGCCAACGCGGTGGGTGCCCGCTGGCTCACCTGTGACGCCGCCGACCATGACCAGGCCGTGGCCTGGATCTCCCACCTGCCGGTGCTGGTGGGGGCCGCCCTGCTGCAGGCCGCCGATCAGGGCAGTGGCGCCGCGGGCTTGGGGGATCTGGCCCGCGCCCTGGCCTCCAGTGGCTTCGCCGACACCACCCGGGTGGGAGGTGGCAACCCGGAGCTGGGTACCTTGATGGCCCGCTGCAACCGCAAGGCCCTGCTGGCTTGCCTCGATGGCTACCAGGAGGCGATCGGGACCCTGCAGGAACTGGTGCGGAGCAAGCGATGGCAGGACCTGGCTGGGGCCCTGGAGGCAGCCCAGCGGTTGCGACCGGACTTTCTGATGCCGCCGGGGGATGGGGCGCCGCCGGCCCCCTGAGGCCAGCTGCTGGGCCCGGGAGTGGAAGCTCCAGCCCAACCGACGTGCCTCGGGGCACCACAGGCGGTGGCGGTGGTGACGCTCTTGCCACCGCCACCTAGCTTGACCAGCGATCCTGCGGAAAGCGATCGATGGGGCGGCCGTGGGCCCTGGCCGGCGCAGCATTGCTATTCACGGGTCTGATGGGGTGCAGCAGCCCCATAGCTCCGCGCCCCATCGATGAGGCCTCCCTGCTGCGTCGGGGCCAGAGCCGGATCGATGGCGGCGTCAACGTAACGGTGACGGCCCTCAACCCCGAGGAATCCGAGCGGCTGCTGGGATTCGACGTAGCGGCCTCCGGCATTCAGCCCGTGTGGGTGAAGGTGGTGAACCGGGAGAAACGCCGCTGGTATCTGCCGCCGATCACGATCGACAGCGAGTACTACTCCCCCCTCGAGGTGGCCTGGATCGGCCATCGCCCCTTCGCGTCGGCCGCCAACCAGCGGGTGGATGAGCACCTCAATCGCTTGGGCCTGTCGTCGGTGGTGGATCCGCAGGCGACCACCTCCGGCTTTGTATTCACGAACCTGGATGAGGGCATCAAGTACGCCAGCTTCGAGCTGGTGGCTCCCGGGCCCCAGCCCGAGCTGCGGCGCTTCTCCTTTCTCACCGAGGTGCCCGGCCACGCCACCGATTTCCAGAAGGTGAACTGGAATGGCCTCTATCCCTCCGCCAAGCTGCGCGACCTTGATGAGGTGGGGCTGCGCCACTGGCTCGAGCACGACGTGCCCTGCTGCGCCCGGGGCGGCGACCGCCGCACCCCCGCCGATCCCCTCAATGTGGTGATTGTGGGCAACCGAGACACCGTGTTTCCCACCCTGGCGCGGCGGGGCTGGCACGTGACCCAGACCCTCAGCGTGAGCTCCCTCTGGCGCACCGTGCGGTCGGCCCTGCTCGGCAGCCGCTACCGCTATGCCCCGGTCTCCCCCCTGTATCTGTTCAGCCGCCGCCAGGACATGGCCCTGCAAAAGGGCCGCAGCGATGTGAACCAGCGCAACCACATGCGGCTGTGGCTGGCGCCGGTGACCTTCGAGGGCCAGCCGGTGTGGGTAGGCCAGATCAGCCGCGACATCGGCGTGCGGCTGACGCGCCGCACGATCACCACCCACAAGATCGATCCAGCCGTGGATGAAACCCGCTGGTATTTGCTGCAGGATCTCTTCTTCTCCGATGGTCTGTCGCGCTTCGGCTTCGTCGGCGGCGTCGGCCCCTCAAGACCGGACCAGGCCCGCACCAACTACACCGGTGACCCCTACGTGACCGACGGCAGACGCGCCATCTTCTGGCTGACTCCGGCCGCCGAGGTGCGCAACAAGCGCGTGGTGGCCCGCTGGATTCCCTTCCGACAGCGCACGGCGGCGAGTGGCAGCCGGAACGCTGGAGAACTTCCCCCAGCGCCCGTGACCCCAGGCTCAACCGCCCCCCCGTGAGATCTTCGGCGGCGTCATCCTGGGCTGGACCGGCGGCCCCGGACAGCGGCCACGCATCCGTTGCCCCGGGGAGCGGCCGACCCCAACGCCAGGGAATCGCAGACCCGCCGACCCCGGATCTCACCCCACCGCCGAATCACCATCGCGCCAGTGCCAAGTCCGTCCCCTCGCCGCCAGCAACTGGCGGATCGCCATCAGAGCCGAGAGGCTCACCCCGGCGGTGCCCTCCCCCGGATGGATGCTGTCGCCGCAGAGCCAGAGGCCGGCCAAGGGGCTGCGGCTGGCCAGGCCGAAGGGACCGAACCGACTGGGGTGCTGGCCAAGGCCGCCCACGAAACCGAAGGGCCGACCGGTCCAGCCGGCCCAGCCCCGGGGGGTGGCCAGTTCGCCATGGAGCCAGTCGGCCGGAATGATCCCCAACAACCGCTGCAGGCCGGCCTCGATGCCGCGGCGGGCCGCAGTCTTGCGGTGCTGGTACTCCGGCTCAGGCAGATCGAACCAGTGCCGGGCCGGCGTGAACACGCTGGCGATCACCGTGGCCTGCCCCAGCGGCGCCCGCCCGTCCCCCTCTCGACTCACGGACACGAACAGCGACCCCGGATCCCCCCAGGCCAGCTGCTGGTGGGGTGCGCAATCGGGGGGTAGACGGCTTCGGTGGACCGCCCCGTAGAACACCAGGGCCCCAGATGGATCGGGGAAGGCGCTGATCCGCCGGCCATAGGCCTGGGGCAGATCATCTCCGAGCAGGCTCGGCAGGGTCTGTGGGGGCAAGGTGAGCACCACCTCGCGGGCCACGATCAGGAAGGGGGCACCGCCAGGCCCCACGCCCGCCAGGTGCCAAGGAGCGCCCGGCCGCTGCGGCGGATGCAGCCGCTCCAGCCGGTGCCGCAGCAGCAGCCGGCCGCCCCAACGGGCGAGGGCCTGCTCCAGGGCCGTGCTGAGGGCCTGCATCGAACCCTCCAGATGCCAGAGCCCCAGGGGCTCCTGGGCCATCTGCAGCACCGTGGCCCCATAGAGGGCGGCGGTACGGTCGGCGGATTCCTGGGAATAGAGCCGCAGCTGGAGATCGAGGAAGCGGCGCAATCGTTCGCCGGCCACACCGGCGCCGCAACCGGTGAGGCGCTGCAGATCGGCGATGGTGGCGGTGGTGGCTAGACCGCTCGCCAGGGTTGCCGGCCCCAGAGCGCCCAGCAGCTGGCCCAGGTCCCACCAGGAGCGGGGCGGCAGCACCGGATCGCGGCCGGCGAAGGCCCAGTTCGCCCGATGCAGGGCCGCGCAGAGATCCCAGAAGCGATCGCTTCCTGGGAACTGGCGACGCCGCTCCTGCCGCCAGGCGGCGGGATCACGGTGCAGACGCACCGGTGGCTCTCCATCGCCGAGATTCACCACGCAGCCAGGATCGAGCGGGGTGGCCGCCGGCGCCGGCATCCCGAGGTGGGTGAACAGGCGCTGGTGAATCCCCCAGGGCTCCAGGCCGGCCACCTGGGTGGCGCCCACATCGAAACACCAGGGTCCGCGGCGGAACGTGCCTGCGCAGCCGCCGCTCTGGTAGTGGGACTCCAGCAGCGCCACCGCCACGCCCTCCCGGGCCAGCAGGCCGGCGGCGGTGAGGCCGGCGATGCCACCACCGACGACCACCACATCCTGTTCGGCGGTGCGGGGGGCAACGTCCATACCGGCATGTTGGCGCGGCGCCAGGGGAGCCGGGGAATGACGGTCTTCTAGGGGTGATTGAGGTGATCGTCCGCGGCCTGCGCCAGCAGGGAAGCCCAGTGCTCCACCTGCTCCATTTCAGCCGCCTCCACCATCACCCGCAGCAGTGGTTCGGTGCCGCTGGCCCTGACCAGCACCCGGCCGGTGCCGGCCATGGCCTGCTCGGCCCTTTCCACGGCCCGGCGCAGGGGCTCGCACTGCTGCCATTCGGTGCGACGGGCCCGATCGGGCACGGTCACGTTGATCAGCTTCTGGGGGAAGGGCGTCCAGCTGCCGTCCATCCAGTCGGCCAGGGTCTGGCCACGACCATGCACCAGGGTGGCCACCTGCAAGGCCGTGAGCAGCCCATCGCCGCTCATGCCGTGGTGTGCGGCCAGGATGTGGCCCGACTGTTCGCCACCCAGACCGGCGCCGAACTCCTCCATGGCGGCATACACATGCTGGTCGCCGACGGCGGTGCGCTCCAGGACCCCACCGGCTTCGCTCCAGGCCCGCTCGAAACCCAGGTTGGACATCACCGTGGCAACGATCCGGTTGGCCGGCAGTTGGCCCGCCTCCCTCAGGGCAGAGCCCCATAGATAGAGGATCTGGTCGCCATCCACCACACGCCCCCGGCCATCCACGGCCAGCATCCGGTCGGCGTCGCCATCGAAGGCGAAGCCCATGGCGGCTCTGGACTCGAGCACCGCGCACCGCAGGGCTTCGAGATGGGTGCTGCCGCAACCCTGATTGATGCGGCGACCATCGGGCTCCCCATGGAGCACCAAGGGCTCGGCCCCGAGGGCCCGGAACACGGCCTCGCCGCAGGCGGTGGCCGACCCCCAGCACAGATCCAGCACCACCCTGCAGCCCTCGAGCCTCGCTTCGCCGACGCTGGCGATCAGGCTGGCGGCGTAGGCGTCCAGCAGATCGGCGCGCGGATGGGCCGTGCCCTCCGCCATCAGGGCCACCACCTCCGCCTCACCGCGGAGCCCCGCCTCAATCGCCTGCTGGGTCAAGCGGTCGAGCTTGGCGCCCGAGGCACCGAAAACCTTGATGCCGTTGTCGTGGGGGGGGTTGTGGCTGGCCGACACCATCAGGCCTCCCGCCGCCCCGCAGCGGCGGATGGTGCCCGGCACCGCCGGGGTGGGGCAGAGACCCAGCTGCCAGACCTGGCGACCGGCCGCGGTCAGACCGGCGGTGAGAGCCGCCACCAGCATCGGGCCACTGGTGCGGGAATCGGTGCCGATCAGCACCGGCCCCTCCGCGGGCAGCACCCGCCCGCACCAATAGCCCACCTGCAGGGCCAAAGCGGGGGTGATGGCAGTACCGACCCGGCCGCGGATGCCATCGGTGCCGAAGGCGGCATGGGCCCTATCGAAGGGGGCGCCGATCGGAGAGGGGATCCGCTCCTCAAGCGCTGCCGCCGGACCGGTCGCCGAAGGGGTGGGAAGAGTGGCCGGAGACTCGGCCATGGGGCGGCGTGCGGCAATCGGCGGTCAGGCTACGTGCCGTGATCACCGCTCAGCGCCAGCGGCGGGGGCGCCAAAGCCAGAGCAACACCTCAACGAGGGCCCAAAGCCCCAACCCGCCAACGCCCCAACCCGGCAGCCAGACCATGGGAGGCCAGGGCCTGAGCAGCAGCACCAGGATCGCAAGAATGAGCGCCGCCAGAGCCCTTCGACGCTGGCCCGCGCCAGGGAGGTCGCGCAGCAGGGGGCGCAGCGCCGCGGGCAGGGCGGAAGCCTGGCGGAACCGATCCGGCAGGGAAGGGCGCGGCAGAAGGGGCAGGCGCACCGGGTTGGCGGCGGGGGCATTGCCCAGAATGCCAAGCGTGATGCCCTCCGGCCTTGACCCGCCTCTCCCTGCTGCTTGCCGCATCCTGCCTCGGAACCGGCGCTGCCCTTATCGGGGGACGGGCCCTGCTACAGAGGCTCGCGTCCCTGACCCCCGCCACGCCCTCAAGCCAGCTGGAGCGTTTACGGCGTTGGGCACCGGATCCGGGCGTGCGGCGGGACGCCAGCCTGCTGCTGGCCCAGCGGTTCCCCGACGACCCACAACTGCAGAGGGATCTCCTGCGGGGCCTGGGATGGGGCAGGGATCCGGTGGCGGCGGTGGCCCTCAAGAACGCCGCCCAGAATGCCGCCGCCCTGGGGGAACACGATCAGGCCCGCCAGCTGTGGGAAACGCTGCTGCACCGGTTTCGCGGATCCGCCACCTCGGCTGATGCCCTCTACGCCCTCGGCCGCCGCCGGCCGGCCTTGCGGGTCGAGCTGATGCGGCGCTTCCCGGCCCATCCGGCCGCCCTCGCCGCTGCCCTGGAGGCAGGTCCCTCCCCCGCGGACCGGCTGGCCGGCGCCCTGCATCTGGCCCGCTGGGGCGCCCGCTGGCCAGGGGCCGACGAACGACTGCAGGAGGCCTGCCGCTCCGGCCCGCTTCGCCCGACGGCAGCCCAGCGGGCGAGCCTCGCCGCAGGGATCGCCCAGCTCGGCGATGGCGATGGGGCCCTGGCCTGCCTGGACGGCGATGGCGGAGATCCGGCCCGGGCGGCGGCTGCCAGCCAGCTCAGCGCCGCCGGCCGGCTGGACCTGGGCCGAGCCCTGCTCCAGGGCAAACCGGAGCGGCACCCTCAGGCCCTGGCCCTGCTGCTGGAGGTGGCCCGCCAAGGTGGGCCGGGCGGGGGCTCACCCGAGGCCGAAGACGCCGTGCGGCTGCTGGCCAAGCAGGATGGAGCGGAGGCCCAGAAGGTTCTGGAATCCCTACCCGAAGCCTGGCGAGTGAGCGCCCCCGTGGCCGCCAGGCGAGTGCTCGCCGATCCGAAGGCAACCGATGCCCTGGCGGTGCTGCGGCGCTGGCCCGACGACCCCGCCAGCTGGGAGCTGCAGTGGGAATTGGCGCGGCGGCAGCTCCTGGCCGGCCAGTGGGACGCCGCGGCCACCCTGCTGCGGACGATCCCCGCGGAACGCCTGCCGGCCCCCCTGGCGGCCCGCTCCCGCTTCTGGTTGGGGATGATCCAGCGGCAACAGAGTGATGAAAGCGCCGCCGCCGCCACCTGGCGGGAACTCCGGCGCCAGAGCCCTGGCGGTTACTACGGCTGGAGGGCGGCGGTGCAGCTCGGTGAGGTCGACCACCTCGGGGCCGGGCAGCCGACAGGCGGCGCGAGCGGTGGCGGGCATGGGAAGTCCGCGGACGCGGACCGCTCGAACGACTGGCAACCCCTGGCGAGCGGCGATCCCCTGCTCGATCAACTCTGGCGCCTCGACCAGCGCGACGAGGCCTGGGAAACCTGGCGGGCACAGAGGGGTAGCGCGCCCCCCCGCCAGGCGGCTGAGCTGCTTGTGGAGGGCCGGCTGCGGCAGGGGGTGGGCGACGACTGGACCGGCCTGGGCCAACTGGAACAGGCGAGCCTGCGCCTTAGGCCCGACCAGTGCGCCCTGCTGCCCCAGCTGGAGCGCAGCCTCCATCCGCAACGGTTCCTGCAGGCGTTCCGGCCAGTGGCCGAGCAGCGGCAGGTTCCCCTGGAGCTCCTGCAGGGCCTGGCCAAACAGGAATCCCGCTTCACCCCCACGGTGCACTCCGCCGCCGGCGCCGTGGGCCTGATGCAGCTCATGCCGGCCACCGCCGCGGAACTGGCCGGCGGGCCGGTGTCCACGGCCGAGTTGGAACGCCCGGAGCGAAATGCGGCCCTGGGGGGCCTCTACCTGAAGGGGCAGCTGCAGCAATGGCAGGGGGATCCCCTACCGGCCGTGGCCAGCTACAACGCCGGTCCCGGGGCGGTGGCGGACTGGGTCAATGCTCGGCTTCGCTCGGCACCGGAACTGTGGGTGGAGGCCATCCCCTTTCCCGAAACCCGGATCTACGTGAAGAAGGTGCTCGGAAACGCCTGGAGCTATCGCCAGAGCGGTCTGCCGGGCTGCTGAGCGGCAGCGGGGGGAGGCTAGGGGGCCTGGGGTGCCCGCTGCTGCTGGGTCTTGACCCGGCCCAGCAGCAGCCGGCGCCGATTGGACACTTGCGGCTGGGCCCGCTGGCCCGTCGCCGCGGGGGCGATGCCTTCGTTGTCGGAAGTATGGGCCGTGCCGAGCCTGTGGCCCAGGTTGGCCCCGACCAGCACCACCCCCGCCAGCAGCAGGGCCAGGAGCCCTGGAGCGGGAGCCAGCCGGATGCGCACCAGGTCCAAACGGACCAGCAGCACGGAGGCGGCCAGGATCAGCGCATTGGATAACACCTCGAGGTGCAGGAGATACAGCCCCCCGATGGTCACCAGCAGCACGGTTGCCACCAGGGTGAGCACCCGACTGGCGGCGAGTATCACCGAAAACCGCCGCAACAGCAGATCGGGCATACAGCAGAACACCACCACCAGCAGGGCCTGGGCACACTGAGCCGACCAGAACAAAGGGGCGAATTGATGGCTGGCGTTGAGACCACCGGCCTGGGGGTCAACCCAGTGCAGGCCCAGATAGACGCTCACCGCCGCCAGCAGGAGCAGCATCGGGGCCCGCAGCGGCAGCAGGAGCAGGAGCAACAGCCGCCTCATCACAACGGAGAAGGACCGGGCCTCCGGCCGAAGCGGGCGGGATAGCGCCGCGGTACTGAACCGGGAGCAGCGGCGGAACGGGACTCCGGCAGAGCAGGATCGGCGGTCCGGGGGTCGAGCACCAAGGCGATGGCCGTAAGCGGGCAGCTTGGGATGCACTGCTCACAGACCAGGCAGCGGGCGGTTTCGAAATGCAGTCGCTGGGCAACCGGCTCGAACTGCAGGGCTCCGCTGGGACAAACGCTCGAGCAGATGCCGCAATCGACGCAGCGCAAAGGATCGATATGGATTTCGCCAGGAGCCCGGTTAATGCCCAGCCCCTGGCGCTCCAGCCAGAGCTCAGCAGCATCGAGTTCGTCGATGTCGCCGGATAGCTCCACAACCATGGTGCCGAGCTGGTTGGGCGCCACCTGGGCCCGCAGAATCTTGGCGGCCACATCAAAATCCACGGCGAGCCGATAAGTGATCGGCTGGTGGACCGCCTCTCGGGGAAAATGAAGGGTGAGGCGCCGTTTCACCGGGATCGTCCCGCTGAGCGGAAGCTAGCAAGTCTGTCCAGCGGCACCTGAGCGCGCAGCCTCAGGTCCACTCCTGCCAGAGTGCCAGTCAGCCTGGGCTGGTTCAACCGATGCTCTCCCCCCCGGATTCCACCGCCGAAGCCAGCGCCGGAGCCGCGGGTCTCCCGGGGGGTGCCTCCATTCCGCCTGGCGCCGGCGGCCTGGGGCGCCGCGAGCGGATGGTGCTCGCTGCCGTGGCGGCCCTGCTGGCGGTCCTGCTGTTCTGGCTGCGGGGCGGGCTCCATCCGGCCGCACCCCTGGAACGGCTGGCCCGCCAGTCGCCGGATCTGGCCACTGCCCTGAACAATGGCCGGCCCACCCTGGTGGAGTTCTACGCCGACTGGTGCGAAGCCTGCCGAACCATGGCCCCGGCCATGGAAACGATCGAGCAGAAGCGGCGGGGGGCGCTCGATGTGGTGCTCCTGAACGTGGACAACCCCCGCTGGCAACCGGAATTGGAACGCTATGCGGTGAACGGCATCCCCCAGCTCGAATTATTCGATGCCGGCGGCCATTCCGTGGGCCGTTCGATCGGGGCCCGGCGCCCCGAGGAACTGGAGGCCCTCACCACGGCCCTGGTGGAGGCCAGGCCCCTGCCGCAGTTGGTCGGGGTTGGTGCCACCAGCAGCCTCGAAGAAGCCCCAGGCGCCTCCGCAGCCCCCGGCGGCGGGGGCGCTGGGAGTGACCCATCCGGGGCAGCCGATCGTCCTGCGGCCAGCGGTGCTTCCAGCCTGGAGGAATCCCCAGCCACGCCATCGGCCATCGCCGACAGCCCGCCATCCACCCAGCCCGGCCGCCGTGCCCCGATCGGTCCCCGCAGCCACGGCTGAGCGGAGCCCTCCACCGCCCCTTCCTGCTCGCCCTGCCCTGTCCACCATGGATCCCCGCTTCCGGGTCGACCTGATCGCCGCCACGCCCAATCCCCAGCAGTGCGTGTACGCCGGCATGCATCAGGACTACAGCGAGGGCTTCGTGGCCGATGACCGGAAGGACTGGCCCGATGAACAGCGGGCCGGCGAGATCTGCGTGAAACGGTTGCTGGCCGGAGAGCGGGGCCATTACGGCCCCCTAGAGCACGCCCAGATCGTGCTCAATGTGGGCTGGTTTCCCCATTCGGTGATGCAGCAGGCCCGCACCCACCGGGTGGGAGTGAGCTTCGATGTGCAATCGATGCGCTACACGGGCGACCGGATCAGCAAGGCCGCCAAGCGCGAGCTGGAAATCGAAGAGGTGTTCTACCTGCGACCCGTGGGCGACTACAGCGATCGGCAAGGCAAGAAGTATGCGTATACCGCAGACGAACGGGCCAAGGATCTTGCCCTCTGCCGCACCGCTGCCGAGCGCTACGCCGAGCAGCTAGAGGCCGGTTTTGCCGAGGAGCACGCCCGCGGCATCCTGCCCTTCGATTACCGCCAGCACTTCGTGGTGAGTTTCAGCCTGCGCGCCTTCCTGCACTTCCTGGATCTGCGGGCCAAGCTCGACGCCCAGCAGGAGATCCGCGAGCTGTGCGATCTGATGTGGCCCCACCTTGTGGCCTGGGCGCCGCAGTTCGCAGCCTGGTATGAGAAGAGCCGGCTGCACAAGGCACGGTTGGCGCCCTGAACATGGCGAATGGGAAGCATGAGCCATTGGCTCTGATGATCAGAGCTGCAATCAATGCCCAACACACCACCATCAACAACAACGAGGCGAGATTTGATGATGCCCATGGCAGCGCTCTCCGGACAAGACCTCAGCAACGGCCTCAGCACGCAACTCCGGCGCCTCGCCGCAGACATGCTCGCTGTGTGCAGTGATCCCGGCGACGTGCCCCACGCCCTTGATCTACTCAACGCCAGCTACGCCACACCGGCAGCCGCCGCGGCCCGGGCACGTCTGAAGGGCGATCCCGCCATCGCATCCCTGATGCGGGAACGCTATTGGGGTCCCTGGCCAAGCCAGGACACGCTCGCCTCCCTGCCACCGGGAAGCCTGGGCCATGTCTATGGCCACCTGTTGGCCGACCAGGGCCTGGAACCCCTACCGCCACCGGAGTTTCCGCCGGGGGCCGATGGCGATGACATCTACCTGCAGCGGCGCATCCGCGCCAGCCATGACGTGTGGCATGCGATTGCCGGCTGCCCCACCACCGTGGCCGGTGAAGCCGCCATGAACGGCCTGACCACCGAACATCTGCGCTGGCCCGGTTGCGCCCTCCTGCTGGCCGCCGATCTGCTCCACCGGGTTCACGATGGGCAAACCCCCGGAGGCCCCGAAGTGGATGTGGGCCTGGCGATCGCCTACGGACTGGAGCTGGGAGCGAGCGCAACAAGTCCGCTGCTGGCCCAGCGCTGGGAGGAAGGCTGGGAACGGCCCCTGGCTGCATGGCGCGAGGACCTGGGGCTCACAGCGCTGATCGCGCGGAATCCATTCACAACTGCGGTCACAGCTGCGGCACTCGACCAGGCAGGAATGCTCAGATGATCGCCTGGGCTCGGGGCTACCAGCCGTGGATCGCCGTGTTCAGAAGGCTCCTCACACCTTCGCCAGCGTCACACGCTCCGGCTGGTGCTGGTATTTGCCGGCCCGATCCTGGTAGGTGATATCGCAGGGATCGCCCTCGAAGAAGAGCAGCTGGCAGATGCCCTCGTTGGCATAGATGCGGCAATCGGCGCCGGAGGAATTGCTGAATTCCAGAGTGAGGTGGCCCTCCCAGCTGGCCTCAGCCGGCGTGGTGTTCACAATGATGCCCAGGCGAGCATAGGTGCTCTTGCCCAGGCAGATCACCGTGATGTTGGCCGGCACCTTCATGCGCTCCAAGGCCACCCCCAGACCATAGGAATGGGCGGGCAGGATGAAGTAGTCCCCATCCTCATCGCGATGCAGCGGTGCGGGCTCGAGGTTGGCCGGATTAAACCGTTTCGGGTTCATCACCGTGCCGGGCACATGGCGGAAGATCAGGAATTCCTTGCTCGAAAGCCGCAGGTCGTAGCCGTAGGAGGAACAGCCAAAACTGAGCACTGGCCCGCTGCGCGTCTCGGGATCGAGGTGGCGAACCAGGGTGGCCTGGAACGGCTCCAGCAGGCCGGCGGCAGCCTGCTCGTTGATCCAGCGGTCGTTCTTGAGCATCGGCTTGGAGGGGAGCGGGCCGGCGGTGGGACCTAAGGGGCGCGACGCAGTTGGGTGACCTGGTCGGCCATCGCCATCAGGGCCGCGGGCATCGAGGGGCCAGTCAGGATGACATCCAGATGGGCGGGGCGTCGCTCCAGGGTGTCGGTGACCTCGTTGGCCGGCAGGTAGCCGAGTTCGACCGCCAGCCCCAGTTCATCGAGCACCAGCAGATCCACGGCACCGCTGAGCAGTTGATCGCGGCTGTAGGCCCACACGGCTTGCACGGCCTCAAGGGGGTCATCGGCGGCGAAATTGATGGCATTAGGCCCTGCGACGGAAACGGCGACGCTGGGCGCCAAGGAGGCCGCTTCCACCTCCAGGCAATGGGGAGTGGCCGGGCGCAGCCACTGGAGCCGCCCACAGAGCCAGAGCGAGCCCTCCACGCCCTGGTCCACGCCGCCCTTGAGGAACTGGCTGATCAGCACCCGGCTGCCCAAGCCCGCCGTGCGTAAGGCCTGGCTGAACACCGCCGCGAAGCTGCCGCGGAACGGGGCGGTGTGGATCTGCAGCAGTCCCTCAGGCCGAGGCACCAGCCGCAAGGGAGGCCGCCGACCACCGGCTTCGCCCCTGGGGCTGTGGCGATGGCTGGCAAGGCTGGCGGTCATGGACGAGGGATAGAGGAACAACAGCAACCCGGCCCCCACACCGCCAAAAACCCCTCAATGGGATTGCTGGCAAGGCGATGGAAGCTGGATTCCAGAAGGGTTGGGAGGACGGGTTTGTCGGGTGGTGATCGGATCGGATCCGGACCCCGTGAACTGAATGTAGCGGCCCGGGCAAGCAGAGAACACCACCCCTGGTGGATCCGTCGCGAACGCTTCCAAACAGCAGCGAAGCCCCGGGCCGGCCTGGGGAGATCAGCGCCTGATCAGCCGCAGCCTGCGGGCGGCCCTCGATCTCGAGGCACTAGGGAAGCGCTCCCGATCCTGCTGAACCTCGCCGCCACGGGCATCAGCCAACTTCAGACCTGGCAGCGGCAGGTGCTGGCGAAACGCCCGGCGGAGCAAACCGTGTGATTTGCTACAAGGAAGCGGCCAGGCGATCCTTAGCTTCCAGATTCCCGTACCTGCCCCATGGTCGGCGCCACGCGCGGATTCAGCCGCCTAGCGAGCACTCCGTCCAGCGGGTCTCCGGGGGCCGTGGCGTCCACCGGAACTGCCGTGACCCCAGGCCCGACACTGCTTGAAGTGATCCGGAGCTTATCGGGCAGCAGCGTTGAAACGATCGAACGCAGCAAAACGATCTTCTTTCCCGGTGATCCCGCCGAACGGGTCTACCTATTGAGGCGCGGTGCCGTACGGCTGTCGAGGGTCTACGAATCGGGGGAGGAGATCACCGTGGCCCTGCTGCGGGAAAACAGCCTCTTCGGAGTGCTCTCCCTACTCACCGGCCAGCGCTCAGATCGCTTCTATCACGCCATCGCCTTCACCCGGGTGGAGATGGTCACGGCCCCGGCCACCTCGGTGCGGCGGGCCATCGAGCAGGACGCCAGCGTGGGGCTGCTGCTGCTGCAGGGCCTCTCCTCCCGCATCCTGCAGACCGAAACCATGATCGAAACTCTCACCCATCGCGACATGAGCTCGCGGCTGGTGAGTTTCCTGCTGGTGCTCTGCCGCGACTTCGGCGTTCCCAGCAACGAGGGCATCACCATCGACCTGCGCCTCTCCCACCAGGCGATCGCCGAAGCGATCGGCTCCACCCGGGTCACGATCACCCGACTGCTCGGAGACCTGCGCAACGACGGTCTGGTGCAGATCGACCGCAAGAAAATCACCGTGTTCGACCCGGTGGCCCTGGCTAAACGGTTCAGCTGATCGCGGGTCGCAGCGCCCCCATCCCGGGGCCATAACCACGCAAGCAGGCTGATCTCGGCGCCGTCCTGATCCCCGCGATCGACGCCTGAGCGACGGACACGGGGGCCGGCAGCGGTTCGTTGCTCGGGGATACTGGTTTTGAATTGGAGCAGGGCGTGTCGGGCTGGCTGCTGATCGTGGCGCTGCTGGTGCTCGGCGGCGTGCTCTCCACCCTCGGCGACCGGCTGGGCAGCAAGGTGGGCAAGGCCCGGCTCAGCCTCTTCAACCTCAGACCCCGCAAGACCGCCGTGGTGATCACGGCCCTCACGGGCAGCCTGATCAGCGCCATCTCCCTCGGCCTGATGCTGCTGGTGAGCAACCAACTGCGAGTGGGGTTGTTTCAACTGGATCAGATTCAGGCCCGCCTGCGCGACAGCCGCACCGCCTTGGCGCGCAGCCAGGCCGACCTGGAAGAAAACCGCCGCGAGCTGGCTCGCAGCCGTGCCGACGTGCAGCGAGCGGAACAGGGCCGCCGCCAGGCCCAGCAAGGGCGACAAGAGGCAGTGCAACGCCGGCAGCAGGTGCAGCAGGAGCTCAGCTCGACCAAGGGACGGGTGGACAACCTGCGCCAGGAACTGCAGCCGCTTCAGCGGGAACGGATCCGGCTGGAGAGCGAGCGCCAGCGGCTCAACCGTGACGTGAAGGGCCGCGACGCCGAGATTCGCCGCAATGAAGCTGAACTCAAGGGGGTGCGCCAGCGCATCGCCGCCGGCGAGGCCGAACTGAAACAGCTGGAAACCAATGTGATCGCCCTGCGCCGCGGCGACGTGGTGATCGCCAGTGGCCAGCCCTTGGCCACGGTGCGGGTGAAACTCCAGCGCAGCGGCCAGGCCAAGGATGTGATCGATGCCCTGCTCCAGCAGGCCAATTTGGCCGCCTTCCGGCTGCTCCTGCCCGACCGCCCCGCGGACCGCCAGATTCTGCTGGTGCCCAAAAGCGACATCGAGCGCCTCCAGACCATGCTCGGCACCTCGGGCACCTGGGTGATCACGATCCGCTCGGCCGCCAACGTGCTGCGAGGGGAAGGCCGGGTGGTGGGCTTCCCCGATCTGCGTCCCAACCGACCGGTGGTGCGCCAGGGGGATGTGCTGGCCCGCACCGCCCTGGAGGGGGATGAACGCAGCAGCGACGAGATCCGCAGCCGGCTCAATCTGCTCCTGGCCGCCGCCTTCTCCAGGGTCCAGCGGCAGGGAACACTGGTGGATGGTCTGCAGGTGGACGGTAACAACTTCACCGAACTGGGCCGGGCTCTGGCAGACCGGCCGGCTGGGCAGAAGGCCACTTTGGAGGCGGTAGTGGTGCGCAACGCCGACACCCCCGATCCGATCGCGGTGGAACTGCGCTGGGTGGGCCGCAACCAGACGAACGGCCCCAGGCCCGCTGCCCCATGACACAGCCTGGGGCCCTGATCGGAGTTGATCCCCGGGATCCCCAGGGCAGGGGCGTGGTGGCGGCCCTCGACCCGGGCCGCAGCAAGTGCGGGCTGATCCGCACCGACCCCCAGCGTCGCTGCATCGAGGAGGCCCTGGTGCTTCCTCCCGGTCCCTGCCGGGAGCGGCTGCTGACTTGGCATCGTGACCTGAAGCTGGCAGTGGTGGTGCTGGGCGATGGCACCGGCAGCCGCAGCTGGCAGGAGCGGCTGGCCGGAGAGTTGCCGCTGCTGCTGGTGGACGAACACGGCTCCACCCTGGCCGCCCGGCGGCGCTATTGGCAGCTGGAGCCAGCCCGAGGCTGGCAGTGCCTGCTTCCCGAAGGCCTGCGCCAGCCCCCCCGCGACTGGGACGACGTGGTGGCCCAACTGCTGCTGGAGCGCTGGCTGGGCCAGCCGCTGGAGCGGGCCGCGGCGGCCGGCCTGGGGCTCAGAAGGCCGCCCGCACCGTGAACATGTAGTCGCCGCCAGGCTCCAGCTGGTAATCGGCCTTGAGCAGAAAGCGGAGCAGTGCGTCCTGAATCAGGGCGCGACCCAGGGAGGGCTCCACACTCAGCTCGCCCCGATCGAAGGCCCAGCGAAAGGTCCACTGGAAGCTGCCGGCGTTCACCTCCCCCTCGAGCAGGGCTGGTTTAAAGCTCTGATGCAGCACCCGCAGCCGCGCCGTGGTGGTGGGCAACCGGCTCACGGGGCGGTGGCGACGGGCTCGGCCCGGAAGGCATTGAGGCGGTTGCCGGCCCGCTCGATCCCGAGGCGGCGGATCAGGTCGATGCCGCTGATCACTTCAGTGAGCACCGCATCAAGCACGGGGCGCTCGCTGCTACTGAAGCGGCCCAGCACATGGCCCACCGTGCGGGCCTTCCGCTCCTGGGGCTCCTGAGCCGGGGCGCCGATGCCGATCCGCAGCCGGGCGAACTCCTGGCTGCCCAGGTGCTGAATCGTGCTGCGCAGGCCATTGTGGCCGCCGGCGCTGCCGGAGGCCCGCAGCCGCAGCCGGCCAAAGGGAAGGTCCATGTCGTCCACCAACACCAGCAGTTGGCTGGGTTCGAGCCGGAACCAGTCGAGGGCGGAGCGGATCGAGCGGCCGCTCTCATTCATGTAGGTCTGGGGCATCAGCAATCGCAACCTCTGCGGGCCGCTGCCGATTTCGGCTAGCAAGCCCTGGAGCCGGGGCTGGTTACGGAAAGGTGCCGATTCGACGGCCGCCAGGCGCTCCAGCAGCATGAAACCCACGTTGTGACGGGTTTCCGCGTAGCGGCTGCCCGGATTACCTAGGCCCACGAGCAACTGGAGATCCAAGGAGAAACCCCGCGGCTCAGCTGTCGGGAGTATCGCTGGCCACGGACGCTGGGATGCTGCCTGAGGCCGGCTCAGATCCAGGAGCAGACACCAAGGACATGGGGATCGCAGGGGTGATCGCCTGGACCGAAGGATCCGTGGTCGGTGCAGAAACGGGGAGCATCGCAGCCACTGAAGCGACGGCTTGGGCGCCGGAGGATTCCGATTCAGGAGTTACCGCCTGGCGGAACTCCTTCTCAAACTCCTGGGACGCGCTCTGGAAGCCCCTCAGGGTCTTGCCGAGGGTCTTTCCCAGCTCAGGAAGTCGCTTCGGACCGAATACCAAAAGACCGATGGCGGCGATCACCGCCATTTCCGGGAGGCCGATGCCGAAGACGTTCATGGGGAGTGGGCTGGAGGGGCCGGAAGACCCGGGACAGGGCCCGGCCTCAGCTGAGGCCGTTCCAATTGACGTTGATGCCTTCGAGCAGCAGCGACTTGTTGTAGAGCTGGAGAATCACCAGCAGAAAGACGAGAAACAGGAGCATGGCCACACCCATCACCGGCGTGGTGCCCCAACCGGGGACCACTTTGCCGTACTCGGAGTTCAGGGGGCGAAGAAAGTCTCCCAGTCTGGTGCGTTGGGCCATGGCTGCCGGGTCCTCTCGGGCATGAGATCGCTCTCGCTACTCTAAGGGTCCCGTCGTGCCTGCCGGGACAGGATGACCCGGCTTGTGACGACCCATCGGACGCCAGTCCAAGTGCCCACCGGGAGCTCGATTCGGAGTGCGATCCCCCAGAACCTCTCCGTTTAGACAAGCGCTCCTGTCCAGCCGGTGCCTCGAGTCCTAGTAATGGCACCCGGTTCCCAGCCCCCCGCTCCACTCAAATCCTCACGGGGCCGCAGCTGCCCCACCCATCCAGCCCCCCATCCAGCCCCCCATCCAGCCCCCCATCCAGCCCATGGAACCCGCCGCCACCTCCTCCCCCGCCCTCTCCGTGGCCATCGCGGTCTTGGCCGTTCTGCTGGGCCTCACCGGCTTCGGCATCTACACCGCCTTCGGCCCACCCTCGAAGCGGCTCACCGACCCCTTCGATGACCACGAAGATTGAACTCACTCGGCCTGGGATCGATCAGCGCCTCCCCAGTCGCCAGAAACAGAGCTCCCAGGGGCGCACAAGAGCGGAGCCCTCAGCGCTGAGCTGTGCAGGAGTGGCCCCTGCAGCATCCGCCGCCCAAACAACATCGGCATCGAGCCCATCAAGGCGGGCCAGCAGCACCCAGCCGGGCCCGGGATCGAACCGCCGGCGGCAGGGGCCTTCGTTCTGAAGCGCTACCACCAGATCCCCCGAGCCGTCGGCGCTTGCCCGCAGGCTCACCAGGGCCAGGTCGGGGGCCAGGGGCGGCCAGGCGGTTAATGGGAGATCGGCCACGGCCGCATCGACCGGGTGGCACCAGAGCGGCTCTCGCAGGCGCCGGGCCTGCATGGGCACCTGCGCCTGCCGCCAGCCCTCGCCGCAAGGCATCAGGGCCAGCCGCAGGCGCTGGAAACCATTGTCGGCTCCGGGATCGGGCCAGGTGGGGGCCCGCAGCAGGGACACCCCCAGCCGCTCCGCCGTGGCATCGACCCCCTGAGCCCCATCCAGCAGCACTGCCAGCCCTCCGCCCCCGGCCGGACCCACCGAGGCCAGCCAGGCCAGGGCCGCCACCTCCCAGCGGGCCCGCTCCCGCTCGGTGCGGAGCACGGCGGGGCGCTCCAGCACGCCGGCCGGCGTGTCGGCGGCCCAACGCACGGCGGGGCTGGCCAGGGGAATCTCCAGACGCAGCAGCTCATGGCGCTGGCGCCAGTCGAGGCTGAGCACCAGCTCCAGCCAGGGCTGGCCGGCCAGCAGGCGACCCTCCAGCCGCACCGGGCTGGCGCCGCAGCGCCCCCGCAGCCGGAAGCGGCCGCAGAGCGGACCTGCCTCGATCCACTCCGGCGCCTTCTGCCATAGCCAGGGCAGGGGGCGCCGGCGATCGGCGGGGGCAAGGTCCCAGGCATCCCAGAACTCGCCGCAGTCGCTGCAGCGGCGCCAGGCCAGGGGAGCCGCCAGCTGGGCGGCGCCATGGCGATCCAGCAACTGCTCCACCCCGCCGGGGCCCACCACCGCGGTCACCAGACCATTGCCCAGTCGCCAGCGCCCCGGACCCAGGTCGGGGGCAGGCTCCAGGACGACCGGGTGTTGCAGCGGCAAGGGATCGCCGCTGCAAGAGTGGGATGACGGCGGCTGAGCCGGCCTGGAATCCCGGCTGCCGCTACCGCATTGGCGACGCAGTTCCGCGCCACCGCACTGGCGCCGCAGCTCTACACAACCGATGCCGGCGATGCCCTCCAGCTGCACCCACTGGCCCCCGCCCGGTGCGGGCTGAGCCAGCAGCGACCTGGATCCGGCCGGACCCTCCACCCTCCAGGTGCCGGGGGGAAGCCTCAAGGTGCTGGGCATCGCCGGCCGAGGCTGGAGCTGAGCGACACGCCAGCGCTGTGCCTCCGATGCTCCGACCGTGGCGGGCCGGGCCCCGAGGGCCCGATCGCGCTGCCGGCGGGCGCGGCGGCGGGCGGCGCGCCACTGGGGTTCGGCCTGCTCGAACACCTCCGGGATCGAGGTGCCAGGGAGGATGTCGTGGAACTGCTGAAACAGCAGGGGGCGCCAGTCGATCGGATCGGGATCCGCTGAACGAATGGGGTTCACGGGGGCTGGTGAGGGCGAAGGCGATTTCGTACACCGTTTCGCGGAATCCGCCGGGGGAGGAGGAGCCAAGCCCTCTGGGACCGCCTGGCGATGGGTCGGCGGGTCCTGCAGGGCCCGCACCAGCTCCGCTTCCCGCAGCAGCCGCTCCAGAGTGCGGTTGTGGCGCTTCTGGTCGGGCCTGCTGGTGGGGCAGCCGCGGTGCAGCTCCAGGTAGAGCTCATCGCGCCACACCGGCAGCTGCCCCGCCAGGGGCTCTAGGTCGGCCAGAAAGCTGCGCAGGCTGCCGTGGCGCTGGGGCGCGGCGGCTGGCTGGTCCTGCCAGAGGGCCAACTGCTCCAGCATCTCGGCGGTGGGACCGCCGCCGTGGTCGCCCACGCCGGGCAACCAGAGGGCATCCAGGCATCCGGAAGCGGCCTGCCACTGGAGCCGATACCGCTCGATCGCCACCGGATCGCCGTCCGTACCGATCGGGGCGCTCATAAGGGCGAGCAACTCGGCACCGCAGCGGCTGCGCCAGCGGAACAGGCGATGGGGGAAGGGATTGGTGGCGTTCCAGGCCAGCTTGTGGGTGCAGAACCAGCGCACGCCGGTGGCGGCGGCCACCGCCGGCAGGCCAGCGCTGAAGCCGAAGCTGTCCGGCAACCAGGCCAGGCAATGCTCCCAGCTGGGGAAGGCGCGGCGGCTGTAATGCTGACCCTCCTGGAACTGACGCAGCAGCGAGGCGGTGCCCACCAGGACGCAATCGGTCTCGACCCAGGGGCCGTTCAGCGGTTCCCAGCGGCCGGAAGCCATGGCGGCCTGGATGGCGGCGAACAGGGCCGGACGGTGTTGCTCCAGCCAGGCGTAGAGGGCCGGGGTGGAGTGGCCGAAGTGCAGCTGGGGAAAGCGCTCCAGCAGGTCGAGGGCGGAGCGGAAGGTGCGCTCGGCGGCCCGCCAGGTGTCGGCCACCGGCCAGAGCCAGGCCAGATCGAGGTGGGCATGGCCCAGCACCTGCACGCGGCCAACGCCGGGACCGGGTGGCCTACCGGCCTCATGGCGCAGTCGCTCCAGCTCCGCCACCGTCGGGGCGAGCAGGCCGAAGGGATCGGCCGGATCCCGGGGTTCGAGCACCACCTGACTGAGGATCAGGGCACCGTCGTCGTGGAGGGGGCTGCGCAGCCGCAGCTCCAGCTCCAGCGGCTCCCCCTGCCACCAGCGGAGGGGCAACTCCCAGCGGCAGGCGGTGTCGAAGAGATCACCGGCATGCACGGGCTCACCAGCCACCCGCAACTCCACCGCATCGGCCCACCAGCGCAGACACAAGCGGGCGCGGGCGGCATCGGGGCCCAGATGGGCCCAGGCGGCAGGCCGCTCCAGGCGCAGGCGCAGGTGCCGCCAGAGGCCTCCGCGGGGCCAGATCACCAGCCCCCGCGCCGTCCAGTCGGGCCGGTGCCGGGGACCCCAGGGATGGTGCAGCGCGGTGATCGGTTCGCCATCAGGACCGTTGCAGCGCCACAGAGGCTGGAGATCGAGTGGCACAGGCGGCGAGGCCGGCGAACGTGACTGAAACGTTTCAATCCGGGCCAGTTGACCCTCCGGAAGCCCCTCGGGCATTTTGATGGCCTTTCCAGACCCATAGGATGATGGGAACGAGGCAGGGATGCCCAGCCATCGCGGCCGGCCTGTCATCCCCTGTCACCCGCCCGCCCTGTCACCCGCCGGACAGCCCATGCTCGCCCTCAAGATCTCGGTTTACTCGGTCGTTTTCTTCTTCATCGGGATCTTCGTGTTCGGCTTCCTGGCCAGCGACCCGAGCCGCACACCCAGCCGCAAGGATCTGGAGGACTGACCTTTCCGGACCGATCCGACCCCCCAGCTCCGATGCCGCGGCGGATTTACCCAACCCCCCAACCTTCCGGGTCCCGGAGGATTGGGGGGTTGTTGATAGGGGAGGTTCGGCGAGCGAGGAGCCGCTGAACGCAACGCGGAGCACTGTTCGCGAGCCACTGTCCCAACCGGGCAAACCGACCCGCCCGCCGCGGAAACGCGGGGCCCCCATGGCAGGATCACGCACTTCCTGCCTGCCTGCGGCCGACTGTGGTGTCTCATCGCCGGCCCGCCCGAAGCAAGCGGGAGAAGAACTGTTCCATCCGTTCGAACCGGCTGGCGGCACTGCTGGGCGCGGCCGGGGCCTGGATCACTCCCCTTCCCGCTGGCCTAGCAGCGCCGGGGGCGGGGCCCGTTTCCGGCCAGCCCACCCCGGCAGCGGCAACGGCGGTCAACGGAACCCTTGATCCGCAAGGACCTGCCCCCCGGCCCACGGCCCCCGGCGGCGCCGGCCGGACTCCCGGCGCCGCCGGCACCAGCAGGAGCCCTGCACCAACGGCGGCATCACCGCCGCTGGAGCTTGAACTCAGCGCCGACAGCCAGCGCTACGACGCCCAGCTCGGCCGCTACGTGGCCACGGGCCACGTGAAGGCGCTCCTGGCCGGGGGTCGCATCATGGCCGATCGGATCGAATTCGATCCCACCTCCCGCCAGCTGCTGGCCAGCGGCAGCGTGCGCTTTCAGCGGGGTCAGCAATACTTCCAGGCCAGCCGGCTGCGCTTCAACCTGCTGGAGGGGCGGGGCGACATGGACGATGTGTATGGGGTGCTCGATCTTGACGGCAGTCAGCAGGATCTGGATCTCACCCAGCTCCCCTCGGCGCCGCTGCTGCCGCCGGAACCGATCAGCTGCAGCCCATCCCTGCCGCCGTTGCCGGACTGGCACCCCTTCCCCTGGTCGGTGACTGCCTGGGGTGGCCAGATGTACACGGCCAACTTCGGCGACACCTTCCTGTTCAACGGCCAATACCGGCCCGAGTACCTGGCCGGGGTGGGCATGCAACGGCGGATTCTCGATGGTGGTCTTATCGCCTTTGAGCTGGATGCCAACCTGCTCAACCACCGCTCCCAATCCCAACCCGGGGGCGGCTTTAACCAGGAGGTGCCCTTCGCCAACACCCCGGCCCAGAATTTCGGCGACGGCACTCTCGGCCTGGGCATGCGCTTCTGGCTGCAGCCCTGGCTCAACATCTATTTCGTGCAAGGGGTGAGCCTGCTCACCGAACCCAGCAACTACGAGAAAACCTTCCGGGATACATACTCCACCTTCCTCAATTACCTGGCCTTCGAGGTGGAGGCCCTGTTCACCCCAAGGCTTTCGGCGGTGGGTCGGATCCACCACCGCTCCGGCGCCTATGGCACCTATAACGGCGTCAGCGAGGGCAGCAACGGCTATCTGCTGGGCCTGCGCTACCGCTTCGGCTCCTCCGCACCGCCTCGTAAACCGCCGGAACTGCCGCCGGCCCAGGGTTGCCCGGGGGCCCCACCGCCGGAAAGCAATCCGCCCACCGACCTAGCCAGCCAGCTCGACCTGGTGACGATGGGCCCCGCCGCCGGCGACCCGGCCCCATCCAACCGCCGCAGCGGCGGCACGGCCGCGGCCAACCCATCGCCGGCGCCGGGCGGAGGCACGTTGGGACAGGGCGGATCCGCGGTGACGCCCCCCGCTCCGGCGGCTAAACCCACCGGCACGGTGTGGGATCGGGCCCGAATCCAGGAGCGGGAGAGGGCCAGGGTGATCGCCGGGCTCAACCAGCGTGTGACCGACGTGAAGTTCCAGCAGAGCCTCTCGGCGGAGCGCCGCTATGGCTTTCCCTCCACCCTATCCACTCCGGATCAGGTGAATGAATTCGGCGGGGCCAGGCCCAACCAGCTCAACAATCTGGCCACCCAGGGAAACAGCCAGCTGGTGAAAGGCACGATCAGCCGCTGGCGGGTGCAGGCCCGGCAGATGGCCTTCACCACCACCACGATCACGGCCGACCGAATGGCCTTCAGCAACGACCCCTTCACACCGGCCCAGTCGTGGATGGATTCGGAGAACGTGGTGGCCACCCTGCTACCCAACGGCGACACCGAGATCCGCACCGACCGCAACCGTCTGGTGCTGGATGAGCGGCTGCCGATTCCAATCACCCGCAGGACGGTGATCAAGAAGCAGCAGGATGTCGATAATCGCTGGGTTTTGGGTGTCGACGAGGAGGACCGTAACGGCCGCTTCATCGGCTACAACATTCCTGTGCGGGTCGGCGAGAAGGGAACCCTCAGGATCCAGCCCCAGTTCCTCACCCAAAGGGCCATCAACGGCAACACAGACAGCTATCCACTGCCGGGCCAGTCAGCTAATGCACCCGGCGTTTCCCAGCCCACCAAAGCAGGCGACCTCTTCGGTCTTCAGGCCGTCCTGAGGAGACAGGTACTCGGCTTCAACTCCGATGCAACCCTGGAAATGTCCACCTTCAATCCCGACAACATCGCCAACGGCACCCGCAGCTGGGGCGACTTCAGCAGAGCCGTGCAGATGCCCCTGCTGGGCGAAAGCAAATGGCGACTCTTCGGCGCCTATCGATTCCGCACCTGGAACGGCACCCTGGGGGAACAGGATGTCTATTCGGCCTACGGCACCTCCCTGGAGCAGACGGGCCTGCTGCCCACCTGGGGCAAACTGAGTGGCAACTACCTCTGGCGCACGGGGGTGGGCAACTTCCAGGGCAACGACTTCACCACCAACAACCTCGCCGACTCCTGGCGCTTCAGCGGCATCGCCTCGGCGAACCTCAACTACCCTCTCTGGATTGGCAAGCCAGCGGCCCTCACAGCCAGTGCTGCCTACGCGAACACGGGACAACCGGTGGTGCCCGGCCTGTGGCTGCGGGCGAACGTGCTGGGCACCTTCGCCTATTACGGCAACGGCGTTAACCAAAACACGATCGGCCTCACCGGTGGCCCCACGCTTACCCTGGGCCACTTCGTGAAGCCCTTCTTCGACTACACGGAAATCACCGTGACTGGCGGCGGCACCCTGCGCCAGGGAGGCAGCCCCTTCAGCTTTGACCGGGCCGTGGACCTGGGCACCATCGGCATCGGCCTGAGCCAGCAGATTGCAGGACCACTGGTATTCAGCGGCGGGATTGGATATAACGTTGATCCCAATTCACCGAATTACGGCGAAATCACCAATTCCTACCTGGAATTCCGCTGGCAAAGGCGCTCTTACGAAATCGGCATCTTCTACAGTCCCTACGACGGACTTGGCGGCCTACGCGTCAAGCTCAATGACTTCAATTTCGGCGGCACCGGCTTGCCATTCGTGCCCTATTCCCGACAGGTTGCCAAGCCTGGTGAGCGTGGGCCCATTCCATCATTCGGACCCGACCCGGCGATAGGGCCTGCCCAGGGCCCTATCAACCGACCATTCTGAAGCAAGAATCCATCCATCCCTTCAATCCCCAAAGCCCGCCAGATAGGGCAAGCAGGAAGCCGTAGCCCGCAGTTCGGCGTCGTGGGCCACCAGCTGGGAGGTGCCATCCCACTGGCCACTCACCAGCATGCGATGGGGGCCCTCGGCCAGCTGGAGGGGTAGGTCAAGGGAAGCGCTAGCGGGTGTGCCATCGCTGGCCTGGGGGTCGAGCTGCACCCTCAGGGCCTCCAGATCCAACCGCAGCAGAGCGGCCGGGGTGGCCGCGATCGCCCGCTGCAGGGCCGCCGCATCGGCGGGGCTGGCGGTGAGGCAGGGGATGCCGAGGGCCAGGCAGTTGCCGAAGAAGATCTCGGCGAAACTCTCGCCAATCACCGCCCGGATGCCCCAGCGCATCAGGGCCTGGGGGGCGTGCTCGCGGCTGGATCCGCAGCCGAAGTTGTCATTCACCACCAGGATCGTGGCGCCCTGGTGTTCGGGCCGATCGAAGGGATGGGCGCCGGCCAGCTCGGTGCGGTCGTCGGCGAAGGCGCCCTCGGCCAGGCCCTCGAAGGTCACGCACTTGAGGTAGCGAGCTGGAATGATCCGATCGGTGTCGATGTCGTTGCCGACCACCGCCACGCCGCGTCCCAGCAGCAGCCGCACCGGACCGGCGGGGAACGGGGCCGGCACCAAGGCGGTGCCGCTCGGCTCGGCGGATTCGGCGCTAGCGGCGACGGGTGAGGGGGCGTTCATCGAAGCGTTGGAAGGGAAGGGGCCGAAAAGTGACGAAGGACGGCCAAAAGCGGGGAGGGTTTGTGGAAGGGAAGAGCGGGGATGAATCGGAGCCCTGGCACTCGGGGCAGGCCGAGGACTGCCCGCAGCCGGCCCAACTCACGTTCAGGGCGGGCTCACAGCCGCGGCAGCGCCCACCAGCTCCCGCACATCGGCCACATGGCCGGCGATCGCGGCGGCGGCCACCATGGCCGGGCTCATCAGCAGGGTGCGGCCGCTGGCCGAGCCCTGGCGGCCCTTGAAGTTGCGGTTGGAGGAGCTGGCGCTGATCTGGCGGCCCTCGAGGCGATCGGGGTTCATCGCCAGGCACATCGAGCAACCGGGTTCGCGCCACTCGAAGCCCGCCGCGCGGAACACCGCATCGAGGCCCTCAGCCTCGGCGGCTGCAGCTACCTGCTCACTGCCGGGCACCACAAAGGCCTTGATGCCCGGGGCCACGTGGCGGCCTCGGGCCACGGCGGCGGCGGCCTGCAGGTCGCTGAGTCGGCCGTTGGTGCAGCTGCCGATGAAGCACACATCCACCGGCAGACCGGCGATCGGAGCGCCGGGCACCAGGTCCATATAGCGGTAGGCCTCCTCGGCCAGGGGGCGCTCCTCGGCGGGGGTCTGCTCCAGGGTGGGTACGCGCTCATCGACACCGATGCCCTGGCCCGGCGTGATCCCCCAGGTGACGGTGGGAGCGATGGCGGCGGCATCGAAGCGCACCTCATCGTCGAACACGGCATCGGGGCCACTGGCCAGGCTGCTCCACCAGGCCTCGGCCCGATTCCAGGCCTCGCCGGCCGGGGCGTGGGGGCGGCCCTGGAGGTAGGCGAAGGTGGTGGCGTCGGGGTTGCAATAGCCCACCCGGGCGCCGCCCTCGATCGCCATGTTGCAGAGGGTCATGCGCTCCTCCATCGAGAGGGCATCGATGGCGGGGCCGGCGAATTCATAGGCGTGGCCGACGCCGCCCTTCACTCCGAGCGTGCGGATCACGTGCAGCACCAGGTCCTTGGCGTAGACGCCCGGCTGCAGGGTGCCCTCCACCCAGATGCGGCGCACCTTGAGCTTGTTCATGGCCAGGCTTTGGCTGGCCAGCACATCGCGCACCTGGCTGGTGCCGATGCCAAAGGCGATCGCACCGAAGGCGCCGTGGGTGGAGGTGTGGGAATCGCCGCAGGCCACGGTCATGCCGGGCTGGGTGAGGCCCAATTCGGGCGCAATCACGTGCACGATCCCCTGGCGGCCGCTGCCGAGGCCGTGCAGGGTGATGGCGTGGTCGGCGCAGTTGACCTCCAAGGTGGCCAGCATCGCCTCTGCCAGGGGATCGGCGAAGGGCCGAGCCTGGGAGGTGGTGGGCACGATGTGGTCCACCGTGGCCACGGTGCGCTCCGGGTGCCGCACCGTGAGCCCCAGATCCCGCAGGGCTGCGAAGGCCTGGGGGCTGGTGACCTCATGGATCAGGTGGAGTCCAATGAACAGTTGGGTGGAGCCACCCGGCAGATCCGCCACCCGGTGCAGCTCCCAGACCTTGTCGTAGAGGGTGCCGGCGCTCACGCGGAAGCTTAAAGAGATAAAAAACAGCCTAGGAGCCCACGGAATCCCCAAGAGCCGCCAAGGCAATGGCCCCGGCTGGAGGCAAGGGGCTCGATCGAGGAGCCCGCACGAATGACCGCACGCCAGCCGCCGACCACGCGCCAGCCGCCGACCACCGACCTCGGTGAGCTGGAGCACCGAACCCACCCGAGGAAGCGTGCTAGTAACACAACACAGGGCTCCGAGCCCCATTGACTCAAATAATCTCAATACATTCTTCCTTTTGTCCTCTGAGTCAGATCCATGACTGTCCAACCTGGATGCGTGGTGCGGATCCACGGCCGTGCCGATGCCCCAGCATCCGATGCCCTGTACGAGGTGGTGAGCGTGGAGGAGGACGATCTCCGCTGCTGGGTGCGCCGCTGGCCCCATCCCCGGAAGGCCAGCGCTCCCTTCGCCGTGCCGCTCAGCCAACTCGAAGGGCCCCTGCGGCAGGAGGCAAGGACATGATCCCGGTCGGATCGGCCGTGGCCACCCGCCTGCTGCTCTGCGGCGCCCGCAGCGCCCTGGCGGCGGGCCTGATCGCCCTTGGCCTGGAAGGCCTCCACCTGCTGCTCCTGGATCTGGACCTGGATGGGGTGCCCCTGGCCTGAGCGGGCCGGACGGACGCCGCATGGGACCTCGCTTCTTTTCGCCTCGCTGCCGAGGAAGACCTGATCGAAGGGTTGCGAGGCCCACGGGTGGCGGGACTTCAGCGAAGGGCGCCGGCTGCCCCCTCAAACCCCATTCACCACGTTCTTCGGAGCACCGGCGAGGATCGCTGCGGCATTGGCGGCGGCGGCCTCAATCAGCCGTTCGCGGGCCGAGCGGGTGGCCCAGGCGATGTGGGGGGTGATCACGCAGTTCGGGGCGTGGAGTAGCGGATTGGAGGGTTCGGGGGGCTCGAGGCTCAGCACATCCAAGCCCGCACCACCGAGGCGGCCGCTGTGGAGGGCGGCGGCCAGGTCGGCCTCGTTCACCAGGGGTCCCCGGCCGGTGTTGATCAGCAGGGCGCCGGGCTTCATCCGGGCGATCCGCTCCGCATTGATCAGACCGCGGGTTTCGGGGGTGAGCGGGCAATGGAGGCTCACCACATCGGAGCGCTGCAGCAGGGTGGGGAGATCCACGCCGCTCACCCCCTCAGCGCTGATGGGCTGGCGCCGATGGGCGAGCACCTCCATGCCGAAGGCGCGGGCGATCGCCGCCACCGCCAGGCCGATGCGGCCGAGACCAACCACCCCGAAGCTGAGGCCAGCCAGCTCGGTGAGGTTCCCTTCCCAGAATGAGAAATCCGGGCCCGCACTCCAGCGGCCAGCGCGCACCAGGGCGTCATGGTGGCCGGTGCGGCTGGTGAGCTCCAGCAGCAAGGCGAACACAGCCTGGGCCACCGAGGCGGTGCTGTACTCGGGAACGTTGCAGAGGGGCACACCCCGGGCCGCCGCGGCAGCCCCATCCACCACATCGTGACCGGTGGCGAGCATGCCGATGCCCCGCAGCTGCGGAGCGGCGTCCAGATCAGCCGCCGTGAGGCGGGTCTTGTTGGTGAACGCCACATCCGCCCCGGCCAGGCGCTCGGCCACCAGCTCCGGTGGCGTGCGGTTGTGCACGCTGAGCTGCCCAAGCCGCTCGAGGGGCTCCCAGGAGAGATCGCCGGGGTTGGTGGTGAAGCCATCGAGCACCACCAGCCGGGGTCTGGCGGGCCTGGCGGAGACGGAGGAAGGCGGCATGGCAGGCCTGGCAGGGGCGGATGGGGACTCCAAGGCAGGCACGGCGAAGGGCGGCTGCGGGGCTCAGGCCCGGGGTCCCGGCAGGGAAGTCCCCCCACGCTGGAACAGACCGTTGAGGTAGTGCTGGGCCACGGAGCGGTCCTGGCAGCCGTGCTGGAAGAGGAAGCCGGCGAGAGCGGCCTGCATCAGGCGGTACTGATCCCACTGGGGATGGCTGCCCACGAAGGCGACCATCGCGTCGAAGAGGTCTTCAGGGAACTGGTTCTCCACGCTCACGCTGCGGGGGGCATGGTCGGGCACCGCCGCGCTGGTGGGGGTGGTTTGGGTGGTGGGGGTGAATTCCTGCCGTTCTTTCATGCCTGCGTCTTCCGCTGCGGTGTCCGCCCCATCAGGCCACGCCATGCCCCCTCGCGTCAAAGCGACCCGCTCGGGCCACTCCCGTGCTGGGATCAGCGCGACCCAGGGCGGGATGCCCGTGACAACTGGGCCGGATGATCCAACGCACCTCGGGGGGCCGAGTCGGCGGGGCGGGAGCCAAAACCGTCAAGGGGAGGGGATGTTTCCCCCACGCATTGGCAACACCCCAGACGGCACGGCGGCCCGGGCCGCCGCATTCTGTGGAAAACCCCCCGGCCCTTCGCGGAAAACCCGGGCGGACGGGGGAAAACTCCATGCCACAGGATTCGTGATCGTTCTGCTCCCGGCCGTGAGGGATCCCTATGGAGCACATCTGCCGGATGATCCAGACGGCCTCAGCTCGCTGCTTCCAGCTCCAGCCGCAGACGGTTGAGCGACTCCCCCACGCTGAGGGTCTGGATCCAGCCGCGACCCCGGCTCTCCCCGAACCGCACCGCCGCGCTGCCGCTGCCGGCCGGACCGGCCAGGCCCAGATGCACCAACCCCACCGGCTTGGCGGCGCTGCCGCCCCCTGGCCCGGCGATGCCCGTCACCGAGAGGGCCCAGTCGCTGCCGGTGCGGCGGCGCACCCCATCCGCCATGGCGATCGCCACCGGATCGCTCACGGCGCCGTGCTCCGCGAGCAGCTCCGCCGGCACCCCCAGCAACACTTCCTTCAGGGAATTGGCATAGGCGATCACCCCCCCGAGGAACACATCGGAGGCGCCCGGTACGGCGGCCAGGGCAGCCCCGAGGCCGCCGCCGCTGCAGGATTCAGCCACCGCCAGGGTTTCGCCCCGCCGCCTGAGCCGCTCGAGCACCACCGAAGCGAGGCTGTCGTTGTCTGTGCCGAAACACAGCGAGCCGGTGCGGGAGCGCAGATCAAGCTCGACCGGCTCCAGGAGGGCTTCGGCGGCGGCCGGGTCGTCGGCGCGGGCGGTGAGGCGCAGCTTCACCTCGCCGGCGCCGGCGTAGGGGGCAACGGTGGGGTTCTCCAGATCCAGCAGGTCGGCCACCTGCTCAGCAAGGGTGGATTCGGCCACGCCCCAGAAGCGCAGCAGCCGGCTGGCGAACACCCCCTGGGCCAGGCCGGCGTTGCGCAGCCAGGGCTCGGCGGTGGCCTCCCACATCGCATGGAGCTCGCTCGGCACCCCGGGGAAGGTGAGCACGGTGAAGCCGCTCTGGATCGGGAAACCGGGGTCGGCCGGCACGGGGGTCCAGATCATCCCCGGCGCGGTGCCGGTGGGGTTGGGCAGCACGGCAGCGCCCTCTGGAAGGAAGGCCTGGCGACGGTTGCTGGGGGCCACCACGCGGCCGCGGGCCTCGATGCGGGCCCGGATTCGCTCCCAGATGGCGGGATGCTCCACCAGGGGGGTGCCGAAGGCGGCGGCGATCGCCTCGGTGGTGAGGTCGTCGGGGGTGGGACCGAGGCCGCCGGTGGTGATCAGCACCCGACAGCGGCCGGCGGCGGCGCGCACCGCGGCGATCAGGCGCTCGCGGTTGTCACCCACCACCTCCTGGCGGTAATGGGGCAGACCGAGGCCGGCGAGCCGCTCGGCGATCCAGCGGGCGTTGCCATTGAGGATGTTGCCCAGCAGCAGCTCGGTACCCACGCAGAGCACCTCCACGGAGCGCTCATCAGGGATGGGGGGAGCGGGAAGGGGTGATGGGGCCATGGCCGGGGCGGAAGGTCTCGATGGAGGCGAAAGGGGATCAGGTGTCCGCCCGCCTCAGCGCAGCTCCTGCTGCACCGAGCGGCGGCTCATCACCACCGCCGCGATCAGCACGGCGGTGGCCAGGGCCAGCCAGAGGAAGCGATTCTCGGCGTTGGCCAGCACCAGGGCCAGAGCCCCCAGCCACTGGGTGAAGGCATAGATCAGCACCACGGTGCGGCGGTGGCTGAGGCCGGAGCGCAGCAGGCGGTGATGGAGGTGGCGGCGGTCGGGATAGAAGGGGGAGCGGCCCTCGCTGAGCCGGCCCATGATCACCGCCGACATGTCGGCCAGGGGCAGCGAGAGGATCAGCAGCGGCAGCAACAGGCTCACGCCCGTGAGCCCCTTGGCGGGGCCCACGATGCTGATCGCGGCCAGGGCGAAGCCGAGGAAATAGGAGCCCCCGTCGCCCATGAAGATGCGGGCGGGGTTGAAGTTGTGGCGCAAGAAGCCGAGGCAGGCGCCGGCAAGAGCTGCTGCCAGCAGTCCGGCGGCGGGCTGGGCGAGGCTGAAGCTCACCGAGAGCAAACCGATCGCGGCGATGCCGCTCACCCCAGCCGCCAGGCCATCGAGGCCGTCGAGCCAGTTGATCGCGTTGGTGATGCCCACAAGCCACACCACTGTTGCCAGCAGGCTCAGGCCCGGCGGCAGGGTCAACAGGGGCGGCAGGGCCTGGTGCAGGCCATGGAGCGATTCGAAGGGCAGCTCGATGCTGCCGATCCTCACCCCCTGATCCCACACGGCCATCGCCACCGCCACCTGGCCCACCAGGCGGGGCAGGGGCGGCAGGGCGAAGAGGTCATCGGCCAGGCCGATCACGAAGAAGCAGAGGGAACCGGCCAGGGTGGTCCAGATCAGCCGGTCCTTGTCGGGGGGCAGGTCGGCAAAGCCGCCGGCCAGCCAGGTGAGGGTGAGGGCCAAGCTGAAGCCGGCCACGATGCCGACCCCGCCGAGTCGCACCATGGGCGAGGTGTGCTGCTTGCGGGGATCGGGGGGATCCACCAGGTCGTAACGCAGGCCGAGGGCGCGCACCAGGGGAACCACGAGTGCGGTCACCAGTCCAGCCACCACGAAGGTGACCAAGGCCGCCGCGTTGGGGCTGTAGGCGAGGGTCACAACGGCGGGCCTGGTTGCAGCGGACCTTTGGGTCTCACCTTACGGATCGGGGCAAGGATCAGGCGTGCTGGAGCTGACGTTCCAGGGCATAGAGCGGGAAGCGGCGGCAGAGGTCGGCCACCCGTTCGCGGCAGCGGAGTTCGATAGCGCTGTCCTCAGGATTGAGCAGGCGATCGGCGATCACATCGGCCACCTCACGGAAGGCAGCGGCGTCGAAGCCGCGGGTGGTGCAGGCGGCGGTGCCGAGCCGCAGGCCGCTGGTCACAAACGGCGGCTGGGGATCGAAGGGCACCGTGTTCTTGTTGGCGGTGATGTTCACATCACTCACCAGCAGGTCGGCCACCTTGCCGGTCATGGTGATGCTGCGCAGATCGAGCAGCACCAAGTGGTTGTCGGTGCCGCCGCTCACCACATCGATGCCCCGCTCCTGGATCCGGGCCGCCAGGGCCTGGGCATTGGTGATCACCTGCTGGCTGTAGGTGCGGAAGGAGGGCTGCAGGGCCTCTCCGAAGGCCACGGCCTTGGCGGCGATCACATGCTCCAGCGGACCGCCCTGGCTGCCAGGGAAGACGGCCTTGTCGAACTGCTTGCCGAAGTCGGCGTCGTTGCAGAGGATCAGGCCGCCGCGGGGACCCCGCAGGGTCTTGTGGGTGGTGGTGGTGACCACATGGCAGTGGGGCAGGGGGCTGGGGTGCACTCCGGCCGCCACCAGGCCGGCGATGTGGGCCATGTCCGCCAGGAGGAAGGCCCCCACCTCATCGGCGATGGCGCGGAAGGCGGCGAAGTCGATGGTGCGGGGGTAGGCCGAGTAGCCGCACACGATCAGCTTCGGGCGGTGCTGCAGGGCCAGCTCGCGGATCGTGGCGTAATTGAGCTGCTGGGTGTCGGGGTCGACGCCGTAGTGGAAGGCCTGAAACCACTTGCCGCTCACATTCACCGGCGAACCGTGGGTGAGATGGCCGCCGTGGGAGAGGTCCATGCCCAGGATCGTGTCGCCGGGCTTGAGCAGGGCCAGGAACACGGCGAAGTTGGCCTGGGCGCCGCTGTGGGGCTGCACGTTGGCCCAGGCGGCGCCGAAGAGCTGCTTGGCCCGCTCGATCGCCAGCTCCTCAATGCCATCCACGAACTCACAGCCGCCGTAGTAGCGCTTGGCGGGCAGCCCCTCGGCGTATTTGTTGGTGAGCACCGAGCCCTGGGCCTCCATCACGGCGCGGGAGGCGAAGTTTTCGGAGGCGATCAGCTCCAGGTGGGTCTGCTGGCGGTTCAGCTCCCGATCGATCAGGGCGGCGATGGCGGGATCGGCCGCGGCCAGGGACGTGTCGATCGCTGCCGGGGAGGAGGGGGAGGAGAAGGCCATGGGATCGGTGGCGGAGCGGCTGGGCAAGAAACCCACGGTTGAGTCGATGTTAAGGAAACGCCCACGTCGATCCGTCGGCGGGGCCGGTTCGGTGCTGGTCCGCCCACGGCCTGCGCCTTGGTGCGCCGCGGCGGGGATCGGCCCGGTCCGGCCCGCAGGCCCCGGCAGCAGCCCCCAGCAGGCGGTGCCAGGGAATGCGCCCAAAAAAAAAGGCCACCCCTTGGGGTGACCAGAAGAACGCGCCTGGAGAGATTCGAACTCCCGACCCTCTGATCCGTAGTCAGATGCTCTAATCCGCTGAGCTACAAGCGCGTGCCCGTTCATTCTCACCGCATGGGGGGGCCATCCGTCAACTGAGGGACGCCGGGCAGCCTGCCGAAGCCAGCGGGGTTCACCCCGGAATCGGGCCGGGCCCGGTTCCACCAGCCGGGCGCCACGAGGGGTCCGCGCCGATCCAGCTAGCTTCAGTTACACGCCTCGCGCCCGCCCGCGCCCCATGCCGATCCGCTGGTACGGCCCCGCCGACCCCGCCGACCCCACGTACCGCCATTTCGCGCGGATCGTGAATCTCACCCTGCACGCCATGGTGTTCGCGGCGGTGAACAGCGGCCTGTGGTTCGTGCAGGGGATGCGCCATCCCTGGCCTCACCTGGAGTGGCTCACCCTGCCCTGGGCTGCACTGCTGCTGGTTCATGTCAGCGTGGTGGTGATGCAGCGGCCCGCCCCCGAGCCATGACCCTCTCCGCCCAGGACCTCGCTGAACTCACCAGCGCCCTAGCCGACCGGCTTTACCTGCAGGTGGCCAACTGGAACCTCTACCTAGGCGATGCCGGCCTGGCTGCCACTCTGGCAAGCGAATGTGCCGCCCGGCTCGACCAGGGGGCGGCGGTGTGCGCCCGCCAGGCCCTGGAGGCGGTGCAGGTGGGCATCGGCGGCGGCGCCACCCGCCTGCCCCTGGCGCGGCTGGTGCCGCCCGGGCAGCTGCGGGATCTGGAGGAGCTGCTGCAGCCTTACTGCTAGGCCCAGGACCCAGCCCTCTCGGGAGTTGAAGACCGCGGCCGGCTGGGAAGGCAACCGGCCGGCAAAGGTCGCGGAGCGACAGGGGCACGGGGCACGGAGCGCAGCAACTTCAGTGCAGCCCCTCCGGCAGCCCGAGCGTTCCGTTTAGCTGCATTCCGGCCGAGAGGTCGGGCCGTTGCCGATAAGGTGGCGATCACCGCTGTGGCTCCGTGCTGGTCATCGAGGTCACCAACGCCCGCGAGGTGGTGCGCAAGCGGATGGGCCCTCTGGGGGGGCGCCTGCTGGGCAAGGTGGTGGATGCGGAGGCCCAGGTGGAGAAGGCTCTGATCCAGGAACTGGAAAAATCGTTCAGGGAATTCGGGATCGAGGCCCGCATCTTCTCGGTGGATGGCCCCCAGATGATCGGCCGCTCCCACCTGGAGATTCCGCTGCAGGTGCGCGAAGAGCGGCAGGTGCGGCTGGGGTGAACTGACCATGCGCGATGGCAAAGGCGGTAAGGATCGGCGCACCATGCTTCCCGAGGGAGGAAGGGCGGCTACAAGAGCAGCTACAGGCGGTGCGACGCCTCGATGAGAAAGAACTGGGGAACAGGGGCGCCACCATCTGGATCCGAGCCTGGTTCAGCAAGCAATTCGCCGTGCCATGAGGGCGGTAGAGATCAACAAAGCGGCCACCTCTCACTGGTTTCGCCATTCCTAGCGGCTCCGCCACGCTGGGCTTGCGGCTTCGCGAAGGCCAGGAAATCTGAAGCTCACTCGCGCTAAGGAGTTAAAGCACTATTAGGC
>BJHE01000007.1:0-1612 GCA_014191755.1 Cyanobium sp.
CGGCCCCGGCAGGCTGCCGCCCGGAAGCACATTCACCGCCCCCACGAAGCCCATCACAAAGGGCGTGGCCGGGTGGTCGTAGATCTCGGCCGGGGTGCCGATCTGCTCGATGCGGCCTTCGTTCATCACCACGATCCGGTCGGCCACCTCCATGGCCTCCTCCTGGTCGTGGGTCACGATCACGGTGGTCACGTGCATCTCGTCGTGGAGGTTGCGCAGCCAGGCCCGCAGCTCCTTGCGCACCTTGGCGTCGAGGGCGCTGAAGGGTTCATCGAGCAGCAGCACGCGGGGCTGCACCGCCAGGGCCCGGGCCAGGGCCACCCGTTGCCGCTGGCCGCCGGAGAGCTGGGAGGGGAAGCGTGATCCGTAGCCCTTCAGCTGCACCAGATCGAGCAGCTCATCCACGCGGCGCTTGATCGCCTCCTTCTTCCAACGGCGCAGCTCCAGGCCAAAGGCCACGTTCTGGCGCACGGTGCGGTGCTTGAACAGGGCGAAGTGCTGAAACACGAAGCCCACCTGCCGGTCCTGCACGGTGCGATCGGTGGCCTCCTCACCGGTGATCCAGATGCGGCCGGTGTCGGCCTGCTCCAGGCCGGCGATCAGACGCAGCAACGTGCTCTTGCCTGAGCCCGATGGGCCCAGCAGGGCCACCAGGGAGCCGCTGTCCACATCCACGCTCACGTCGTCCACGGCGTGGAAGGAGCCGAAACGCTTGGACACGTTGGCAACGCGGATGCCCATGGAAACCGGCAGCGGAATGACTCGATCCGACCATTCTGAGCACCCGGGTTGATCGGTTGGTCTGTTCGCTCGCTCCAGGGCCTGGCTGGAGAGGCGCCCTGGTGTTGCTGGGATAACCCGTAAACCCAGCGAGGAACCGCCCAATAAGCCTGCAGCGGGTGTACGGTCCAGACACGATCCCCTTACTGATCCAGGCCGCCATGACCGTTGCCCTGCCGCGCCGCGGCCAAGGACTGCTCAGCCGCAACCGAGGACTGCCGCGCTGGCTCCGGCCGAACGTGCCGTGGACCATCACCTTGACCTATCTCAGCCTGGTGCTGTTCCTGCCCCTCGCGGGCATGCTGCTGAAGGCCGCCGGCGTTGGTCCCGCGGCCTTCTGGGAGACGGCCACCAGCCCCCTGGCCCTGAGCACCTACCGCATGAGCTTCGGCATCGCGGCGGCCGCCAGCTTGATCAACGGCGTGTTTGGCCTGCTGATCGCCTGGGCCCTGATCCGCTCCCGCTTCCCCGGCCAAAGGCTGCTCGATGCTCTGATCGACCTGCCCTTCGCCTTGCCCACGGCCGTGGCGGGCCTGGCCCTGTCCTTTGTGTATGGATCGGAGGGCTGGCTGGGGGGCCCGATTCAGCGGCTCACCGGCCTGGAGGTGTCGTTCACGCCCCTGGGGGTGGCGGTGGCGATGGTGTTCATCTCCCTGCCCTTTGTGGTGCGCACGGTGGAGCCGGTGCTCCGCGCCCTGGAGCGGGAACAGGAGGAGGCCTCCTGGTGCCTTGGAGCCAGCTCCGCCCAGACCTTCTTCCGGGTGGTCCTTCCCCAGCTGACGCCCGCCATCCTGGCCGGCATCGCCCAGGGCTTCAGCCGGGCGGTGGGGGA
>BJHE01000007.1:2123-21411 GCA_014191755.1 Cyanobium sp.
TATGTCGGGGTGGTGATCCTGGTGCCGGCCCTGGCCGTGGTGGTGCAGGCCTTCGCCAAGGGATTCGGGGTGTTTCTCGACAACTTCCAATCGCCCGAACTCCTCTCCGCCCTGCGGCTCACCTTGATCGCTACGGCGATCGCCGTGCCCTTCAATGCCATCTTTGGGTTGGCGGCCGCCACTGCGATTGCCCGCCACCGCTTCCCCGGCAAGGCCCTGCTGCTGAGCATCATCGATCTGCCCTTTTCGATCTCGCCGGTGGTGGTGGGGCTGATGCTGGTGCTGCTCTATAGCCCCACCCAAGGCGTCTTCGCCGGCCTGCTGGCGAGCACAGGCTGGAAGATCATTTTCTCGCTTCCCGGCATCGTGCTGGCCACGATCATCGTGACCTTCCCCTTCATGGCTCGGGAGGTGATTCCGCTGCTGGAGGAGGAGGGCTGGGACCAGGAGGAGGCGGCCCGCACCCTCGGTGCCAGCGATTGGCAGGTGTTCTGGAAGGTCACCCTGCCCTCGGTGCGCTGGGCGGCCCTCTATGGCCTGATCCTCACCACCGCCCGGGCCCTCGGCGAGTTTGGAGCTGTGTCGGTGGTGAGCGGCAACATCCGCGGCGAAACCCAGACCCTGCCGCTGTTCGTGGAGGATGCCTACAAGCAGTACCACACCGAAATGGCCTTCGGAGCCTCCCTGGTGCTGGCCACCGTGGCGATTGTGTCGCTGCTGCTCAAGTTGGCAGTGGAACAGCTGATCGAGCGCGACCGCAGCGCCGTGAAGGGCGGGGAGGAGTGAGGCGCGCTGCCGGTTAGCGCCGGCGCTCCTGAGGCCCTCGTGGCCCATCACCAGGGGCAGGTGCCCATGGCGATCTGGCGAAGGGTGGTTGGGGAGCAGCGATCAGCGGTTGGGCTGGGGTGTGGTGCGCAGGTAGGGGCGGATCTCGGTTACGCCCTTGGGGAACTTGGCGCGGGCGTCTTCGGTGGAGATCGAGGGCACCACCACCACGTCATCAGACCGTGAGGTTGTTGAGGGCGTTGGGGTGAATCATGCCGTAGAGATCGCTCACCTTTTTATCGGCGTCGGCGAGGATCGGGTAATCCACCGTGGTGTGCTGGGTTTCGTTGATGTCGCCGATCCAGCCCTTGTGGCTTTCGGCGCTGTCAACGCTCAGGGCGATGGTTTTGACGTTGCGCTTCTCCCATTCAGGGCGCAGGCGGGCCACCTCACCGAGCTCGGTGGTGCAGACGGGCGTGTAGTCGGCGGGGTGCGAGAAGAGCACCACCCAGCTATCGGCCCCGAAGTCGTAGAGATTGATGGGGCCGAGCTGGGAGTCCTGGGTGAAATCGGGAACGGTATCGCCGAGTTGCAGGTTCATGGAGGAGGGGAAAGCAGATCACACCACCCTTGCGCCACGCCCTGGCTGTTTGGTGTGGTTTCAGCCAGCCCCCCCTGTATTCGTGGCTACGTCAGCACCGCCCCGCCGGCCTCCTAATCCTCAGCCGGCTGCCGCTCCTCGCCGGCATGGAGGCGCCCCAGCACCAGGGCAGACTCCCTAGATCTGCCCTCCTTTCCATGCGCGCCGGTTCCAGTCCCCGGCCGCTTCGGCTGGCCCCAGCCCTGCTGCTGATCTGGTTGCTGGCCCTCGTGCTCGCCCTGGTGGGTCTGGGGGACCAGCCCCTGCGCGACTGGGATGAGGGAATCGTGGCACGGGTGGCCTTGGAACTCAGCCAGGCCCCCTGGAGCGAGAAGCTCCTGCCCACCTTCTGGGGCGATCCCTACCTCAACAAGCCGCCGGCGATCCATCTGCTGATCGCCGCCGTGATCGGTCTCTGGGGCGCCGTGGTGCAGGCACCAGCGGAGGCCTTACCGCCGGCGTGGGTGGTGCGGCTGGGCCCGGCCCTCCTATCGGCCTGCCTGCCGCCCCTGCTGGCCTTGGTGCAGCTGCGGCTGCGCCCCGCCGAGCGGGGCACGGCCCTGGCCACCGCCGCCCTCGCCCTCACCCTGATGCCCCTGGCGCGCCATGGGCGTCTGGCCATGCTGGATGGCGCCCTGCTGCTGGCCATGGCCCTGCAGTGGTGGGCCGTGCTGGGCCTCGATCAACGCTTCAAACAACGCCCTAGCCGGAACCTTGTGCTCGCCTTGGTGGCTGGCCTGGCCACCAGCCTGCTGCTGCTGCTCAAGGCCCCCGCCGCCCTGCCGTTGCTGCTGGCGGTCCTGGCCCTGCGCTGGTTCGAACCGGATCAGCCCCGGCTCCCTTGCTGGCCGCTGCTGCTGGGCTTGGCCCTGGGGTTGTTGCCGGGTTTGGGCTGGCATGGGCTCCACCTGATGGCACGGGGGCCCGATGCCCTGGCGATGTGGACCAGCCAGGGGTTTGCCCGGGTGGGTGGTTCGCTCGAGGGCCATAGCGGCGGGCCCATACCGCCCTTGCTGGAGCTGCTCAAGGGAGGCTGGCCCTGGCTTCCCCTCTGGCCGTTTGGTCTGGCTCTGGCCTGGCGCCAGCGCCGCCAGCGCGCTGGTCACTGGTGCCTGGGCCTCACGGTGCTCACAGCCCTGCTGGTGTTGCCGCTGGGCACCCAGCTGCCGTGGTACAGCCTGTTGCTGTGGCCTCCTTTTTGTCTGGTCTGCGCTCCGGTGCTGGCCTGGCTGATCCGCTCCGGCCCCGAAGGCCGGCCCCCCGCCGCGGCTCAGGCCGCCGCCATCCCCTGGTTCTGGTGTGGTTTGGGCCTGCTGCTGCTGCTGGCCTATCCCGTGGCCACCTTGGGAATCCTGCCCCTGCCGCCGCCTACCCGGCCGCTGCTGCTCAGCCTCGGCGTTGCCTTGCTGGCCGGCGGCGGCCTGCTGCTCGGTGATGGGCCAGCCGGCCGCAGGGCGGGGGGGCTGCTCCTGGTGGGGGGGGTCTGGCTCACCCTGGCCCTGCTGCTGAGCGGGCCCCTCTGGTTGTGGGAGTTGAACGAATCTTGGCCGGTAGGGCCCGTTGCCGCCCTGGCGCGTCGACAGCCGGTCGGGGCCACCGCTCCCCCCCTGCTGCTCTGGCGCGAGGCCGAAAGACCCGCTCTGAATTGGTACGCCGGCCGTCGGGTGCGAGGCAGCGCAGGCCTAGACGATCTGCCGCCTTCGGTCCAAGGCGAACACCTGCTGCTCAGCCGCGCACGACCAGATGCCGGCGATCTGCGCTGCGTGCCGATCGAGCCAGCCGGAGTCTTCCACCTCTACCGCTGCCTTCGGTAAGAGTTGGGTTGGCGGTGGGCTGGCGCCGCCGGGTTGGTGTTCACTGAAACCCCTGAGATCTCAGCGGTTCGCGGTCTCGCCTGGTGAGCCGTCCCCACTGAGCAAGTTGTCCTTGCTGGAGCGCAGCGATTTCCAGAGTTTGCGGATTTCGGCGTAGGCCCCTTCCTGGCTCAGCTTGCCGTTGCTCTGCAGGCCCACGATCAGCCCCACCCGTTCGGCGAAGCTTTCCAGGTTCTGGTGGAAGGCCAGTCGCTCCGGCGACCAGTCGGATCCCCGGTAGCTGCCATGGGCCTCCATGGGGGAGGCCACGCCCGACCCGCTTCTCTGGTCGCCATCGAGGCTGGACGGCAGGACGCCTTCGTTGTCGTTTGCCACCGCACAAGATCGGGTGAGGGCAAGTTAGCGAGGTATGGCCCCGTTCATGCTGCGGCAGGGTTACGAGATCATCCCCACGTGACGAGGGCGACAGCGGTTCTGGAGCAGCTTCCCTGGAATACGGCCAACCACTTGAGGGGTCATGGTCGAGAAGCTCCGCGTCTGGTTTCCGCCTGTTGGCTGCTGCTTGCTGCTTCAGGCTGCGATCATCGGGACGGGCCTTGTGCTCCACCGCTGCATCGAGCCCCATCCCCCGTGCTGCGACTCACCCCTGGCGCTCTGACCTCGAATCTGCTCGAGCAGCGGCCTGCTGCTCTTCCCGCCGATCTCTTTGTGCACGGTGGCGTTGCGCCCACCCACATCGATCTGATCATCTTCGGGTCGGAAGGTCCCAGGCGTCAGGCCTTCACCTCCCGCGACCTGCTCGAGGCCATCCACCAGCTCCGCGTGCCCGTGTGGGTGAGGATCCGAGGCCTGGCCGATACACGGGGTATCCAATCCTTACTCGATGATCTCGGGGTGCCCCCCAGCCTGGCGGAGCCCCTGCTGCAGCCACCCCAGCGGCCCCAGGTGGACTGCCTTGATGAGGTGCTGATGGTGGTGATCCACCGCCTTCGCTTCGGTGCCAAGGCCACCTCCCTGGTGAGTGACCAGGTGGGCTTGATGCTGATGCCGGGCCTGTTGATCAGCGTGGAGGAGTCGTGCCAGGGGGAAGCCTTTCCCGATCTCACCCGCTGGCTGATCTCCAGCCACGCAGCGGTCGAAGACCGGGATCTCGATGACATCCTCCATTTTCTGATCGACGACCTCCTCGATGATCTCTTCCCGATGCTGGAGCGGATCTCTTACAGCCTCGATCAGCTGGAGGAGAAGGTGCTCGGCCGCCCGAATCCCAGCCAGCTGGCCCGCACCTTCAAGTTCCGAGGCTGCCTGCGCACGATCCGCACCCAGGTGTGGCCGCTGCGCCACCAGATCCGCATGCTGGTGCGTGAGCGCCAGCCCCTGCTCGGCCCAGAGGCCACGGCGGGCTTTCAGGAAATGGCCGAATTGGTGGAGCTGCTCCACGGCAACTGCGAGCTGCTGCGCAACCAGTGCGATGCGATCTCGCAGGCTTATGCCGCCAGCGTGGGCAACCGCATGAACCAGGTGATGAAAACCCTCACCATCCTCACCAGCATCTTCGCACCGCTCACGCTGATTGCCGGCATCTATGGCATGAATTTCGAGGTGATGCCGGAGCTGCGCCTGCGTTATGGCTACTTCGTGGCCCTTGGCCTGATGGTGGTCGTGGCAGCAGGGCAAACCTTCTGGCTCTGGCGGCGCGGCTGGTTCGAAGACTGGACCCAGCGCCGTTAAGCGAACCCGGCAGCCGCTAGTGATTCTTGATCAGTTCTTAACCCTTTCCTAACGACCTGGCTCAGGGCTGTCCGCTATTCAAGGGCAGACCCAAACCCCGGCTCCTCGATGACCTTCGCCAAGAAGGCTCTTTGCTTCGGCATCCTCGGCTCCATGGCCGCCGGCCTGGCCGCTTCCGCTCAAGCCACCCTCAACGGAGCGGGTGCCTCCTTCCCGGCGCCCTTTTACCAGAGCGCCTTTGCCTCCCTGGCCGGCCAGGGCACCAAGGTGAACTACCAGTCGGTGGGTTCTGGCGCTGGTGTTAGGCAGTTCCTCAAGGGCACCGTGGATTTCGGCGCCACCGATGAGCCGATCAAGGCTTCCGATGCCGCCAAGGTGAAAAGGGGCGTGATTCAGTTCCCTTCGGTGGGTGGCACGATCGCGGTCGCTTTCAACAAAGCCGATTGCGCCGATTTGAAGCTCACTCAGAAGCAGGTTGTGGATGTCTTCCTTGGCAAGATTAAAACCTGGGATGCCCTCAAGTGCGGCAAGGGGCCGATCACCATCGTCCACCGCTCGGATGGTTCCGGCACCACTTTCGCTTTCACAAACTCCCTCTCCGCTTTCTCTCCTGCCTGGAATCTTGGCGCCGAGAAGAGCGTGAAGTGGCCCGTGGGCGTGGGCGGCAAGGGCAATGAAGGTGTGGCCGGTATTCTCACCAATACCCCCGGCTCGATCGGTTATGTCAACCAGGCCTTTGTGAAGGGCAACCTCAAGGCCGCTGCCATCCAGAACCGCTCCGGCGCCTTCGTGAAGCCGAATCTCAAGTCGGGTATCGCTGCCCTGTCGAACATTAAGCTTGACGGCAATCTCGCTGGCGAGGAACCCAATCCCGCCGGTGCGGGCAGCTACCCCATCTCTACCCTCACTTGGATCCTGGCCTACGACAATGGCAATGGTCCTAAGGCCGGTGCCGTTCGCAAGGCTCTCCTCTATCTGTTGAGCCCCGCCGCCCAAAATCGTGCCGACGATCTGGGATACGTTCCTCTGAGCAATTCAATCCTGGCTGCCAGCCGCAAGGCCGTGGCACGCATCTCTGACTGATCGATCTGATCGGTCTCGCCGATCTGATCAATCGGCTGAATCCCCGAACCCTGTCACAGCGTTCAGTCAGGATTTCCTCTTCCAACCCGGTGGGTTTCCCACCGGGTTTTTTGTCTTATTGCTCCCTTAACCCAACGACTACCGGATCTTGGTTTGGCTGTTGGTTTCCCTCCATACAATTCATAAGACATAGGCAGCACAGACCATGGTGTTCACGCCTTCCCGTGAAGCCGGCAGCAGCAGCGATGCCTTCCGCAATCTGCTGGAAGACAGCTATCACAAACGCAGCCTCATCCACCTGGCCGGCGGCAGCCAAGTGCCGTTGTTGCGCAACAACGTTTGGCTGGTCGTCCGGGGCATGGTGAAACTCGGCGCCATCACCATCCATGGCGACGATCTTCTGCTTGGCCTGGCGGGACCCAGTGAACCTTTCGGTGAGCCCCTCAGCGGTGTCGAGGCCTTTGAGGCCCGCACTCTCTGCGACACCGACCTGCTTTGCCTCACCCTCCAGGACATCCAGGCCGACCCGGCCCTCTCCGCCGGCATGCTGCAGGCCCTCACCCAGCGCTACCGCCAGAGCCAGGCCCTGCTGGGTCTGATGGCCCTGCGTCGGGTGGAGGAACGGGTGCGGGGCTTCCTCGAGTTGATCGCCAGCGACTACGGCCAACCCTGTGAGGAGGGGCTCCGCCTCAACCTCCGCCTCACCCACCAGGAGGTGGCCAGCGCCCTGGCCACCACCCGCGTCACCGTGACCCGGGTGATCGGCAATCTTCGCGATGAGGGTTGGCTCCGCACCGATGCGCAGCGCCGCCTGGTGATCAGCCATCTGCCCCGCCGTTGATCTCAGATTTCTGGCAAGAGCCCATCAGCCCTGAGAATGGGCTGATGCCCTCCTCCTTGCTCGTCGTCGAAGACGACGAAACCATCCGCGAAACCATCCGCGATGCCCTGACTCTCGAGGGCTTTGAGGTCACCGCCTGCGGTAACGGCCGCGATGCCCTGCAGAGCCTCCAGCGGGCCAGCGGCACCGAGGATTCTTTTGCCCTTGTTGTGCTTGATCTGATGTTGCCCGGGCTTGGTGGGCTTGAACTCTGCCGCCAGTTGCGCAAGGCGGGTGACGCCACCCCGATCTTGGTGGTGAGCGCCCGTGATAGCGAGGCGGATCGGGTCTTGGGTTTGGAGGTGGGCGCCGACGACTACCTGATCAAACCGTTCGGCATGCGCGAACTGGTGGCCCGCTGCCGTGCCCTGCTGCGGCGCAGCAGCAGTGGTGCCTCCCCGTCCAAGCAGGTTGTGCATGGCAACCTTTGCCTCTACCCCGAGGAGTGCCGCGTCACCCGCGATGGCCTGGATGTGAATCTCTCTCCTAAGGAGTACCGCCTGCTGGAGCTCTTCATGCAATATCCCCGGCGGGTCTGGAGCCGCGACAAATTGCTGGAGCAGGTGTGGGGGCATGATTACTTCGGCGACAGCAAGACCGTGGACGTGCACATCCGCTGGCTACGGGAGAAACTGGAGCTCAATCCCTCCGCACCCGAGCATCTGGTCACGGTGCGGGGCTTCGGGTATCGCTTCGGCTAGTGGTTGCCCTGCTGGCCCTGCTGATCGGCCTGGCCTTGGGCAGCTGGATCGCCCACACCCGCGGCCGGAAGCAGGTCCGGGCCAGTGCCATCGAACAAAGCCGGCTGCTGGGCTGGATCGATGCCGCCCCCGTGGGCTGGCTGATCCTCGATCCCCTCGATAGGGTCGTGGTGATCAACACCCGGGCCGAGCAGCTGCTTGGCACCTCGGCGGCCACCCTCCCGGCCGGGCAGCCGCTGGAGCGTCTCTCCCCTGACCTGGCGCTGGTCGGGTTGATCCGGGACACCCGCTGGCGCAACCGTCCCCAGCGACTGGCTCTACCCCGGGGCGATCAGGAGCTGGAACTGCTCTCCTTGCCGGGACGGGACCGCTGGGTGAGTGTGGTGATCCAGAGTCGCCGCTCGCTCGAAGCCCAGCTCGATCAGCAGGAGCGCTGGGTGAGTGATGTTGCCCACGAACTGCGCACGCCTCTCACCGCCCTGCTGCTCGTGGGCGACAGCCTGGCCGCCCAGGTCAACAGCAGCAACGCAGTGCTGGTGGAGCGGCTGCAGCGCGAGTTGCTGCGTCTTCAGGACCTGGTGAACGACCTGCTCGAACTCTCCCGGCTGGAGAATGCCTTGCCCGCCGCTCCGGCTCCCCGTCCGCCGGTGGCGCTGCTGCCCCTGCTGGAACAGGTCTGGACTGGTCTGCGCCCCCTTGCTGAGGCCCGGGGGGTGAGCCTGCAACTGGCTGAAGGTCCCGCCGACGACGGGGCTGCGGTGGTGCGAGGGGATAGCTCACGCCTGCATCGACTGTTCTACAACCTGCTCGATAACGCCCTGCGCTACAGCCCCGATGGCGAGCCCGTGGCGGTGGATCTGCGCTGCGGGGGCGGTTGGTGTCGGGTCACGGTCCGCGACCGCGGACCAGGCCTCAGCGAGGAAGACCAGGAGCGAATGTTCGAACGCTTCTACCGCGGCGATCCGAGCCGTGCCCGCAGCCGCAGGGGCGGCACTGGGCTCGGCTTGGCGATCGTGCGCCAGATCGCGCTCACCCATAGTGGCCGGGTCGAGGCGAGCAACCACCCCACCGGCGGTGCCCTGCTGGAAGTGCTGTTGCCGCTGGCTAAAGGAAAGACGAACTGATTTTGGAAGAACATCTTGCTCTTTCTTGGCATCCCTGCAATAGTATTTTCTATATTGAAGTTAGCATGTTTAAGGCTTGCATTCCGGCTCGATTCCATGCCATGCAGCCGTGAGTTGATGCAACGCTGAAGAAACAAAAACGCCAATCAAGAAAAGAGCTAAGGCTTTTCTTGGGCGACCAATTCAATCAAAATCAGATTTCCTGCCAATAAACAAGGAAGCAAGTGTCATGGTCAACGAATCAAGCGGAAGACACGACCGCGATTGTGGCGACAGCCCAGGTCCAGGCGTTCTCTGAGTCCTGACTGGTCCGCATAAGCTTGTTTCTGAACACCTGATTCCGGGACCGGTTCTTCCTTTGGCTCTCTGTTCCACTCCCGAGAGCTTTCTGCCTGCCTCTCGCCTCGCCACGGTGCTCACCCCGGCGATTCCGCGGGTCGGCGAGTTGATGCGCCGCCGTGCCGATTGCCTCTCGCTCGCCCAGGGGATGGTGAGCTGGGCGCCGCCTGAAGCGGTTCGCGAGGCTCTAAGGGCGGCGCTCATCGCCGAATCCACTACGGCCAGCCTGGATCGCTACGGCCCAATGGAAGGCGATCCCGAGCTGCTTGATGCGGTGCGTCAGGAGCTGGCCGGCCGACAACACCTAGACCTCGACGGCGCCGCCCTGCTGGTGACGGCCGGAAGCAACATGGCCTTTAATGCCATCGCCCAGGTGATCCTCGATCCCGGCGATGAGGTGATCCTGCCCATGCCGTGGTATTTCAACCATGTCATGGCGATTCAGCTGGCCGCTGGGGTGCCCGTGGGAGTGCCCGCGGGCCTCATGCCGGATCCGCAGCGGTTGGCCGCCGCGATCACGCCCCGCACACGGGCCATCGTGACCGTGTCGCCAGCCAATCCGAGCGGGGTGGTGATTCCGGGTCACGTGCTGGCGGCCATCAACCAGCTCTGTGCTGAGCGCGGCCTTTTCCATGTCAGCGATGAGGCCTATGCCGCCTTCGTGCATGGCTCGGTGCCCCACCAGCCCCCCGGGCGGATCCGCGGCAGTGGCCGCCACACCATCACCCTTCATTCATTCTCCAAGACCTACGGCATGGCCGGCTGGCGACTGGGCTATGCGGCGGTGCCGCGCCAGCTGCTGGCCAGCCTGGCCCAAGTGCAGGACACAGTGATGATCTGTCCGCCCCGAATCACCCAGCGCGCGGCTTTGGCGGCCCTGGCGGCCGGTCCCGACTGGATCGCCACCCGCGTGGCCAGCCTCAAGGAGCGTCGTCGTCTGGTGCTGGAGGCGGTGGCCTCGGCCCGTAGCCAGGGTCTGCCGATCACGCTGCCGGTCGTGCCCGATGGTGCCTTTTATGCCTTGCTGAGCTGTGCCACGCCCCTCGCTGGCGAGGCACTGGTCGAACGCCTTGTGCTCGATCATGGCGTGGCGACCCTGCCGGGGGAGGCCTTCGGCATCGGGGGTGGGGAGGGTCCATCCCTACTGCGACTCAGCTACGGAATGCTCGAACCACCGCTGCTGGCGGAAGCCCTGGATCGCCTGCTGCTGGGTCTGCGGCAGCTGCTCGGATGATGGCTGTCCTCGGATGATGGCTGTCCTCGGATGATGGCCATCAGTGAATAACTCTATCCACGAATATCTCTATCTATGCATAACTCTATCCATGCATTCGCCGAGTTTCCACGGCCGCTGGTCGGGGCAGCCCCCCAGGGTGATCCCGGTTTGCCCTGGGGCCCTTTCACGGGAGGGGGGAGCGGACCAGCCAGAGCGTGGAATCCTCCACCCAGAGGAGCAGCAGACCATCGTCGAGGCGCACCAGCTTCCGGTGTCGGATGTCGGCCCCACTGCGGCGGGCCTGGCTGAGGGGCACCTCCCGAACCGCCAGCTCCGCCGGCAAGCCCTGGAGTGAGCCTGGGGCGGGCCGGCTCGTTTTTGCCAGGGTCCAGAGGCGCAGGTCGGCCGCGCTGGCCCTTGGGGCCGGCCCGCCCCCAGGGGTCCGCGCCAGATCCCCGCCGGAAGGCTTGCCCGCCAACTCCGGGCCAAGGGTCCCGCCACCGTTTCGCGGATCGGCCTTCTCGTCCCGTCCCGGCTCCGGGGCCTCTTGGGCGCTGGCGCTTCCGGCGTCATTCAGGGCTTTCTCCAAGGCGAGACGGGCTGGCGATCCAGCTTCGAGGGCCAGGGGGAGCGGGGCCACCTGGGTCGGAGCCGCTTGGGTTCCGCTCGCCTTCGGCCGCACCAGCCTGGATGAGTCCCTGGCTGCGCCGGGCCTGGTTCCGGCCTTCCCCTGGGTTGTCCGCGCTGCCGTCGCCTGCCGACTGGACGCGGTATCGGGCTTTCCAGACCCGCTGTCTCTTCCCGGGAGGGCAGTCGGGTTGGGGGCCTGGCCTCCGATCGGAGGGGGGAGCGGCGCGGCGGGGGGCAGGGGAATGCTCCCTGTCTCCTGGGCCAGGGTTTCCTCCCGGCTGAATTGCAGCAGCAGCGGGGTGTCATCCGCCGCCCTGAGCACCTCGAGCGGCGGCTGGCGACGGCGCACGATCTGCCAGCCGGCCAAAGCGAGCAGGTGCACCAGCACCGCCGCCAGCAGACTCAGCCGCCATGCCTTGGCAGTGGCCTTCATGGCAGTTGCAGCTCCAGCGGCACGCCTGAGGTCTCCAGGGCCGCCGCTGCCTGGCGCACCACCCCCCAGGGCACGGCGGGATCGGGGATCAGTCGCAGCACCGCCTGGCCCTTCTGGGGCTGATCCTTCGAATCGGCCAGCAGTTCCGCCACCTCCTGGGCCCGCACCCGCCGATTCCAGAGGCGCAGCTGACCAGTGGGATCCAGGTTCAGGGCCAGAACGCCCCGTTGGGCGGGGCGCTGGGCGATCCGCTGCGGTACCACCACCAGCGCCGTGGTGATCACGGCCAGTCCAGTGCTCACCACAGCGAGCCCCATGGCGTCGAGCTGGCTCCGCCTGTTCATGGCTCTCGCTCAGGGATGGCGAGCACCGCTGCGGCTGCACCGCTGCGGCGTAGCCAGGCCAGCGACCGGGCCACTTGCCCCACACCCAGGGCCGCGGAGGGCAGGTAACGCACCGGTTGGGTTGCACCTTGCTGGCGCAGTAGGTCGGCGAGCGCGCCTCGGCCGATCGGATCCCCGTTGAGAAACCATCGTCCACCGGGCGCTTCCACCACCCGCAGGCTCTCCCCGGCCACCGCCAGGGGGGCATCCGCGTCAGCGGCCACCGGTTCCGGCCTGTCCACCACCACCGGCACAGCCGCCACGGCGCCGCAAGTGAGCAGGGTGAGGGCCACCAGGCTCTGCAGCATCAGGCTCATTCGAGTGTCTCCACCGGACGACGCCGTTCACGCCGCAACTGGTTGATCTGCCAGTGCCGTAGGCCCTGGTTGGTGAGCAGGCCGGCGCTGGCCACCAGGCTCACCACCAGTCCGGCGGCTGTGCTGAGCAGCACCTGTCCGTAGGTCGCCAGGCTCGCCCCGGGGGGAAGTTCCAGGCGCGGTCCCAGCTGGGCCAGCACCCCCATCAGGCCGGTCACGGTACCGATCAGCCCCAGCAGGGGGGCCAGCAGCGCGGCTCCCTGGAGGAGGGGTTCGCCGTAGCTCATCGCCAGATCCCAGTCTTCCAGGTTCTCCTCCAAACGCCCGGCTTCGGCCCCTGCGGTGATCCGTTGGCGCCATGTCCTCGATCGGTCCTGCCGCCGCCGCCACCAATGGATCCAGAAGCGGCTCCGCTCAATCACCAGGGTGAGCACGGCCACGGAGAGCAGCAGCAACAGCAAGCCGCTCAGGCTCGGCAGCAGCGGGAAGGGTCGCGACACCAGGGATCGAGTCATGGTCAGCTGGCCGAATCCTATGGAGCGGGGGCGGGGCCGCAAGGTGTCACGTGTTCTTGACAGGGCAGGATCACCGCCTCTGATTAGGGTTGCTTAAAGCAGCGGCCCCAGATCCCCGCATGAGCCCCATCCTTGCTGACAACAGCTTGAGCATCGGCCACACACCCCTGGTGCAGTTGAACCGGGTGACGGAAGGTTGCCGCGCCAAAGTGCTGGCCAAGATTGAGGGTCGCAATCCGGCCTATTCGGTGAAATGCCGGATCGGCGCCGCCATGATCTGGCAGGCCGAAAAGGATGGACTGCTGGGATCTGGCCGGGAGCTGATCGAACCCACCAGCGGCAACACGGGCATCGCCCTGGCTTTTGTTACGGCGTCCCGGGGGATCCCCCTCACCCTCACGATGCCGGAAACGATGAGCATGGAGCGGCGCAAGCTGCTCACCGCCTACGGAGCTCGCTTGGTGCTCACCGAGGGACGGCTGGGCATGGGTGGCGCCATCGCAGCGGCCCGGGAGATGGTCGAGAGCCATCCCGACCGCTACCTGATGCTCCAGCAGTTCAGCAATCCGGCCAATCCCCGCATCCACCACGACACCACCGCCCCGGAAATCTGGGAGGACACCGCTGGAGAGGTGGACGTCTTCGTGTCCGGTGTGGGCACCGGGGGCACGATCACCGGCGTGAGTCGTTATTTCAAGCAGACGCGTGGACGCTCGATCGTGTCGGTGGCGGTCGAACCGCTCAACAGCCCTGTGATCGGCCAGACCCTCTCGGGGGCGCCCCTTCGTCCCGGGCCCCACAAGATCCAGGGCATCGGAGCGGGCTTCGTGCCGGAGAACCTGGATCTCAGCCTGATCGATCGAGTCGAGACGGTGAGTGATGAAGAGGCCGTAACGATGGCCCGGCGGCTGATGAAGGAGGAGGGCATCCTGGCGGGTATCTCTTGTGGTGCCGCCACCGCGGCGGCCCTGCGGCTGGCCAGGGAGGAGGCGTTCGCAGGCCAGACCATCGTGGTGGTGCTGCCCGATTCCGGCGAGCGCTACCTCAGTTCGGTGCTGTTCGAAGGGGTGTTCAACGAGAAGGGGCTCGCGGCCGTCTGATCTGGGCGAGTCGAGCGCAATCAGTTCGCCATCGTCACGAACTCCTCGGACACCGTGGGGTGCAGGGCCATCGTGCGATCGAAATCGGCCTTGGTGGCCCCCATCCCCACGGCGATCGCCGCCATCTGGATGATCTCGGCGGCATGGTCGCCCACCATGTGGCAGCCGAGCACCCGGTCGCTGGCCACCTCCACCACGAGTTTGAGCAGCACAGCCGGTCCCCGCTTCGCCAGGGCTTGGGTCATCGGACGGAAGCGCGCCCGGTGGACCCGCACCCCTTCGCTGCCGTGGCGGCGGAGAGCCTCCTCCTCGCTAAGCCCCACGGTGGCCAGCTCCGGTTGGCTGAACACGGCACTTGCCACCAGATCGTGGTTCACTCGCCGAGGCAGGTTGCCATAGGTGCTGTCAGCGAAGGCGCGGCCCTCATCGATGGCTACGGGGGTGAGGTTGATGCGGTCGGTCACATCGCCCACCGCAAAGATGTGGGACACATTCGTGGCCTGATCCGGGTCCACGGGAATCCGCCGGTCGACCACCTGCACACCGGCTGCCTCAAGGTGCAGTCCTTCCAGGAAGGGCCTGCGGCCCGTGGCCAGCAACACGCCGCCGCAGCCGATCGTCGCTCCGGTGGCGGTGCGCAGGATCAGGCCCTCACCATCCCGTTCGATGGCGCCCGGCACCGTGCTGGTTCGCACATCGATGCCGCCGGCCACCATCGCTTCCTGAACGTGGGCCGCGGCCTCAGCATCAAAGCCCCGCAGGATCCGCTCGCCCCGCACGATCTGGATCACCTCCACACCGAGGCCGTGGAGGATGCCGGCGAATTCGCAGGCGATGAATCCTCCTCCCACCACCACCACCCGCTGCGGCAGTTCCCGGAGTTCGAACAGGTCGTCGCTGATCCAGCCGAGATCGGCACCTGCTAAGGGTGGGCGGACAGGGCGCCCGCCCACCGCGATCAGGATCCGCTCCCCCCGCAGCCGGCGCCCCTCTCCCCGGGAGTCGGTCACCGCCAAGGTGTGCTCGTCAACAAATCGTCCCCAGCCCGGCACCAGCTCCACCCCCGCTTTCTTGAGGAAGCCGAGGTGGAGGTCATGGAGGCGATCCACCTCAGCCCGCACCGCCGCGAATAACCGGGGGGGGTCGCAGCGCAGGCCCTCCGCCTGCAGGGGGAACCAGCCATGGCTGGGGGCGTCCGCGAGCCACTGGCGATAGGCGGCTCCATAGACCAGCAGCTTCTTGGGCACACAGCCGCGGATCACGCAGGTGCCCCCAACCCGATCGCCTTCCACGATGGCCACCTTGGCGCCATAAGAAGCGGCCCGTTTGGCGGCGGCAAGGCCGCCGGATCCAGCCCCGATCACGAGCAGATCGAAGTCGTCAGGGGCTGCGGGAGTTGGCACGGAGGTCTGGGGGAATGGGACGTGATGTGCCCCTGTGATCGCATTCTGCGGGACGTGGCTTTATGTGGTGGAGTCCTGAGAGGTAATCATGAATCCCTGGTTTCGTCCGAAGTCGAAACCCGAGGCATTCAAATCACTATCTAAATGCCGGGAACTCCGTTATTCGGTTTCAGTGCTCAGCGTGCGGATCATGGCCGAGTTGATCACATCTATACGTATATACAATGGCATGATGTGGGATATCAGCATTCGCGGGGCTTGTGTTCAGCCTTACGAGCCGATCCCCTCCGGCATCTCCTGCAGCCTGGACTCCACCAGCACGCTGGTTCGCAGGTTGTTTCACGTCGTGCGCGGCTGCTATGGAGAGATGATGTGATGCGGGCTCATTATGTGGGCATGAGTTCTGATGAGCCGATTCGATTCGATTCGATTCGATTCTTCAACGTTTCTTGGTAGGCCCATTTTGAATTCCAGTGCCTTCCAAGACTGCGTTGAGTGAATCATAAAAAAAGGCCCCTAGATGTTGGGGCCTTGTGGTTGGCTGAACTGGGTTCAGAGTGCTGAATCGCCGCGATCTCCAGTACGGATTCGGATGGCCGTTTCCACAGAATTCACGAAGATCTTGCCATCACCGATCTCGCCCGTTCGGGCGGCTTCGGTGATGGCTTGGATGGCGGTCTCTACCTTGGCGTCATCGACTACCACAAGAATCTTGGATTTCAGAAGAAAATCCACGGTAAATTCGTTGCCACGATAACGCTCAACTTGGCCCTTCTGGCGACCGAAACCGCGCACATCACTCACGGTCATGCCCACGATGTCGAGGGCGACAAGAGCGGTCTTTACGGCATCAACCTTGGAGGGACGCACGAGGGCTGTAATCATTTTCATGGGGTTTTCGGCCTCAGTTGGTCATCGGATCGTAGGCTTCTTCCCCGTGAGCCACAAAATCGAGGCCCCGTTCCTCATCGTTTTCGTTCACGCGCAGAGGCATGAACAGCTTGAGGAACCAAAGAATCAGGGCCGTGCCGAGACCCACGAATCCGTAGGTGAACAGAACGGCCTTGAATTGTGCGATGAATAGGCCGGCATTGCCACCCTCTTCCATAATCTTTGCCGAGAGGGGGAAGTAGTCGGCGGAAACCAACGACTTGGCTGCAAGAATGCCCGTGAGCAGAGCGCCAACGGTTCCGCCGACTCCGTGCACCATGAAGGTGTCAAGGGAATCGTCGAACTTGATTGCCGCCTTGATCTGAACGGCAATGAAGCAGGCGAGGGCGGTGAGGGCACCGATCAGGATTGATTGGGGTATGTAGACGAAACCGGCGCCAGGAGTGATCCCCACCAGTCCGGCCACAGCACCGGTGGCAGCCCCGACGGCGGTGGGCTTGCCATCCTTGAACCATTCAATCAGGCACCAGGCCAGCAGACCGGCAGAAGCCGAGGTGGTGGTGGTGAGGAAGGGATAGCCAGCGGTCTTGGCGGCGAACATACTGGCGCCGTTGAAACCAAACCAGCCGAACCAGAGCAGACCCGCACCCAGCAGGATGAAGGGAACGTTGTGGGGAGGGCGCTTGCTGTTCGGCCAGGTGCTGCGTTCGCCGATGATCGCGGCAGCGACGAGGGCCGCCACTCCCGAGGCGATGTGCACCACGGTGCCACCGGCGAAATCAATCGCTCCAATGCTACCGAAGGGGCCGAGGAAACCACCGCCCCACACCATCTTGGCCATCGGCGAGTAGATCAGGAGGCTCCAGATCAGGCAGAACCAGAACCAAGCCTTGAAGCTCACCCGTTCAACGATGGCACCCGAGATCAGGGCCGGGGTGATGATCGCGAACATGCCCTGGAAGAGGGCGAAGGAGGAGGCGCTCAGGTTGAAGCCGTCGGCCAGGGGAGCATCGCCGAATTCGCCGCCGACTCCGTTCATCCACATCGCTCCGAGGCCACCGATGAAGGGGCTCTTGAAGCCGCTGTCGAAGGCGAGGCTGTAGCCGATCACCACCCAGAGCACCCCGATGAGCCCCATCAGGAAGAAGCTCATCATCATCGTGTTGAGCACGTTCTTCGAGCGGGTGAAGCCGCCGTAGAAGAAGGCCAGGCCTGGAGTCATCAGCAGCACCAGGGCCGAGCCGATCAGCATCAGGAGGGTGTCGGCACCGTCGTTAACAGCTTTTGGAAGGGCGGCGTGGGCAGCTCCAGCCATCAGCGGGGCCAGACCTGCGGCGATGCCGATCATCACGAATGCGGAGCGGCGCAATTGCGGATCCTGGACCCCCGCCAGGAAGCGTCTGCGCCAACGGTCAAAGACAGTGAGCGGTGTGAAACCACCGCTGACCAGAGGGACAAAAGCCATGAAAGAGGGAGACCTCAGCGTTCATCCCCACCATCCATGGTGAGCGGGTGTCGAGCCGGTAGTCATCGTTACCACTTGAGAAAATGATGCTGCAGATCGAAGGCGAGGATCGCCTCGGCAGGGATTGATGCGGTACCTGAAGCGGCAAGGATGGGGTGGATCGTGGGGTGGAGATCGCAGATCCCCACCCTTCCAGCTTATTTCGTGGAAGCGAACTCCGGATAGGCCTCCATGCCATGTTCGCCGATGTCGAGACCTTCGAATTCTTCGGCTGGGGTAACACGAATGCCGCCGAAGATGGTCCCGATCACCGACCACACAATCCAGGACGTGACCGCCGAGAAGATCGCAAAAGCCAGCACGCCCACGGATTGCACACCGAGTTGGCCGAAGCCGTGCCCAGTGAACAGACCCTTGTCCATGTTGAACAGGCCCACGGCCAGGGTGCCCCAGATGCCGCAGGTGCCGTGCACGGACCAAGCACCGACCGGATCATCGATGCCGATCTTGTCGATCAGCGCCACGGAGTACACCACAAGGATGCCCGCGATGAAACCGATCACCCAAGCGGCGGGCATGGAATAGCCGTCGCAGCCTGCGGTGACACCGACCAGACCGGCCAGGATGCCGTTGATGGTCATCGAGAGATCGGGTTTGCCGCCCGTGAACTGGCTGAACAGGGTGGCGGCGATGCCGCCGGCGGCACCACCGAGAGTGGTGGTGACAGCGATGTAGGGAACCTGTTCGTTCATGGCCAACACCGAGCCGGGGTTGAAGCCGAACCAGCCGAGCCAGAGGATCAGGCAGCCGAGGGTGGCAATCGCCTGGTTGTGACCGGGCATGGCCTGGGGGGTGCCGTCGACGAATTTGCCGATGCGGGGGCCGAGCAGGATCGCTCCCATCAGACCCGCCCAGGCACCAAAGGAGTGCACAACGGAGGATCCGGCGAAGTCGATGAATCCCAGTTTGTTGAGCCAGCCCTCACCCACGTTCCACTGCCAAGAGCCGGAAATGGGATAGAGGATGCCGGTAAGGATGAGCGAGAAGATGATGAACTCACCGAACTTGATCCTTTCGGCCACTAGGCCCGAAACGATTGTGGCGGCGGTGCCGGCGAAGGCGAGCTGGAAGAGAAAGTCCACACTGGGCACCAGCTTGCCGCCGGTGACCATCTCCGGAGTGACGGTCGGATCGAAGAACAGACCTCCGAACTTGAACCAGCCCGGGATCACCCAGCTGGCGTTGTACATGATCTTGTAACCGATGAACCAGTAGGCCGTCGCCGCCAAGCAAAACACAATCAGGTTCTTGGCCAGGATGTTGACGGCGTTCTTCTGGCGGCAGAGCCCGGCCTCGACCATGGCGAAACCGGCGTTCATGAAGATCACCAGGGCGGCGCAGATCAGCACGAACATGTTGTTGGCCAGGAAGGCCGGCGTTAGTTCGGGCAGCTGGGCCGCATGGGCCGACAGGTTGAAGAGGCCCAGGCCCAGCAGCGCGATCGGGATGCAGGTGAGCCAGGTCAGCGTGCGCTTGGAGGACAGGCCGCGGATCCTGCTGAGCAGAAGCCGGGGGGCATCCGAGAGGCTGGCTTGCTGGAGACTGCGCGCCGCCGGCCTGTTCGGATGGGGTCGAGCAACGGTCATGAGGGATTGGATCGTGATGTGGCAGCCTCGAGCTGCCTATCGATCAATCGTTCAGCACCTTGCGGCAGGCGTCGGTAGTCGCAATTACGAAATTAGGAGGCTTCGTAATTCGCCTTGGCGGGGTGCGCCAGGCGGGCTGGGGCAGGAGTGTGGCTCGGAGGCCGGGATATCGGTGGGGCTTGGCGTTGCGGCGGTGGACGGGGCTGAGGTCG
>BJHE01000007.1:22055-75593 GCA_014191755.1 Cyanobium sp.
TTGTCCGCCACCTGGACCCAGCTGGAGGGATGGGCGGCTCCGCTTCCGGATCGCATTAACGGCCCCGCCAGCGCCCAGGCCACCCTTCGTTTGTTCGGCCAAAGCGAGGCGTCGGTGCGGGTGACCCTCTACCGCGATCACCACGCCTGGTGTCCCTATTGCCAGAAGGTGTGGCTGTGGCTCGAGGAGAAGCGAATTCCTTATCGGGTTCGCAAGGTCACGATGGTCTGCTACGGGCAGAAGGAGAGCTGGTACCGCCAACTGGTGCCCTCCGGGATGTTGCCGGCGCTGGAGCTCGACGGGCAACTGATCACCGAGAGCGATCGCATTCTTCTTGCCCTGGAGGCGGCCTTCGGGCCGCTGCGGTTCGCGATGGAGGCTCCCGAGGTCATGCCGCTGCGTCGGCTGGAGCGGCTGCTGTTTCGGGCCTGGTGCCAGTGGCTTTGTGTGCCGCATCCGGGCCCCAGCTCCGAGACCCAGGCCGCCCAAGACTTCGATCGCATGGCCACCTCCATGGCCGAGGTCCTGGGGGCCGCCCCTGGACCTTTCCTGCTGGGGGAGATCAGCTCGGCAGACCTGGTGTTCGTTCCCTATGTCGAACGGATGGTGGCGAGCCTGGCTTACTACAAGGGCTACCTGCTGCGTCGCCGGCACGCTGCCATCGACCGCTGGTTTCTGGCCCTTGAGGAGCGTCCCGCTTACCTGGCCACCCAGAGTGACTTCCATACCCATGCCCATGATCTGCCTCCCCAGATGGGGGGCTGTTATGCCGATGGTTCCCCTCACCAGCGGCAGCTTGCGCAACGGATCGATTACGGGCCCTGGCCGATGGCTGCTCCTGGAGAGGACGATCCGGAAACCAGCCAGGCGGAACCGCCCGATGCGGTGGCCGTGGCCCTGGCCCGGGTGTTGCGGCACCGGCGCACGCTGGTGGCCCGCTATGGGGATTCAGGCGATGCCGACTCGTTTGACACGGCCTTGCGCTGTGCTCTCACCCTGCTGAGCCGGGGCTCCGCCTGCCCACCTCCAGGTGGTACGGCAGCAGGACTGCGAAGCCTGGCCCAGCGCATCAGCGTGCCACGGGACATGCCGCTCCATGCCGCCCGCAGATTGCGGCAGGCACTGCTGCAAACCGCTGCTCTCGATCCGGTCGCCGCCGCAGCCCCCGGCCATCCCCTGCCGCTGCAGCACCGTCGCGATCAGGATCCCCAGCCTTTCCTGATGGTGAGCCGGGAGCAGGCTTAGCTTTTCACCAGTCGATGGTTCAACCCGCTGATGCGCTGGCCACCTCGTTGGATGGGAGTTGTTGTCGCAGCGGCGTTGCTGGCCTGGGGTTATCCCGAATCTCCTCGCTTCACAACCTCTGAGCCACCGGTGTCTCTCCAGCCGAAGCCATGGCTTCTGAACCTGCCAGGTGCTCCTGCCAGAGCCCTTGAGCTGGCCGGTTCCACCGTGTTCGTGAAGGCCCCCTGGCAGGTTGACCTCGTCAGCTACAACACCACGGTCGGCCAGCCGTTGCCGGAGTATTACTTCACTCTGAATCTGGACCCCGAGGCTGGAGCGTCCCTCGCCGGTTTCACGTTTCAGCAGATCCGCGGGGCCGACCGACAGTTTCCCTTCCTGTTGGAGCGCACCCGCGCCTTTCTCGGCAGACCGCGGCGCGAGGGGCGCCCAGTGCCCGTCCAAGCGCGCTTCAACAACGACACCCGCACCATGACCCTGGAGTTTCCAGAGCCGATTCCGCCTGGCAGCACCGTGACCGTGTCGGTGGTGCCCTGGACCAATCCGATCCAATCAGACACCTATCTCTTCCAGGTAGTGGCCTTTCCGGCTGGTGCGGATCCCCTGGGAAGCCCTGTAGGCGTGGGCACGCTGCGGATCTACGAGAACACCTACTGGTGAACTCGTCCTGGTGAAGCTGCGGAGGGCTGGTCGTGCTGGTCAGAAGCCACGCGGAAACTGAAGTGTTCAGCCCTCCGGGTGCCGCAGGGTGCGCCACACCCCACTGCCGGTGCTCACCTCAACGCCGATGCCCACGGGCGGTGCCGCAGGGCCCTGCTCGCCATGCCACCAGGAGAGGGCTTCCGACCAGGCAGCGTCGAGGGTTTCGTAGAGATCGTCGAGCACGGGATGGGGATCCCCCCGGTGATCCACCAGCCGGTAGACCCGCTGATTGGCAGGCGAACCAGTGCTCGGTCGGACAACACCGCTGGCGACCTTGGTGACGAACTGAGGCTGAAGGGGCAGAACCATCGAACACATCCCAGCGCAGCTACTCATTTTGAAGGCTGTGCCAGCTGCTGACTGTCACCGTCGGCACAGAATGGGGTGCCGGTTGTGCTTTGAAGTGATCAGCGGGATTCAGCGCAGGTAGTCGCGCACGCCCGGCCTGCACCAGAAGACCAGCGCAGCCGCCTGGCCTGCGAGCAGCAGCGGCAAGGCCAGGGCCAGGGCCAGGCGGCCCTGCGCCACCATCACCAGCCGCACGATGCCGTAGGAGATCGCGATCGCCAGGTTCAGGGAGAGGGCCACGATCGCCAGCACCACCCCCCAGTGCCGCCAGCGCAGCAGGGCGATGCAGGCGACCAGACCTACCACCGCGCAGGGAAGAACGGCCCCCGCTCCCACGGCGATGTTGGGGATCCGCCAGATCGGATCTCGCAGGATCGTGAACATGCCTGCCGGGATCAGCAGAGCGTTCGCCACCAGGCCAATCCAGGCCAGAAGCCGATAGCCCCGGGGGGGATCGAGCTGGTCGGCCTGGGGAAGGGGCCCGGAGGCCGGTCGGAGCGTCGGGATCGAGGTCATCGCATCAAACGCCGAAGGGCATGGGGCCATCCCGATCGGAACGGAACACCGGGGTCAGATGGGGCATGGTGTCGGTCGCCAGGTTCACCAGTCGCTCGAAGCGCTCACGCGTCAGCGGAGCTCCGCGGCCCATGGCCTCCCGGCTCATCAGCACCACCTCCAAAACCCGACCCTCCAGCTTGGACTGCACATCGGCGAACAGCTGAAGCCGCAGGTTTTCGGAACCGCTGAGCATGGCGCTGAGGTGGGCCGCCGTGCGGTGGTCGACCTCAGCTTCGAGCTGATCGAGCACCGGATCCAGTCCCGCGATCAGGGCTGTTGTGTCCAGGGGAGATCTGGGTTTCAGCACCAGCAGGAAGCGGGCCATGGAAGCGGTCGGAATCCATCCATCCTCCTCCTTCGCTGCACCTGCTGATTCCTGTGGACCAGGCCTGCTCCGATCTACCCCGTGTTGCTGCATCCAGCCGCTTCCACGGGAGTCCCCGGGCCCCCCGGTTGCGGCCCCCTAGCCTCGACCCCGGCCAGCGGTTCAGCCTCAGGATGTCCATCGTTAACCCTGCTCCTGTCAGCGCCGTTCGGGCTGCCGACCCTGAGGACCACACGCGGCTGACCATGCAGTTTCCCGCTCTCCGCCGCGAGGTTCTCTCCACCCTGCAGGTGAACCTGGGCTACCGCTGCAACCAGGCCTGCAGCCACTGCCACGTGGGGGCCGGTCCGAACCGCACCGAAAGCATGGAGGCCGCCACGGTGGCGCTCATCCCGGCCGTGCTCCAGGCCCGCCGGCTCTCCTGTCTCGATCTCACCGGGGGAGCCCCGGAACTCCATCCCCAGTTCCGCAGCCTGGTGCGCCAGATCCGGGCCCTGGGTGTGGAGGTGATCGATCGCTGCAACCTCACCATCCTTCAGGAGAGCGGCCAGGAGGGCCTGGCCGCCTTTCTGGCCGATCAGGGCGTGCATGTGGTGGCATCGTTGCCCTGCTATCTGGCGGACAACGTGGACCGGCAGAGAGGGGCCGGAGTGTTCACGCGCAGCATCGCCGGCCTGCGGGAACTCAACAGCCTCGGCTACGGCCAGCCAGGCTCCGGTCTGGAGCTGGACCTGGTGTTCAATCCCCAGGGTGCGGCGCTGCCGCCGCCCCAGCGGCAGCTGGAGGAGGACTATCGCCGCGTCCTGGCCCGGGACCACGGCGTGGTTTTCAGCCGGCTGCTGGCCCTGACAAACATGCCGATTCAACGCTTCGCCCAGGCCCTGCCTCCGGAGGACCTGGAGAGCTACGACAAATTGCTGCGTCTCCACCACCGCCCGGAGAACCTCCCCAGCGTGATGTGTCGCAGCCTGCTGAGCGTGGACTGGCAGGGCCGACTCCACGACTGCGACTTCAACCAGCAACTGGGGCTGGGCCTGCCGGAGCCGCGCCATCTGAGGGATCTGCTGGACTGGGACCCTTGCGGCGAGCCGATCCGGGTTGGGGGACACTGCTTCGGCTGCACCGCCGGGGCGGGATCCAGTTGCGGCGGATCCCTTGCCTGAGGGCGGACCGGGAATCATCCGGCAGAGAGATTCTCATCGCAGGAGGCAAGATGGGCCTTGGGGGCGTTCTTGCCCAGCAGCCGGCATCCGATCTGCAACTGGCCCTCATCAAGCAGCCGGCCGATCTTGAGGGCCATCGCCTCCTCCTCTCGTCTGAAGCCAGCCTGATGGGTGGTGAGCCAGTCGATTTCCTGCTGGGTGATGATCCCGGTGGCCATGGTTTCCAGGAACACTTCGCCAACGTGCATGGAAGTTGCTTCGTGCTCCAGGGATGGTATGGCTCCCGTGCCGCCACGAAGCGCCGGTTCACGCGCCGTAGTGGTTCCCCGGCCCGGGGCCGGCATCGAACGGCAGAAATGCGCCATAAAAAAGCCCGATCCTTGATGGATCGGGCTTCAGCGGCACGGTGCCCTCCCGATGGCCGCCGGCCGTGCTGGCTGGCGTTCGTGGATGGGTGGGTCGTGATCCGAGTGGTTCTTGGGTTGGTCAGGGCTGATGCGACGAGGGCCCGTCGGGCCGGGATGGGTGATGGAGCCGAACTGGCACGAGGTTCCAAGCCGACACCATGCGACGTCCATCAAGAGGCGTCAGCTTTTGGTGATCATTTGATGATCAAAAACGATGGGTTGGGGGCGGAGCTGCGGAAGGCGGCACCTGGGGCCATGGCATCCATGGGATCGGTTTCCTTGACCCGGGGGCACCTAGGGCGGTGCATCGGGTGATCCGCTGGGGACCTGAAAACCTCAGATCGGAACAAGACTGTTGGAGCAGGGGCCTGCGGTCAGCGCACTCCTGGAACCTGATTGGGTGGCGTGTCGTCCATCGCTGGTGCCTCCGGTTCGATGCCCTTACTGTTGCCCCATCCGCAGGGTGAAGCCATAGGCATTCATGCCTGATTGTTGTGGAGCTGCTGACCTAAGCCAGGATCGCTGCGCTCCCGGCTCCCTTGCGCTGCGGGGGATCAGTTGCCACCTGGGGGAGCTGGTGGTGCTCCCGCCCGGTGAAGAGGGGGTGATCGCCAGGAGTTGCCGCTGGGAGGCTGCTGTTGTCACGATGGAAGTGACCTGATCGGAACCGGTCTGAGCGGAAGGAACGATCGGATCCCTTCAGGCCCCCAGTTGACCTGCTACTGCGTCGATCCGCTGGGCCAATGCCAGATCGAGGTTGGAGAGGCTGCCACAATCGTGGGTGGTGAGGTTGATCACCACCCGGTTCCAGACGTTGCTCCATTCGGGGTGATGGTTCAGCTGTTCCGCGGCCAAGGCCACCCGGGCCATGAAGCCGAAGGCCTCGGAGAAATCGACGAAGCGCAGCTCGCGGTGGAGTTTGCCCTCCTTCAGGGTCCAGGCGGGGAGCTGCTTGGGTAGCTGGGCGATCGCATCGGGGCTGAGGGGCTGGGCGGCCATGGGGGAGTGCAGGGTTGGTCCTCAACCATGCCTGATGCCTATAAGGATCGGGCAGGTTTCGGCGCCCGCCTCACTCGCCGATCAGTTGCAGGCTGAGCTGGCGCCGGTGTGGCCGGGCCCGATGCTCCCAGAGGTACACCGCCTGCCAGGTGCCGAGCAGCAGACCTCCGCCCTGAAAGCAGAGGCTCAGGCTGGTGGCCGTGAGGGCGGTGCGGATGTGGGCCGGCATGTCGTCGGGGCCTTCGTCGTCGTGGCGCCAGGGTCGCAGCTCACCCCGGCCGCTCAGGGGCCGCACCCCCTCTGCCGGCACCAGGGCCCGCAGGAAGCTGGCCAGATCCTCCAGCACGCGGGGATCAGCGTTCTCGTTGATGGTGAGGCTGCAGCTGGTGTGCAACGAAGCGAGGGTGGCCAGGCCGTTCTTCAGTCCGCTGGCGCTGATCTCCCGGTTGAGGGCCCCGGTGAGGTCGGTGAAGCCCTCACCGCTGGTCTGGAGGCTGAGGGAATGGAGGCTCTGGCGCAGCATTGGAAGAACGAATCCTGAGTGAAGGCTGGCAACCCATTGCGGGGTTGGCCGCCGCCAACACCTGGATGGCACGCCTGAATGGCACGCCTGAATGACAGTGCGGCTTCCGGGATCCCGCTCGATCCGCATGCCGTTGGCCTGTTGAGGGCTGGGCTGGAGGAGCCGGTGCCGTTGGAGGAGGTGCAGAAGCTGTTTCGTGGCAGGGTTCGGGTCCCTCAGCGGGGCCGCTCATTTGCCTAACGTCGGATCATGGCTGAGCTCACGATTCTCTACGACGGTGGCTGCCCCCTCTGCGTGCGGGAGGTGCGCTTTCTCGCGCAGCGTGACCGGCGTCTCCATCCGAGTGCTCCTCGGCTCGCCTTCGTGGACATTGATGCCGGCGACTACGAACCGGCGACCCATGGCGGCATCAGCTATCGCGAGGCGATGGGCCGCATTCATGCCCTTGAAGCCACCGGCGAGGTGGTGAAGGATGTGGAGGTCTTCCGCCGCGCCTATCAGCTGATCGGCTTGGGGTGGTTGTATGTCCCCACCGGCTGGCCCCTACTGGCTCCTCTGGTGAACGCCCTGTATGCAGTCTGGGCCTCGGCGCGGCTCCGGATCACCGGCCGACCCAGCCTTGAGCAGCTCTGCGCGATTCGCGGTGGGCGTTGCGGGGGTGCTCCCTCCGCCGGCGATCGGGTTGCAGTTCGGGTCGTGCCATCGGCCGGTTCCGCCGATCTGGAGCGAACTGTGGATGCCGTCTCGGCAGGAGGGTTGTGATCCGTACGGCAGGGCTCCGAGAACCCGGCTCGATTTCGCCATGTTTGTTGGAGCCCCCCTCCTCGGTAGCCGTGACGGTTCAACCTGTCGCTGAGCAGGGGCTGATCGGGGAGCCACGATGAGCGCTGAAGCGATTCCTGGCGGTCGCCCCGGCGAACCCGACCTGATCGTGATCGGTGCCGGTCTCGGGGGCCTCTGCGCCGCCGCCATCGCCGCCCGCCATGGCCTTGTGGTGCTGGTGGTGGAGGCCCACAGCGTTGCCGGCGGCGCCGCGCACGGCTTCAGTCGGCGCGGCTTTCAGTTCGAGTCAGGGCCCTCCCTGTGGAGTGGCCTGGGGCGCTGGCCCTCCAGCAATCCCCTCACCCAGGTTCTAAGGGCGGTGGGGGAATCGGTGCCCGTGGTGCCCTACCACCACTGGGATCTGCTGCTGCCGGAGGGTCGGCTGCGGGTGGGGGTGGGGATGGATCCATTCCTGGCGGTGCTGCGGGAGCTACGGGGGCCTGCCGTGGCGGACGAATGGCATGGTTTCCTGATCGCGATCGAGCCCCTCTGCCGCGCCGCTCGTTCCCTGCCACTTCTGGCCCTGCGGCCCGGTTTCGGCAGCTTCCTTACCCTCGGGGGTGGCGCTGGCCTGGAACTGTTGGGCCGGGCACCCCAGCTGGCGGCCCTGGGGGGTGCCTTCGGCCCGCTGGCCCGTCGCCACCTACGCGATCCCTTCCTGCTGCACTGGGTGGAGCTCCTCTGCTTCCTGATCTCCGGCCTGGAGATCGACCACACCAGCGCCGCCGCGATGGCCACATTGTTCGGCGAGTGGTTTGAACCCGATGCCTGCCTCGATTACCCCCTCGGCGGCAGTGCCGCTGTGGTGGCGGCCCTGGTGCGGGGCATCGAACGCCATGGCGGCACGGTGCGGACCAAGGCACCGGTAGAGCGGATCCTTGTGGAGGGCGGCCGTGCCGTCGGGGTGCTCCTGACCCCCGAAGCCGGTGGCGCGATCCTTCGCGCTCGTCGCGGCGTGATCTGCAGCGCCAGCCCCTGGGACACCCTTGATTTGCTGTCCCCGGAGCTGGTGCCCGATCGCTGGCGCGCAGGCCAGGCCGCCACGCCCGCCTGCGCCAGCTTCCTGCATTGGCACCTGGGCCTGCGCGGCAGCGAGGAGCTCGCCGATCTGCCGGTTCACAGCGTTTGGGTGGGCGACTGGCAGCGGGGCATCGGGGCCGAGCGCAACATGGTGGTTCTCTCGATGCCGTCGCGCCTCGATCCTTCCCTGGCGCCGGCCGGACACCAACTGCTGCATGGCTACACCCCGGCCAATGAACCCTGGCAGATCTGGAAGGATCTGGAGCGAGGTACCCCCGCCTACGAGGCACTGAAGCGGGAGCGTTGTTCGGTGTTCCATCACGTCTTCGAGCAGCTGCTCCCCGACTGGCGCGAGCGGGTTGTACTGGAACTTCAGGGCACCCCCCTGAGCCACCGGCACTGGCTAAGGGTGCATCAGGGCAGCTATGGCCCGGCCTGGCCGGCCGACCGTGGGCCCTTTCCGGGTGGTTCCACCCCGATCGAGGGTTTGGTGCTGTGTGGTGCGGGGGTCTTCCCCGGCATCGGCGTGCCGCCGGTGGCGATCAGCGGCGCCCAGGCGGCCCATCGTTTTGTTTCCGCTCGGGCCCAGCGCCGCCTGCTGCAGGAGTTGGAGCTGGTGGGAGGCTGAGGGTTGCGGGAGCCAAGCCCGCGATGGGGGCCGCGGCAGCCACGGCCAGCCGCTGCCAGCTTGTCGCGCTGGGATGGATGAACAGGATGGGGATCCGCCGCCGTTTCCGCCATGACCACCATGACCTGCCGCTACGAAGGCCAGCTGCGCTGCCAGGCGGTTCATGTCGCCTCCGCTGCCGAGCTGCTCACCGATGCGCCGCTCGACAACCAGGGCCGCGGCGAGGCCTTCTCGCCCACGGATCTGGTGGCCACCGCCCTGGCCACCTGCATCCTCACGATTATGGGCATCACGGCCGAGCGCCACGGTTTCGCCATTGAAGGGAGTGAGGCCCGGGTGGAGAAGACCATGACCAGCTCGGGGGTGCGGCGCATTGAGCAGCTCACGGTGTGGATCACCCTGCCGGCCGGCCTGCAGGACTCACAGCGGGAGCTCATCAAACGCGCTGGTGAGGGCTGCCCCGTCAAAAAGAGCCTGGAGGGAGCCGTGCCGATGCAGCTGCACTGGCAGTGAGCATCGCCAGCGCATGGCGCTTTGGGATTCAGGGTCGCCGCAAACCGCTGCCACAAAGGCTGCGGAACAGGCTGATCACCGTGGCCGGGGGCTGGAGCTCCATCCAGAAGGCTTCCGCTTCCAGCCGCTGGTCGCCGCTGGGGTAGCCGAGGTCAATCAATTTGGCGTAGTGGGGTGCCATCGTGCGCAGTTCCCGGAAGGTGCGGGGCATGTATTCATCGGCGATGGCGGTCGTGCCGGTGCAGGCCTGCATGATGTGAGTGGACTCATGGGCCATCACCTCCCACACCGCCTCCACATCCGCCAGGTTCACCACGTTGTGGCAAAGCACCAGACGATGGCGGCCGGCGTTGTCCCGTTCGTAGTAGCCGGCGTGGTTGGCGGGACACCGGTCGGACACCAGGGTCACCACGCCGGCGGCGTTGATCAGATCCTCGAGCTGGCGGATGTCCTCCAGGCTGGCGGCTTTGGCGGGCTTGGCTCCTCCCAGCAGACCGCCCAGCGCCAGGATCAGGCCAAGCGACAGGGGCACCCCAGCCCTTCGGCCCGTTGCCCGTTGGCTGCATCGGCGCCGCCCGAGGGCCCTGGGACCGACCACTCGTCGGTAGCGGCGTTGTGACATGGCGGTATCCCGCGGAGGGCCCGTCTCCAGCCTGGCTCCCGATGCCGAATTGCGCCGCGATGGAGGGATTGGCCTTGACCCAGTCCGCATCCATCACCCCCGACTCGCGCGCGCTGCTGCCCAATCCCACCGCAAGCGGTCGAGCCGGGGCGCCAAGCTGGCGGTCGCTGCCGTTGTGTCCCATGGCCGAGGTCGGATCCGCCTACCAGCGCTTGAGGGATCATCTGCACCAGACCCGGCTGCTGGGTTCGATCAGCAGTGCTCTCTATTACGACCAGAACACTGTGATGCCGGCCGCGGGGGCCGCCTGGCGCGGCGAGCAGCTCGCGCTTCTCGCCACCCAGCTCCACCAGCGGCAGAGCAGTGATGCCTACACCGACCTGCTGGCGGCGGCGGAAGCGGAGATCGATCCGAAGTCCTCCGAGGCGAGCCGCCGCAATCTGGCCTTGCTGCGGCTGGAGCTGGAACGTCAGCGCTGCCTGGATCCCATCCTGGTGGCCCAGCTGGCTATGGCGCAGTCGCGAGGGAATGCCCTCTGGCAGGAGGCTCGCCGCCGCAACGACTTCCCTTCTTTCGCCCCCGCCCTCGCGGAGCTGATCGCTCTCCGCTGGGAGCAGGCCTCCCAGCTGGCCGCGGCCGAACCGATTCCCCGCAGCCCCTGGGAGACCCTGGCCCAGCCCTTCGAGCCGGAGATCAGCAAGTCCCGCCTGCGGGAGCTGTTTCAGCCCCTCCAGCAGCGCATTCCAGCCCTGCTCGAGCGGGTGAATGGCGCCCCACCGTCTCCCCCGGAGGCGGTGATCCTGCCGGAATCGATTCAGGAGGACCTCTGCAGCCAACTCCTGGATAGCTGGGGCTATGACCCGGCCCGCTGTCAGCGTTCCCGCTCGCCCCACCCCTTTTCCTGCACGGTGGGCCCGGACGACTTCCGCATCACCACCCGCGTGGTGGAGGGGCAACCCTTCTCCGCCTTCCTGGCCACGGCCCACGAATGGGGGCACTCCCTTTATGAACAGGGGCTGCCCCGCCACGGCGATCACTATTTCCCCTGGCCCCTCGGTGAGGCCACCTCCATGGGGGTGCACGAGAGCCAGTCCTTGTTCTGGGAGTGTCGCGTGGCGCGAGGCCAGGCCTTCGCGGCCCGCTGGCAACCCCGCTTCGTGCAGGCCCTCGGGACTGATCCCTGGGGGGGCGCCCATGGGTTCTGGCGTGGTCTCAACCCTCTGCGGCCGGGCCTGATCCGGGTGGAGGCCGATGAACTCAGCTACACCCTGCACATCGTGCTGCGCTTCGAGTTGGAACAAGCTCTGCTGGAGGAAGGATTGCCAGTGCTGGAGCTGCCGGCAGCGTGGAATCGCCGCATGGTGGAGTTGCTGGGACTCACGCCGCCGAATGATCGCGAGGGCTGCCTCCAGGACATCCACTGGGCCGAGGGGCTGTTCGGCTACTTTCCTTCCTATGCCCTGGGGCATCTGATCAGTGCCCAAGTATCCGAGACCATGGAGGCCCAGTTGGGGCCGATTGAAAACCTGGTGGCATCCGGTGAGGAAGCCAGGCTGCGGGGCTGGCTGGACGAGCAGGTCTGGCCCCTAGGCCGGTCGGTGACCGGGGATCAGCTGGTGGAGCGGGTCAGCGGCGCACCGCTCAGCGCCGAGCCCTTCCTCCGATACCTCGAGGAGAAGGTGAACCGATTACTCACTGAGGCCTGAGCCCAGCAGGGGGCCCCCCGCTTCGGTCCACGCCATGGAACCGTCGATGGCGGTGTCCTTAGGATGCCGCCACGCAACACTCTCCCATGGCGAACATCGACCACGCTCCCAGCCGCACGATGCTGAACCTGCTTCACGTGCTGCCGGCCTTCGCCGATGAGGCTGAGCTACGGCTCAACGCCATCGTGGAGCTCAACTCGAACACGATCAACAAGTACGAGCTGATCACCGAAACCGGCCACCTCAAGCTCGATCGGGTCGGCTACTCCTCCCTCGCCTATCCCTTTGCCTACGGCTGCATCCCCCGCACCTGGGACGAGGACGGCGATCCCCTCGACATCGAGATCGTGGGTGTGACCGAACCGCTGGTCCCTGGCTCTCTAGTGGAGGCCCGCATCATCGGCATCATGAAATTCGATGACGGCGGTGAGGTCGACGACAAGGTGATCGCGGTGCTTGCGGATGACAAGCGCATGGATCACATCACCTCCTACGAGCAACTCGGTGCCCACTGGCTCAAGGAAACCCAGTACTACTGGGAGCACTACAAGGACCTCAAGAAGCCCGGCAGCTGCCGCGTGAACGGTTTTGAAGGCAGTTCCGAAGCTGTCCGCATTATCAAGGAGTGTGAGGCGCGCTATACCAACACCATCGATCCCAGGCTGGTCGGCTGATCAGTCATCACCAGGCCCCCTATCCGCTCCTTCGGAGCCGGGGTCTGGTCGATCCCAAACCAGGTCCCTGGGCTTTTCCACTCCCTGCCCGACAGCGTCCAGCCATGAAGACCCGCACCATTGCCGCTCTCCTGGCCCTCAGTTCCGTTTCCCTGGCGGGCCTGACTACCGGGGCTCAAGCGATTGAACCGCTGCCGCCCCTGCCGAGCCTTCCACCGATTGAGGCCACCCCCGCCCGCCGCGCTGCCGCCGCCCCGGTTCCGCAGCAGCCCGTTCGTCCCCCGGTGGTTCCGCTTCCCGCCGCCACCACTGCTGCGGCAACGGCCACCAGCAATCGAAAGATCGTGCTGGAGCTCGGCAAGCGCACGATCAGCCTCTGGGAGGGAAGCAAGGTTCTAGGCAAGTGGCCCGTGGCGATCGGTGATCCCGCGACTCCCACCCCCAAGGGCGTGTTCAGCATCCGCAATAAGGTGATTAATCCCCAGTACCAGAGCACCAAGACCGGCAAGAACAACCCCACCATCGGTGCCAATGGGCCCTTGGGTGATCGCTGGATTGGATTCCATGCCACCAGCAAGGATCAGTTCGGTATCCACGGCACCCCCTCGGCATGGGCATGGTCGGTACAGCAGGGAGCGGCGGTGACCCGTGGATGTGTGCGCATGCTGGGGACCCACGTGCGGGCTCTGTTCGACCAAGTGGATGTGGGCACGCCGGTGGAGGTGAAGCCTTGATGGCAGCGGAGCAGACCTTCTGCAGCAAAGGTTGAAAACAATCTGCAGATCAGCCCTGAGGCGAGCTTGGTTCGCCTCCCCTGCCCTTACTGTTTCCCGATCGCTTGATGGGCGCTGGCCTGCAACAGCTCCTTCCCCATGTCCCACTCTTGTTCTCAACGCACCACAGATCCCCTAAACAGCACATCGCTGAAGTGGTGCCAGGACGGGGAACTGTCCAAGCTGGATCTGGATCGGATCCTGCAGCTTCTGGTTCAGTCTGATCCGGTGGCTGAAGCTTTGGTGGCTGATTTTTCAAAAGGACGCTGCTGAAGCTGGCGGGCGAGTGCCCAGGCCAGCCCATCCCGGCTCGCTACCCCCTGGAGGGCGGAAAGCGGTAGGCCACCAGTGGGCAGGCCGTGGGGCAGATAGCCACCGATGCTCTCTTCCACCGCAAACACCGGGATCTGACGCAGGCCCCCCGGCACTAGCTGGTCTTCGAGTCGGTCTAGCTGTGCGCTCTCCGGCAGCCACAGCAGCTCTCCTCGGCGACAGGCTCCGAGCGAGAGGCCTTCCGTCCGGCCCTCGGCCGCGGAGAGGCCCCGTTGCAGGTCCTGCAGGCTGATCAGGCCGATCACCTTCTCGTTCTCGATCACCAGCAGGGCGTGGCCGTGGGCTCGTACCAGCTGGTCCAGGGCATCGGTGGCGGGGGTGTCGGCCGGTAGCACCAGCGGGGCCGTTGGTTCGAAGGCTTCGCGCACCGAAAGGGCTGCCAGGCTGGCCCTGCGTCGTTCCTCGATCGGATCGGCGCCCACCAGTCCGGCGTTGTTGAAACCCTGCCAGCGCTCCACTAGGGCGGCACTTAGACCGGCCGCCGCCATCAGCGGCAGCACGATGCGGATGTCGCGGGTGAGTTCAAACAGCAGCAGCAGGGCGGTGAGCGGAGCACGGGCGCTGCCGGCGAGCACCGCCGCCATGCCGACCATGGCGTAAGCGGGGGGTTCGGCCACCGGAAGATGAAAGCCACCCTCCCCCAGGAGCTGGCCATAGGCGTTGCCCAGCACCGCACCCAGCACCAGGGCCGGAGCGAAGCCACCGCCCACGAAACCGGTGGCATTGCTGAGTGCCGTGGCTACGAGCTTCACCCCAATCAGCAGCAACAGGGTGACCAGGGGGATGCCACCGTCGCTGCCCAACAGGGCCTCGATCGTGTCGTAGCCGACCCCCAGCACTTGGGGAAACACCAGGGCCATGCCGCCGACAGCGGCACCACCGGCGGCCGTGACCAGGCCGGGCGGCAGGGTTCCGAGCAGCTTCTGAAGCCGGTGGTCGCGGCCGAGGGCCATCAGGCGGACCAGGGCCCACGACATCAGGCTCGCCAGTAGGCCCAGGCCCAGATACAGCGGTAGTTCCCAGGGGGAGCGCACCTCGTAGGCCGGCAGTCGCAGGATTGGATCGTCGCCGAGGCAGAGCTGGGTGACCAGGGCGGAGGCCACCGCCGCCACCAGCACCGCCCGCAGGCTGGGACGCCCGAGCGTGCCACTGAAGTTGCCCTCGAAGGCGAAGAACACGCCGGCGATCGGGGCCTTGAAACCTGCCGCCAGGCCTGCCGCCACACCGGCCGCCACCAGGGCTCGGCGCGCCTCCGGGACGAGGCCTCCCCGCTCGGCCACCCAAAGCCCCAGATTTCCGCCGCTCTCGACGCTCGGCCCCTCAGGCCCCAGCGAGGCGCCACTTCCCAGGCTCAAGGAGGCCGCCAGAAGCCGCAGGTGGGGCAGCCTTGGTGTGGAGGCCACGGCCCCATCGGCCATGGCCATCAGGCTGGGCAGGCCCGGGCCGAGATTGCCGCTCAGCCAGCGCAGCAGCCCCACCGCCAGCCCGCCCAGGGTGGGCACCACCACCACGGGCCAGAGAGCCAGCCAATCGGGGGGGCTGGGCAGGGTCGGGCTCGCCGGTGCCGGTGCCGCTTCCCGCTGGGCCAGGAAGCCGATGCCATCGAGTCCGAGCTGCAGCAGCGACTTCAGCGGGGTGCCGCTGTCCACTTCGAGTGGGGGAAGGGGGATGGCGGTGGTGGTGCCTGCCGTGGCGATCGGTGACCTGGCGATCTCCAGCAGCCCCTCCACGAACGGTCCGTAGAGGAAATTGTTGATGAAGCCCAGGACCAGGTGGAAGCCTACGATCGTGAACCCCGTGAGGGTGCCCACCAGGGCCGCCCAAGCCAGCAGATTCCACTGGAAGGGTCGGGCCCTGCTCGTCGGGGGCCTTGGGGCGCCCTCCACCATGGCGGATTCAGGCTTCGGGGCGGACGGTGGCAAAGATTTCCTCCAGGATCGGGCCCGCACCCTGCTCTCGCAGCCTGCGCGCCAACGTGATGCCGAGGGCTTCTGGATCCTCCTGGGGACCGCTCACCTGATCGCGGATCAGGCGTTGGCCATCCAGGCTGGCCACCATGCCGGTGAGCACCAGATCGCCTCCAGCTTCCGGGGCGCTGAAGCGAGTGTTTACGCCGATTGGCACCTGGCAGCCCCCCTCCAGCTCCCGCAGGAAGGCCCGTTCAGCCCTGCAGCGCAGGGCAGTGGGGCGATGCTCCAGCACCTGGATCAGCTCCAGCACCGAGGCATCCCCCTCGCGGCATTCGATGCCGAGGGCCCCCTGACCCACCGCATGGAGGGAGATGGCGGGGTCGATCAGTTCGTGGATGCGATCGGCAAGGCCCAGGCGGCCCAGGCCGGCGGCCGCCAGGATCAGGCAGTCATAGTCGCCGCTGTCGAGCTTCTCAAGCCGGGTGATCACATTGCCGCGCACATCCTTGAATTCCAGGTGGGGGTAGTGATGGCGCAACTGGGCTAGGCGGCGCAGGGAGCTGGTGCCCACCACCGCCGCCTCTGGCAGGGTGGCCAGGGTCTTGTCCTTGTGTTTGGCGTGCACCACCAGGGCATCGGCGGGATCCTCTCGCTCCGTGATGCAGCCCAGCATCAGGCCCTCCGGCAGGTTCGTGGGGAGGTCTTTGAGGCTGTGGACGGCGATGTCGGCCCGGTCCACCAACATCTGGGCCTCGAGTTCTTTGGTGAACAGGCCCTTGTCGCCGATCTTGGCCAGGGCCACATCCAAGATCTTGTCGCCCTGGGTGGCCATGGCCTCAATGCTGATGCTGAGGTCGGGATGGGCTCCCCGCAGCTCGTCGCGCACCCAGTGGGTCTGGACCATGGCCAACTGGCTGCGTCGGGAGGCGATCCGCAGGGTGCGCGGACCGGGAGGGAAAACAACGCCGGTGGGGCTGGTCATCGGGACCCGGATGAGGCGACCGCGGCCGCCGAATAACCGATTCAGCCTACGGACCCGTCGTGTTGGCTTGCTCCCTGGGCCCGTGACGGTGATTCAGCTTGTGGGAAGCCACAGCTGGCTCAGAGAAGATCCAGGGGAAGGGGGCCCCAGGTGTCGGCCAGCTCAGGCTGCTCGGAGTTCTGGCCACTGATCAGCACCCCGACCCCCAGGCCGTCCTCCTGCCGGATCAAAAAGGTGCCGGAGCGTTGATTCCCCTTGAGGAAAACGGCTCCCTCGATCGCCGCCCCGCTTGGGCCGTCGGCTGCCAGTGCCTGCCAGCCCAGGGCTTGTTCACAGCGGCGCAGGGCTTCGATAGCGGCCGTGGCCGTGGGGGCCATTACTCCGATGGTGAACCAGGGGCAGCGCTGCAGGGCCCCATGAAGTTCAGCCCGCAGTTCCTGGCGTTCGCACTCCGTGAGCTCCGGTGCTGTTCGTGCGCCCCTCAGCGCGTTCAGCCGAGGCGTCGCGGCCGGAGCCGTCGGCTGGGGCAGAGAGACGGAGGTGGCTTCTTTCTCCACTGGTTTTATCTCCACGGAAAGGAGGGACGCGGGTTGGCTTAACGATGGGCGGGCGGGAGCCTCCACTGTGCCGCCGCCCCCCCAGACCGGGTGGGCCAGAGGCGCTTGCCGAGGGCTTAATGGGGCTGCCGGTCGGCCGGGGACTGGGCGCCGCGCCAGAAGGCGAGGCAGATTGTGATCCAGGCCAGGCCCACCGCTCCGCCAGCCAGCAGGTCGGTGGGCCAGTGGGCCCGGGCCACCAGGGTGCTCAGCCAGACCAGGGCGGTCCAGGTGAGGGCACCAAACGTGAGCGGCCCGCGCAGGCGGGGGTAGTGGAGCGAAAGGATGGATACCATCGCGAAATAGAAGGCCACTGATCCGGCCGCATGGCCACTGGGGAAGCTGGGTCCATCCACCACCAGCAACTTTTCATGGGGACGATCGCGGTCGAAGAGGGGTTTGAGCCAGATGTCCACAATCCCGAGGATGCCACCAGTGGCCACCACCAGCAGGCGCAGGTCCAACCACCAGCGCTTGCGGATCAGGTAGATCAGAGCCGCCAGCACCAGGGCGCCGGTGAACCCGACCCCGCTCATCCTGTAGATCTGCAGTAAAGGCAGCTGTAGGGAGCGCGGCAGATGACCTAGCTCCTCGAGCAGGGCGGCATCGAAGGGCGGCGGATCCTCACCTGCCGCCAGTCGCCCCAGCAGCAGGAGCCCCGCGATGGCCAGGGCCACAACGGTCCAATCGCGGGGGCGCAGGGGAAGGTTCATGGATGGGGAGGGAAGCCAGGGACACAAGCCAGGCCTCCCTTTGATCCTGGCTTGCCAGCTGAATGATGGCGGTGGCTGGCAGGCCGAAGCCTGAGGTCACTGTGCCAGAGCACCCCTGAGCTCTCCCGACGCCACCGGGAGAGAGGGTCCGAAGAGACGCTGCCCAGCGGCAGGCCACAAAGCAACTAACGATGCAGCGGCCTGACAAAGGCAGGGATGGATGGTTCAAGAAGCGGCAAAGGCGATCAGGGGAGTGCGTGCTTGGAACGCTCCCTCTCTGCAAATAGAGTATAACGCCCGAAAGAACGAATCATCTCGATCCTGCCAGAAAGAGCAGGCGGAAGAGCGTCGATCTGCCGCCTTTGCAGCACGATAAAATCGCGGGAAGATCCATCGAGCCGTCGCTGTAGTTCTTCGGCGTCGCCCGCCTGCTCGGCTGATCCCAGGCTGTAGAACAACGCAGAATAGGGCCGTTTGATGAATAGAATAGCCTCGCCCTGCCGCCGTAAAGAAAGATAGGCTTCCACTGCTGCCTTGGCCGAATTGTTCGTGGCAATGGCCGCTCTGTGGCAGACGAACGGAAAGGCCAAGGTGAGCAGGAGCATGAACGCGATGGCGCCCATGAGCAGGCGATCGATTTGCGCCCGCGCAGGCCAGCGATCGAGCCAGGAGGCGCCGAGAACGGCGAGCCCTGGAATTCCGGGTAGGACATAGGGCCAGAGAATATTCCCCGCGAAGCTGAAGAACACGGCAGGCGCTAGTCCCCAGAACAGAAGGTAGGAGCGCCATGGAGGCTCAAAGGCGAAGCTTTCTTTCATCGCTCGCCTTCCCCTGCGCGTCAGCAACACCATGGGAGGCAACAGCAGCGACCAAGGCAGGACATCGACAAGAAGGAACAACCAGATGGTTCCGCGCGGATACTTGTGCGCCACCCCGTAGCGGTCGCCATCCCAACCGGGAGTTACGAAGCGATGCCAATGCTCGCCTAGCAGAAAATAATCGAGGAAGCCGGGTGTTCTCTGCTCCGCGAGCAGATACCAGGGCAGGGCGATCAGCAGGGTGAGCAGGAGTCCCCTGAGCCACGGAAAACGTGGGAGTATCAATCTGGTCTGACCCGACTGAATCGTCCAGAGGCCCGTGGGCAGCAAGACGAGAACCAATGCAATCGGTCCCTTGGCCAGCAGGCCCAGGGCAAGACCGACAAAGAACAGCCATCGTTCACGTCTCCTTTCCTTCTCTTCTCCATAGGCCGTCAGCCAGAAGGCTCGCATGGAGATCGTGACGGCCAAGCTGAGGGCCATGTCGGTCATTACCGACCCCGCCGATGCCAGGAACATCAGCGAACCCCAAAGCAGGGCAAGGGCGATCACGCCTTCCCGGCGTGAGCGGCGAACCCCAAGCGACCAGATCAGCCAGGCGATGGCAAGGCCCATGAACCAGTGAGGGAGGCGGGCTGCGAACTCGTTAATCCCGAACAGCCGCAAACTGAGTGCCGTAACCCAGAAGGCCAGCGGCGGTTTCCCCCAGAACGGTGTCGTCGCGTCGTTCCAGGGTGTGATCCAGTCGTTCCGCTCCACCATGACTCTGGAGATCTCGGCGTAGCGAGCCTCGGTCGTGTCCATGAGGGGATAGGAACCCAGCGTGAGCAGCCTCACGAGCGCCAGCAGCAGCACAAAGGCCAGAAGGCGGGCCGCCGCTTCGGAACCGGCGAGGGCGGTGAGTCTCCTGATCGGTTGCAGTTGGCGAAACTGATCCATCGAGAAAGAGACCTTGCTACACCAGAATGGCAGAGACCAGTCTGCAGAACAGATGCAGGGTTTCCTTCAGAGTTCGAAATTGTGAGATTGCTTCGGCACTGTTGATATTGATTGTTAGGGGCTGTTCCAGACAAACCGTGAAGAGGCCGCGTAGTTCCAGACAAAGACCACCACAATACCCACCAGTTGGGCCAGGAACGTGTTGCGGGTAACGAGGGAATAGAAGGTGGAAGTCACCCCCACATTCGCCAGCACGGGAAGGGAGGCGACCACCAAAAACTTCAGCAGCCCCCGCACCAGTGCCAGACCCTTCAGGCGCTGAAAACGGAAGGTAAGCACGTTATTGATCAGGTAGTTGGAGCTGGCGGCCACGATCACCGCCGGCGGCAGGGCCTGCTCAAAGCCCAGGCCGAGCGCCATCAGCCCCTGATTCACCGCCAACTGAACCAGAATGCCGGTGGCGCCCACCAGGCCAAAACTGATCGCCCGGCGGGGCACACTCCGCAGCAGCAGGGAGTGGAGAATCGAAACCCCAAGATCCCACACCACCGCAAGATCGAGCTTCGATTCGCCACTGATCCGTGGTTGGAACTGAAGCGGGACCTCGGCCACCCTCAGCTGTCCTTGGCTGAGGGCGAGGAGCTCATAGAGAAACTTGAATCCCCCCACCTCCACCTGGCGCACGAACGGCAAACAGATGGCCGTCCGCAGGGCAAAGAAGCCGCTCATGTAGTCGGTGAGCTGGCGATAGTGGGGCAAACTGAAGCGAGCCAGCGCGTTGGCCCAGGTGGAATTGCGTTCCCGCTGAGTGCTGAGCCCATTGATTTCGGCAGCGGCATGAAATCGGCTGCCCACCACCAGATCAAGCTCCTTGTTGAGCAGGGTCTCAACGGCGCTGTCCACGGCGTCGGATTCGTGTTGGCCATCGCTGTCCATCACCACCACCACATCGCCCGTGGCATTAAGGATGCCCTCTTTGATCGCACTGGAGAGGCCGTAGCGGCCCACTCGGCGGATCAGCCTGATGCAGGGATGCTGTTGGGCCAGTTCAACAATGGCATCGGCGGTGCCATCGGCAGAGTCATCATCAACGAAGAGAATTTCAAGTTGCTGATGTAGTTTCTGAAGCTGTAAGAGCTGATGGGTAACGGCATTGATGTTAGATCGCTCGTTGAACGTCGGAAGGACGATGCTCAGTCGGCGATGAGTCGTATGCATATTTTAGGTGAACTTTCCAGACAGCAAGTTGACTGCACCCAGAGTGTGGATGGCTCTGGGTGTCATACGTGCGACGAAATTACTTGATATATTCCTTTAGAACGCCATTGCGATTAGGATGCCGCAGTTTACGAAGAGCTTTGGCTTCGATCTGGCGGATGCGCTCGCGGGTGACATCAAAAATTTGGCCGATTTCTTCGAGAGTTTTCATGCGCCCATCGTCGAGGCCATAGCGCAGTCGCAGCACATCGCGCTCTCTCGGACTGAGGGTCGCTAGTACTCCTTCGAGGTCTTCGCGTAGGAGATTCTTGGCAACATCCTGTTCGGGGTTTTCAATGTCGGCTTCGATGAAATCGCCAAGACGAGAGTCTTCTTCCTTGCCGATCGGGGTTTCCAGTGAAATCGGCAACTGGGCCGATTTGGCAATGAAGCGAAGTTTTTCGATGGTCATCTCCATGCTCTCGGCGATCTCCTCTTCCGTGGGTTTGCGCCCGAACTCCTGGGATAGGGTCTTGGTGGTTTTCTTGATGCGAGAGATGGTTTCGTAAAGGTGCACCGGCAGACGGATGGTGCGGCTCTGATCGGCGATGGCTCGGGTGATGGCCTGGCGGATCCACCAAGTGGCATAAGTGGAGAACTTGTAACCCTTCTCGTGATCAAACTTTTCAGCCGCACGAATCAGTCCCAAACTGCCCTCCTGGATCAGATCCTGGAAGGAGAGGCCGCGGTTCATGTATTTCTTTGCGATCGACACCACGAGCCGGAGGTTAGATTGCACCATTTTTTCCTTGGCGCGTCGCCCCAGCATCAGCCGACGCCGGAATTTAATCAGCGGCATTTCCACCAGGGCCGCCCATTCCTTGGTGTCGGGGTAGTGGCCTTTATCGGATTCAAACTGGGTGGCCAGCTCCTCAAGCTGCAGCAGATCGGCGATCTTGCGGGCCAGTTCGATCTCCTCATCCGGGCGCAGCAGCCGGATGCGGCCGATTTCCTGCAGATAGACCCGGATCGAATCTTCGGTGTAGACCCCCTTGGGGCCCACCTTGATGCTGGCGAGCGCTTTGGCTTTGGCGTCCTTTTTCTCGTCTTTGCTCAGCTTGTCGTCCGCCTCGAGCAGCAGGGCGTCGCCGTCATCAAAGTCATTGTCGACCTCACTCCCGGCCAGTAGCGCATCGGCGGCATCCTCAAGCTTGGCCGCTTCGTCGGCGGCCGGGGCCGCCTTGCTCTTCGGGGCTCCCTTGGCAGCTGCGGATTTGGCGGCTTTGGTGGTGCTGGACTTCGTGGCTGCTGCAGCCTTACTGCTGGCCTTGCTGGCGGCCGCCTCCATGGGCTTGATTTCTCCGTTGCTGGAAACCGTGGCGATGATCTCGGGCTCAACCTTGGAGATGACGCGCTGAATGGCTGCTGGACTCATGGCTGTGGACAAACGGGGAGGGAGCGGGGAAGCGGCCGGATCGGCGCAGGACCGGGTGGTGGGCGGACCCGGGTGGCCGGGAAAGGTGCAGGCAGCTGGCTGTAAAGAAAGATGTCCGAGGGGACTGGAGCCAGCAGGAGGATGTTCTCCGGAGAGGACTCACCGGCCGAGGGGCAGCCGCTGCTGGGCTGCCGAGGGGGAGGATGGGAGCCTGTGCCTGAGAGCAGTGGCGGTAACCGTGGTGGGCAGGCGCTGCCGGAGAAAGGGCCGGCGCCGAGACAGTGCGGTCAGGGGTGGTCGCGGACCTGAGGAACCGGGGGGGCCGGCGTCACAATCAAGGGTCTTCCCTCTGGACGGAACTCTGTCTGGTTCCGACAGCAGCCCGGTGGACTGCCCAACATTTGCATCCTAGGAATTGCTTGAGACATCGGCAAGATTGGGGCCCAAGGTCGCCATCACCACGGGCCCACCGGAGGCGGGCCCGGCCCCCTGGCTGGAGGTGTGGCTTGAGGCGGGCCATGAAGGGCGCATCTTCACTTATTCCAACCCCGCCGGCCTGAGCGCGGGCCTGGGGGATCTGGTCCGGGTGCGGCTCCAGGGCCGACCCCAGACAGGGCTGGTGGTGGGCCTGGGTCACGGGATGCCCCCGGAACTCCTTGGCAAGCTGGTCCAGCCGGTCGAGGCTGTGTTCCAGAGCGCCGCCGTGGATGTCCGTTGGCGCTCCCTGATCGAGGCAGTGGCCTGCGACACCCACACGAGCCTGTTCCGCTGCCTAAAAAGCGCTCTGCCCCCCGGTTGGCTCGGCCAGCGTCCCAAGCGAGCGCCTCTGCCCGGGAGTGGCCAGATCATTTTGGTCGAGCTCGGCGAATCGCCCCCAGAGCCCTTAGCGGATCCCAGGGTTGGCCCCACGGCTCGCCAACGGCAGCTGCTCACCCACCTGGCTGCCTATGGCCAGGGTCGGCTGTTGAGGGATCTGATCCGCGATGGCTTCAGCCGCTCCCTGGTGGCCTCATTGGAGCGGCGGGGCTGGATCCGGCGACGCTCGGTGGCTCCCCCCGAGCTTGCTGCCGGGCTAACCGCCGGGGCAGACCCTTCCGGGGCGGTGGCGCTCGAGAACTTCCGCCCGGGCACCGCGGCCCAGAACGCTGCCATCGAGGCCATCACTGCTGCTCCCGGCGGCTCAGCCCTGCTGCTCTGGGGCGTGACCGGTGCAGGCAAGACCGAGGTCTACCTGCAGGCGGTGAGCCGGGAACGGGCTGCGGGCCGCAGTGCCCTGCTGCTGGCTCCGGAGATCGGCCTGATCCCCCAGCTGCTTGATCGCTGCCGGGCCCGCTTCGGTCCCGGTGTTTTGGAATACCACAGCGGCATGGGGGAAGCAGAGCGGGTGCGAGCGTGGCGCCGTTGCCTTGAGGCCGCGGACGGGCCGCCACTGGTGGCGGTGGGAACCCGTTCGGCGGTGTTCCTGCCGCTCGCGAAGCTCGGACTGATCGTGCTGGATGAGGAGCACGATGGGTCCTACAAGCAGGACCGGCCGATGCCCTGCTATCACGCCCGTGAGGTGGCCCGTCATCGGTCCAGGCTGGAGGGAGCCCGGCTGGTGCTCGGCAGCGCCACCCCCTCCCTGGAGACCTGGCTCCGCTGCCGGGGCCCCTCGCCAGACACCCTCCTGCTGGAGCTGCCGGAGCGGATCGCCAGGCGCCCCCTGCCGCCGGTGCGCGTGGTGGACATGCGCCACGAACTGGCCGAGGGCCACCGTCGCCTGATCAGCCGCGCCCTGATGGAGCGCCTGCGCCAGTTGCCGGAACGGGGAGAACAGGGGGTGGTGCTGGTACCCCGGCGGGGCTACCGAACCTTCCTGAGCTGCCGGAGTTGCGGCGAGGCGGTGCTGTGTCCCCACTGCGATGTGGCGCTCACGGTGCATCGTCAGGCCAGCGGCAGGGAGTGGCTGCGCTGCCACTGGTGTGACCACCGCGAGGAGGCGGCTCAGCGCTGCAGCCACTGCGGCTCCACGGCCTTTAAGGCCTTCGGTGCCGGGACCCAGCGGGTTGTTGAGCAGCTGGCGGACGAGCTCGGGGATCTGCGCCTGCTTCGCTTCGATGCAGATACCACTCGCGGTCGGGATGGCCACCGGCGTCTGCTGGAACGCTTCGCCGCCGGTGAGGCCGATGTGCTGGTCGGAACCCAGATGCTGGCTAAGGGGATGGACCTGCCGCGGGTGACCCTCGCGGCGGTGCTGGCCGCCGATGGCCTCCTGCATCGCCCCGACCTGCGCTCCTCTGAGACCTGTCTGCAGTTGCTGCTCCAACTGGCCGGGCGGGCGGGCCGAGGTGAACGCCCCGGTGAGGTGCTGGTTCAGACCTACAGCCCCGACCATCCGGTGATTCGCCATCTGGTGGATGGTCGCTACGGAGCCTTCCTGGAGGCGGAGGCGGAGTTGCGCCGACGGGGCGCTCTGGTGCCCTTCAGCCGGGCCTGTCTGCTGCGCCTGGCGGGACCCTCCGCAGCCGCCACGGCCACCGCCGCCGCCACCCTCGCCAGCCTGCTGGCTGCCCCCCTGCGGGAGGCGGGATGGGCCCTGGTGGGCCCCGCCCCCGCCCCGGTGGCCCGGGTGGCTGGTCGCAGTCGTTGGCAGTTGTTGTTGCATGGCCCGGCGGGCTCCGCCCTTCCCCTTCCCTCCGGCGCCGACCTTCAGGGTGCCCTGCCCAAGGGGGTGAGCCTGGCGATCGATCCCGACCCTTTGGAGCTCTGAGGGGCTCAGCTCACGCCGGAAGCTCGGGAAGGCCGAATCCCAGCTGGCGCCTAAGCCGCTGGAGGCCCAGCACCAGGGGCAGGAGCAGCGCGATGGCGCAACCTCCGAGTCCGAGGGGGCTCCAGCGCCAGCAGCGGAGTTCCAGCCGGTTGAGGGAGCCGAGCCGGAGAGGCCAGATCAGCCTGCTTCCTATGGCGGCCTGCACGGTCTCAGGCTCGGCATGGCGCACGGCGGCTGCCCGCACCGACTCAAGGCCGATCGAGAGGTCCACTGCCGGCAAGGGTGGAAGCTCCCGTAGGTCGAGATCCAGCCAGACCCTCTGATCCACGCCCACCAGCCAGTTGCGCTCCCTCACCTCAAGCCTGGGTGCAGGCACGGATTCCCCCCCCGCTTCGCCGGCCGCCTGCACACTGGCCGCCAGGGCCGCCCGGGCCTGATCCAGAGACAACACCGGGCTCTGCAGGAGCGTGGCGCCGCTGGCTTCGCGGCTACGGAAGCCCTCGCGCTCGAGGCTGGCACCCAGCCTTCGCTGCCAGGGCATGGCGGGACCCGTGCCGTTCCGCAGCTGATGGGTGATCTGGAGGCGGCCAGGGCCGGCGAAGCGGAGATCGGTGCGCATCTCCACGCATCCCCCCAGCAGGGAGGCCAGCAAAAACAACGACAGTGCCACAACGACCAGGGCGGCAAATCCGAGGGGGGCCCGGGTCGGTCCGACCGGCGGCGGCGGCGGCGGATCCGCCTTCCTGCTGCGGCGCAGGTTGCGGGTCGTCGCTCCCAGCGACTCCAGCGAACCGGAGACGGGCAGATCCGGCAGCGTGATCGACCAGTCGCGGGGCCGTTGCAGGGCGGGGGCCTCCAGCACCATCTGCAAGGCCTTGCCCCGAGCACGCAGGTCGGGATCCTGGCAGGCCCTCAGGCTGCGGCACCACGCGGAGGCTGCCTCGCTTTGCCCCTGGCCCATCAGGGCCGTGGCCAGCAACAGCCGCAGTTCGGCCCCCGCCGCCGTTTGGGCCGGGTGCTCCTCGGCCAAAGGTTCCAGCAGCCGCATGACCCTGCCGTAGTCGCCCCGTTCAATCGCCTGGTGGGCGGCCGCCAGGGATGGGGTGAGCTGGTCTTCCACCGGCTTGTTGTTCGGGTCGTTCATGCCGGCCTATCCCGTGCTCCCCGCGGTTCAAAGCGTGGGGCGGGCCGTGCGGCCCACCACCATGGTGCCGATCCCTGCATCGGTGAACACCTCGAGCAGAAGGGAATGGGGGTGGCGCCCATCCACGATGTGGGCGGCCGCCACCCCCTGGGCCAGGGCCCGGATGCAGCATTCGGTCTTCGGGGTCATGCCTCCGTCCACAACCCCCTGGGCGATCAGCTCGCGCGCTTCCGAGAGGGTCAGCTGGCGAATCAGGGAGCCTGGATCATCGCGGTTTCGGAGGATACCGGGCGTGTCGGTGAGCAGGATCAGCTTCACCGCCTGGAGGGAGGCCGCCAGTTCGCCGGCCACGGTGTCAGCATTGATGTTGTGGGCCTGCCCCTGGGCATCGGGAGCAACACTGGAGATCACTGGAATGTACCCCTGGCTGAGCAGGGGGGCCAGCACACTCGGGTCGACCGATTCCACCTCACCCACCAGGCCATTGGCCCCCTCCTGCCAGGGGCGGGCCCGCACGAGCTTGCCGTCGCTGCCGGAAAGCCCCACTGCCCGGCCTCCCACCTGGTTCAGACCGTTGACGATCTGTTTGTTGACCCGCCCCACCAGCACCATCTCGACCACATCCATGGTTTCGGCATCGGTGACGCGCAGGCCTTTGCTGAAGCGGGGCTCGATCGCCAACCGCTTGAGCCACTGGTTGATCTCGGGTCCTCCGCCGTGGACCACCACCGGCTGGACGCCAACGCAGGCCAGCAAGGCGAGGTCGCGGAACACGGCCTCCCGCAGGTCTTTCAGCACCATGGCGGCGCCGCCATACTTCACAACCACCCGTTCCCCGGAGAAGCGCTGGATATAGGGAAGGGCCTCACTCAAGACGGACACCCGCAGGGTGTCTTCAGGACTGACGTGGAAATCGGAGCTCAAGGCTGGAAGAGAGGGAAGGAGCTGGGAATCGTGACGGGCAGCCTCATTCGGGGCAACGCTACGTTCGGCTGGTCCGGTCGCTGGCTATGGCCTGATGGCCGGACTGGCCCGCCGCCAGCCAGCCTTGGGCATGAGCCGGGGTTGGCATCGCCTGGGGGAGGCCAGATGGTTCGGAGCCATCACCTTCAACCATCTTCACCGGCGGCGCTGAGCATCACATCCACCTGGCCTGGCGCTGGCTGACTGATGCTGCAGCAAAGGCCGGGACCAAAGAAACGCCCCAGCCTGTCCTCGAGGGCCTGCCAACGCTGGTAGGCCACCCCTTGGCAGTCGAAGCGGAGCAACAGGCCATAGCGATTGGCTTCGTTCCGTTCCTCCACGCTCGCCAGCTGGGGGGGATTGTCTTCATCCCAGAGCTTGAGGGCCTCCAGGGAGCTCTCCAGGTGGGCTTTCTGGCCATAGCGCCAGCGGCTCACATCGGCGAGCAGACGGCTCAGGGCAAGGTTCTCTGGCTGTTGCCGCAACTCCCGCAGGGCCTGGGGGGGGGTGAGCCGCAGGGGAGGGGGGAGCTCCGAGGATTTCAGGGCCAGGCCCCCCAGCAGGATCGGAATGCCGTAGAAAATCGTGGGCAGGCTGAGGTTGGCGTTGTCGTTGAGATAAGCCACCGAGCCCACCACGGTGAGCAGGGCCCCCACCACGGTGACCAGGCTGCCTGGTGAGATCAGGCGCGAAGAGAAGAGTGCTTGCATCGCACCATGATCCTGCAGGGCGGTCCAGGATGGTGAACATCGGCTGCCCACCCGCCAACCGCCATGCACTCCTCTGCTTACCAGCCGACTCAAGACGCCGCGCCGCTGGAAGTCGCGGCCGATCCCGCCACCCTCAGCACCGATGAGCTGCTGCTGAAGCTTCGTCAGGACAGACTCTGGCTGCTCCGTCAGATCGATGCCGGCCGCTGGCCCCAGTGGAGGCTCGACCTTGCTGCCCTGGAGAGGGAACTCGGGCTACTGCTCGATCAGGCAGCCGAACGCACGGGCACGGTCTAAGTCCGGGGGCGATGGCGATGGTGAACGATCCGGATTCAGAAGGGGATGTCGTCTTCTTCGTCCAATCCCTCTGGATCCGCCACCAGCGGCGAGGTGTTCCATACCGGAGCCGCTGCCTCGGCCGGCTTGCCGGCGGGCGAGGCCGGGGTGGGTTCCACCGCACCCGGCCGACTGACGCTACCGGTGGAACTGGCGCGCCGCACAACGGGCGCGGGGGCAGGCTGCGCCATTCCCCCGGATTCCGCGGTCATGGGCGTTCCGCTGGGGCCTGCCCCCGAGGGGTGGAGGCGGGAGAGGGTGAACTCGGCCCGCTTCTCCTTCACGCCATCGGGGCGGCTCACGGTGTTCATCCGAAGCCGCCCCTCCAGCACCAGGCGCTGGCCCACCTGGACCCGATTCTGCAGATCCTGGGCCAGGCTGCCCCAGCCCACCACCCGGATCTGGCCCGGGGGGTCGTCCGGACGCAGCCCATCGAACCTGACGGCCATCTCCGCCACCGGGGTCTGGTTGTCCTGGGTGTAGCGAATCTGGGGTGCCTCCAGCACCTCCACCTCCAGCAAACAGTGATTCACGCCCGGACCCACGGAATGGAGCACCCATCCTGATGCACGCCCGACCAGCACACCATCCGGGGAACCGGCTCTGGCTGTTGAGCGGAACCGGGGAGGGTCCCCTCTTGGCCAAGGCCCTGCTGGCGCGGGGCTGGCGGCTGCGGGTGTGGGTGGTGAGCGGTGCGGCAGCTCGTTCCTATCCGGTGGCCTCGACCCTGGAGTTGGCGGTGGGCCCGATCGGCGGCCCGCAGGCTGTGGCCGCGGCCCTGGTGCAGGCCGAGGTGGCAGGGGAGCGCCCGGCGTGGGTGGTGGATGCCACCCATCCCTTCGCCCGCCGCATCAGTACCGACCTCGCGGCGGCCTGCCGACTGCGGGGCCAGCCGCTGCTGCGCCTCCTGCGGCCCCTGCTCCCCTGCGGCGGGGCCACCCTGCTGGAGGACCTGCATGCCTTGAGCACCATCCCCCTGGCCGGCCGATCCCTGCTGCTGGCGATCGGCGCCCGCCACCTGGCTACAGCCATGGCCCACAGCCCCGGTTCCCGCCACCATGCCCGCATCCTGCCCAGCTCCTCGGCCCTAGCCCAGGCGATGGCGGCCGGGTTGGCGGCCGACCGGGTGGCCTGCCTGCACCCTTCCAAAGGGGGGGAAATCGAGCGGGCCCTCTGCCGGCGCTGGGGAATCGAGGCGGTGCTCTGTCGCCGCTCCGGGGGGGTCACGGAATCCCTTTGGCATACGCTCAGCGACGCATGCGGCCTGCCCCTGCTGCTCCTGGAGCGGCCCCCGGAACCTGCCGGCCTGGAGTGCCACGGCCTGGGGAGCCTGCTCGATCGCCTGGGGACGCCAGAGTTGTGATCAGCGATCGGTCTTGCCCATGGAACCAGCGGACGGCACGGCGGCTGCGTACCCATCGCCATCGGATCCCCCGGGCTTTGTTGGGGTGCCGGGATTTGAGGTCACGGCGGTCGAGCCGGCAATCGGCAGCCCTGGCGGTGGGCCCGATCGTACGGTCTGCGTGGTTTTGACCTCCGAGGCCACCCCGGAGCGGGCCGACGCCCTTGCCCGTTCCCTGCTGGAGCAGCGCCTGGTGGCGTGTGTGAGCGTGATGCCCGTGCGATCCCATTATCGATGGCAAGGGGCGCTGGAAACGGCTGATGAGGTGAAACTGCTTCTCAAGACCACCCCTGATCAGCTGAGCGAGCTCTATCAAGCTCTCCACGCTCTGCACGGCTACCAGACCCCAGAATGGATTGTGCTCGGAGGCATCAGCCGTGGTGACTACGGCCTCTGGCTGGGGGAGCAGTTGGGTTAGGAGCCATACGACTTCCCTTTAGCCCAGGTGAGTGGCCACCAGATCAGGAAGGGAGGCGTGGGGCCTGGGGCCCAGCTGGGTCACCACTTGCCCGGCGCAGAGGGATCCCAGCTGACCGCAGCGCTCGAGGCTTTCGCCGCGGGTGTAGCCATAAAGGAAGCCTGCTGCGTAGAGGTCGCCGGCACCGGTGGTGTCCACCAGATCGCCGAGCCGGTAGGGAGGAATCACGAGTGTGTCCTGGCCGCTGAGTACCACCGAGCCCTGCTCACTGCGGGTGAGGGCCGCCACCCTGCATCGGCCCCGCACCTGGTCGGCGGCGGCTTCGAAGGAGTCCGCTTCATAAAGGGAGCGGATCTCCGCCTCATTGGCGAAGAGCACATCCACATGGCCATCCACCAACTCCTGGAAGCTGGCGCGATGGCGATCCACGCAGAAGCCATCGGAGAGGGAGAGGGCCACCTGGCCGCCGCTGCCGCGCACCACCTCGGCTGCGGCGAGAAAGGCCCGTTTGGCCTCCTCGCTGTCCCACAGGTACCCCTCCAGGTAGAGCACCTCGGCCTGGCGCACCAGGTCGAGGTCGAGGTCGGCCGGATCCAGGCCCACCGAGGCGCCCAGGTAGGTGCACATGGTGCGTTGGGCATCGGGGGTGACCAGGATCAGGCAGCGGGCCGTGGAGGGGCCGCTCTCGGCCGCGGGGGTTTCGAAGCGAGCTCCAACCGAGCGGATGTCGTGGGCGAAGATCGCACCGAGTTGGTCGTTGCGAACCCGGCCAATGAAACCGGCCCGCCCCCCCAGTTGGGCGATGCCGGCCAGGGTGTTTGCCGCCGATCCACCTGATGTCTCCAGACCCGGCCCAACGCTGGCGTAGAGCCGTTCAGCCTGCTGCTCGTCCACTAGGGCCATGCTGCCCTTGCTGAGGCCATGGCTGGCCAGGAATGCATCGTCGGCTTGCACCAGCACGTCCACGATGGCGTTGCCGATGCCAACCACATCCAGGGTCTTTGGGGAGGCTGTCACGGGGTTTGGGAGGAGTTGTGAGGGAAACAGGGGCATGGTCCGGGGGGGGGCTCAGACACTCAGGAGGGCGCGCTTGGGTCCGTGGATCGGATCCTCCACCACGATCGTCTGATCGCGCTGGGCTCCCAGCGACACGATGGCGATCGGCACCTCCATGAGTTCGGCCAGGAAGCGGAGGTAGGCGCGGGCGGTGGCGGGAAGGTCTTCCAGCTTGCGGCAGTCGGCGGTGGAGCACATCCAGCCGGGGTGGGTTTCGAAGATCGGACGGCAGCGTGCGAAATCATCGGCGCTGGAAGGGAAGTACTCGATCCGCTGGCCATCGAGTTCGTAGGCCACGCACACCTGGATCTCATCAAGCTCATCGAGCACATCGAGCTTGGTGATCGCCAGGCAGTCGAGGCCATTGACCTGCACCGCGTAGCGGCCGATCACGCCGTCGAACCAGCCGCAGCGCCGGCGTCGGCCGGTGGTGGTGCCGTATTCGCCGCCGCGGTCACAGAGGTGGTCGTTGAGGCTGCCCTCCAGTTCGGTGGGAAACGGACCCTCGCCCACCCGGGTGGTGTAAGCCTTCGCCACGCCGATCACCCGGTCGATAAGGGTGGGGCCCACGCCGGCACCGATGCAGGCCCCCCCCGACACCGGGTTGGAGGAGGTCACGTAGGGGTAGGTGCCGTGGTCGAGATCGAGCAGGGTGCCCTGGGCTCCCTCAAAGAGGATGTTCTTGCGGGCCCGGGCTGCCTCGTGGATCGTGCGCGTGCAATCCACCACATGGGGGGCGAGTCGCTGGCCATAGCTGGCGTATTCGGCGATCACCGCCTCGGGATCGAGGGGATCGAGGCCGTAGACCTTCTGCAGGAGGTCGTTCTTCTCGGCCAGTGGGCCCAGCAGCCGGTCCCGCAGCCGTTCGGTATCGAGCAGGTCGATCACGCGGATGCCGTTGCGCTCCGATTTGTCCGCGTAGGTGGGGCCGATGCCGCGGCCGGTGGTGCCGATGCGGCGGTCGCCGCGGCGCTCTTCCATCGCCTGATCCAGCAGGCGGTGATAGGGCATGGTCACATGGGCGGTGCCGGCGAGCTTCAGGCCTTTCACCTCAATCCCGTAGCTGCGGAGCATGTCGAGCTCGCCCAGCATCACCTTGGGATCCACCACCGTGCCCGATCCGATCAGACAGGTGGTGTCCGGATAGAGAATTCCTGAGGGAATCAGGTGGAGCTTGAGGACACGGTCATCAACGACGATCGTGTGGCCGGCATTCACTCCGCCCTGATAACGCACCACCACGTCGGCGGAACGGCTCAGCAGATCGGTGATCTTGCCCTTCCCTTCGTCGCCCCACTGCGCACCGATGACGACAACGTTGGCCAAGGACACAGCGGCCCGAAGCCGCTTGGAAGCACAACGACAAAGATTCTCAGATCAACGGCCCCTTCGTCAAAAAACTGGGCAATCCGTTGCTTGCCCCCCAAGGCGGCGCTAAATCTCATGTGCCGCGCGCCACGCTGGTGGTAGCCCGCTGGAGTTCCTTCTCGAGGCGGCTGCGCAGGGCATCCGGGAGCGGACGGTTCGCGTAATTCGCGTAGTGGCCCGCCAGGGAGTTCAGGGCGGTCTGCATGGTGGTGAAGGATCCAAGGCCATTGACATCACGGCGAGGCCGGTAGCGAGCCATGTAGTCGTTGATCAGGCGTCTGACGTCCGCCTCGGCCTGGGCATGGCCGGGATCATCCTGGGGAAGAGCGATGGTGGTCAGCAGGGTTTGGGCCACGCTCACGGTGTCGTCCACGTAGTTGCCAGTGAGGCCGTCTGCGGCGCCGGAGCAAGCGGTGAGGCTCAGACACAAGCAGAGACCGAGGGCCAGCAGGGGGCGCAGGGCTGTTGCCGTCAGGCCGTCCATCAGGCGCCGGGCCCAGCGGCTAATCCGGGGCAGGAGGGCGGCCATGGATGCGTGTGCGGGTGAGGGTGATCCTACGGGCCAGCGCGTGGGGCTTGGCTGATGGGCCGGAACTCAGCTCTCAACGCCGCTCTCCAGTCCAGAGCGGCTCGCCTGGATCACTTTCAGCAGGGCCTCGAGGGCTGCTTCGACTGCCAGATCTCGCCGTTGGCCGTCGTCACGGCACACCAGTTCAACCTGGCCAGCGGCGGCACCGCGACCCACCACAACCCGCCAGGGGATGCCGATCAGATCGGCATCCTTGAATTTCACGCCGGCACGCTCATCGCGGTCGTCGAGAAGGGCATCGACTCCGGCGCTGCCCAGGCGGTTGTAGATCTCCTCGGCGAGGCTCACCTGCTGGGGATCCTGGGCGCTGGCGCTCACCACGATCACCTCGAAGGGGGCGATCGCCAGCGGCCAACGGATGCCGTTGGCATCGTGGTTCTGCTCAACCGCCGCCTGGGCCAGCCGTGACACCCCGATGCCGTAGCAGCCCATCCAGAGGCTCTCCTCGGTACCTTTTTCGTTGGTGAACCGGGCCTCCATCGCATCGGAGTATTTCCGGCCCAGCTGGAAGATGTGGCCCACCTCGATGCCGCGGGCCGCCGCCAGGGTCTGGCTCGGATCGTGCAGGCAGCGATCTCCCGGTTGGGCCGCCCGCAGGTCCACCACCTCTGGGCGCAATCCCAGGCCGGCCCAGCCGGCCCCGATTCGATGCTGATCCACCTGGTTGGCGCCGCACACGAAGGCCGGTAAGTCAGCGGCGGTGGGGTCGGTGAGACGCAGGAAGCTTGTTGCCATGTGTGGGCGCGGCGGTTGCGGCAGAGCCGCAGCACCGGCGCTTCTAACCCTGGATTCCCGTAAGTCAACGACCAGGGAAGGGCGTGCTGCCGTTAAAACTGCATCCTCCAGATCCGGTCCCAGATAGCCCAGGGGTACGGCGGACAGATCAATGGCCAGACCTTCGCTGCGGTTCAGCTCAGCGACCAACTCGCTGCTCAGCGGATCGATCCCCAGAAGAACACCATGGCCGCCAGCCAGCCGGGACGATACCGTGTTGGCCAGTTTCACCTCGTTGAGCTGCTGGTCACCCCGCAGGCTGATCAGCAGCGGCTGGCGGTGGCCATCCTCGAAGCGGGCCAGCAGCAGCAGCACCTTGATCAGCTGGCTGGAATCGAATCCATGGGCGGCCACCAGCTGCTCGATCGTGGTCTGGCCAGGGGTGGGCAGTAGCTCGCCGCTGCCCCCGCTTCGCAGTCCCCCCGGCAGCTCCACGGGTGCGCCAGGCAGGGACACCGCCCGCTCCTGGTTGGCGGCATAACGTCCGTCGGCACTGGTGAGGATCAGGTCCTCGCCCGCATCGGCGGTGACCATGAACTCCTGGCTGGCGGAGCCGCCGATCGCACCGCTGTCGGCTTCCACGGCCACGGCTTTCAGTCCGCAGCGGCGGAAGATGCGCCGGTAGGCCCCGTCCATGGCCGCATAGGTCTGGCGCAGTGAGGCTTCGTCGGGGTGGAAGGAGTAGGCGTCCTTCATAATGAATTCGCGCCCTCGCATCAGACCGAAGCGGGGGCGGATCTCATCGCGGAACTTGGTCTGAATCTGATAAAGATTCACCGGTAATTGCCGGTAAGAACGAAGCAGGTCCGCCGCTAGGGCCGTGATCACCTCCTCATGGGTGGGGCCGAGGCCGAGTTCCCTGCCTTGACGATCCTCCAGGTGGAACATGATGCCTTCGCCGGCCGTGTAGCCGGCCCAGCGGCCGCTGCGTTGCCAGAGATCGGCTGGCTGCAGCTGCGGCAACAAGGTTTCCAGGGCGCCTGTGGCATCCATCTCCTGGCGCACAATGGCGGAGATCTTCTGCAACACACGCCATAGCAGAGGCAGGTAGGCGTAGATCCCAGACCCTAGTTTGCGAATGTAACCGGCCCTCAACAGCAGCTTGTGGGAGGGGATTTCAGCTTCGGCCGGATCATCGCGCAACGTCACCAGCATCAGGCGGGAGACGCGCATGACCAAGGTATCACCAATCGTAGAATCGAGATTACCACCCCACCAGACGGGGTCGACGCGAAGGTTTCGCCGATAACAGAACCCAGCAAAAACCTCTGCTAAGGTCGCAAACCACGATGGCTAAGCCAATAACAGCTCATGTTGTACCAGCCCGGAGCTGCCCAAACTGGTCCCCAAGGGTCCCACGGGCAGCCGGCTGGGCAGGGATACGGATCACCATCGGTCAACGAGGTCATGGCCGGAGCCTTCGCCGAAGCCGGCGGCGCGGCCCTTGAGGACTCTCTGATCATGATCGACGAAGTTCAGAAGTGTCTGAACCGATCGCGGGCTTCAGTGTATCGCTACACCAACACCGACCCCCGCAACCTCAACCCGCCTTTTAACCCCCGTAAACTCAATCCTGAATACCGCAGCGATCAGAAAGATCCGCTTCTCTTTCATCCCAATGAGGTGGCGCGGTTCGCCCGGGATGTGCTGCGGATCAAGGAGGTGACGGTGGAGGTGCTCAACTCCCCTTCCACGGCCACCCAGCATCTTCTCGGTTCCATCCTTGAGGAGCTGCGGGCGATTCGGCAGCGGTTGGATGCGCTCGATGGGCTGCCCACCACCCACGCCACCCCCCGCCAACTTCACAACCAGTCCCGACCGGCTGCATGATCGGGTCGGTGGTGTCAGAATAAATTTCTCCTTATCACGGCATCTCCCTGCCGCTCCAGTGGTCCGCAGGTCTTGCGTGCCACCAATTCATGGATTGTGTCCCCAGCCGGCGCAGCGCGCGCCTTGTCCTCCTGCCCGATTGCCGAATCTCCGTCTCCTCCGAGCCACCAACACCCTCGGATGCCGCCGGAGAGGGTGATGAGGATCCTCCCAGTCTGGGCGACTCCCGACGTTCCAGGGAGCTGTCCGCTGCTGCGGCCCCTATCCCGACCCGCGGCGACGCGCCAGCCGCGGCCATAAACCAGGTGGCGAACACCGATCGTTTTCCGGTGAGCCCGCCCGACCCCAGCGAAGATCTCGGCCAAGGGCTCGGCCAGGGACTCCATTGGCTCGGTGGGATAGCCATCGCTCTGCTCACGTTGCTCGTTCCGCTAACCAGCGTGGTTCTGGACCGCGAGGATCAACCGACCGGCTTGCTCCTGCCTAGGGTGTCGAGTAGCGGTCAGATGCATGGATCTCACAACCCTTCCGGCCTGTCCAGCGCCGGGGTTGGTGAACCTCTTGGTGGAGATACCAGCAGGAAGCCGTAATAAGTATCAGTTCGATCCTGTTACCGGAGTGATGGTTCTCGATCGGGTGCTGCACTCTTCGGTGCGTTATCCCTTCGACTACGGCTTCGTGCCTGGCACCCTGTCAGAGGATGGAGCCCCCCTCGACGGCATGGTGATCATGGATGAACCCACCTTCGCGGGATGCCTGATCCGTGCCCGGCCGATCGGTTGTCTGGACCTGATCGATAGCGGCCATCGTGACGGCAAGTTGCTCTGCGTGCCCGTAGCCGATTCCCGTAAGGATGGGATCACGAGCATCGACCAGATTGCCCCCACCCAGCTGGCGGACGTGACGGAGTTTTTCCGCACGTACCGGAGCTTGGAGGGCCGCACGATCACCATCCTCGGCTGGCTTGATCACGGGGCGGTGCCAGCGTTGCTGGCACGGTGCCGGGCGGCCGCCGCCGCTGGGCTTTAGTCGCGGCGCTGCAGCAGAAACCCCTCCACATCAAGCGCCTGGAACACTGGAGCGGGATCACCGAAACCGGCGGCTTCCACCAAGGCAGTGAGCCTGGAGAGGCCGATCGGGTGCAGACCTGTGGTGAGGTCCGCTATCAGCGAGGCTTTGGCGACCGGATCGACTCCTGGGATCGGCAGTGTTCCCCGATCCACCACGGTGGCGTCGGCGGCAAGGCAACTGGCCCGCTGGAAGCCGAGACGGGCTTCCCGAAGCTGCTGCTGGATCGGCGAGCGTTCCGGCTGCATCAGATCAACCAGCACCACCTGGCCGCCTGGCCGAAGGCTGCGGGCCAGGGCGGTGAGAAAGGCCAGCTTGCTGCCATCGTCGGGAAGGGCTTGAAGCACCAGCACGGCCAGGGCGCCATCGAAGCGGGCCCGGGCCTCGAGGCTTTCCACGCTGGCTTGCTGCCAGTCGATGCCGGCTTGCCCCGCCAACCGTCCGCGGGCCAGGGCGAGCATGGCGGCGGAGGGATCCAGAGCGGTGAGCTGCCAGTCGGGACGCTGGGCGCGGGCCTCCAGCAACTCGGCTCCGCTGCCGCAGCCCGCCACCAGCACGGAGGCGCCTTGGGCGGAAGCACGGGGTGAGGCCGCAAGCAGTGCCACGCCCAGCCTGGCGAGGCTGGCATAGCCCGGAATCAGCTGGGTGACAATCTGTTCATAGCCAGTCTCCAACGTTGTAGGGGAACTGGATTCCAGCCCTGCTTCCAGGCCTGCCCCTACACCTGCCTTTCCCCCAGCCACGGGCCTCCCAGCCTGATCGATTCATCGTAGGCATAGATCCATCAACCGGAATCCCGTCCGCGCGACCACACCCTGGGGACGGCCGAGGGGCCCGATCGCCAACACTCGATTGCAGAGCTGGGCCATCCGGTGGGGGTGTGGGCTGGGCCGTGCCTTAAGTTGAGCGGCGCCGTATCCCCCGACAACCGTGCCCACCATCCGTTTTGACCAGGAAGGCCAGCAGGTGGGTTGCATTGAGGGCGCCAACCTCCGCAAGGCTGCCCTTGATGCGGGAATCAACCCATACAAGGGCCTCAACAACTTCAATAACTGCGGTGGCCTCGGCCAGTGCGGCACCTGTGTGGTGGAAGTTCTCGAGGGGGCCCGCAATCTTTCACCCCGCAGCGATGTGGAGGAGGTTTACCTCGCAGATCGTCCCGCCAGCTACCGCCTCAGTTGCCGCACCACCGTGAATGGGGATGTCACGGTCCGCACCCGTCCCTCCGAAGGGGTGGGCAAGGGCTCGAACAGCCTCGTGGGTGCCCTCAAAGCGCTGGTGGGTCGCGGTTGAGTCCCACCAGGTTCATCCGCCTGACCCACCACCGATACCTCCACCCCCCCTTTGGCCGGCAGCGTTCGCCTCTACTCTTATGGGTCCTGCGGAACCTGCCGCAAGGCCCTTGCCTGGCTTGGAGAGCAGGGCATCAGCGCTGAGGTGCTTGACATCACCCGCACTCCCCCCTCCAAGCACGAGCTTGAGGAGGCTCTTAAACAGCTTGGATCGAGGGCTCGCCTGTTCAACACCAGCGGCCAGCGTTACAGGGCTCTGGGCGCAGCCCGGGTCGCCGCCATGGACGACGGCGCCGCCCTTGATGCCCTGGCGGCAGATGGGATGCTGATCAAACGTCCCTTTCTGATCACGGCCCAAGGGAGGATCGTCACCGGTTTCCGTCCACTGGAGTGGCAGAGCCTGCTGAGGCCCCCGGAGGTGGAGTGATGGTGCTTGTCGACTTTTCGCCCTGCACGATGATCTGATCGAGTTCCTCGATTAGCACGCCCACCCCGTCACGACTGATCTGGCGTAGGTAGGTGCGCTTCACTTCCTCTATCAGGGCACAGAGCAGCGTCTGGGAGCGCTCCAGAGCCGGGCCGCTCTCCAGGGCCATGGCCAGCTCCTCCCAGAAGCGGTCCACGAACCGTTGCAGCAGGGCCAGTTGTTCATCATCCCGACGCCCCAGGCGGGTGCCGGTGCTTCGGGTCAGGTCGAGCAGGCTGTCCACCACTCCCCCTGCCAGTTGGCGGCTGAAGCCCTTCTCCACCTCCAGCACCGGCTGCAGCTGGCGCAGGGGAGGTGGAACGATCGCACTCTGGAGACTCTGCTGCAGGGCGTGACCGAGCACCCCCTCCAGTTCCGGCGCCAGTCGGGGCGCCACCTGCACCAGCAGCAGGGGTGCCCAGATCCTGATCAGTTCCACCAGCTCCCGCTGCTCATGGTTTACCACTGTCTGGTGGGACCGCAGCGATCGGATCCTGGCCGGCCAGCGCGGGGAGCGGATCAGCTGCTGCAGGCTATCCAGAAGTTGGAGAGCGAGTACCTCAAACAACTCCACCGCCAGCAGCGCCACCACGCCCCTGCTCACCACTGCTCTCAGTGGTTCGATGCTGATCAGGCCGCTGGTCTGCAGACGTTCGAGCACGGGCGCCAACCGCAGCCAGCGCCAGAAGGGGAGCAGCAGGGGCAGATCGATCCAGCGCCTGAGGAAGGCATCGCGCCAGCTCAGCCCGGGCAGTCGACGCCGCAGCCGCACGGCCCGCAAGAGAATGTCCACAGCGAAGACGCTTTGGAACAGCAGCAGGTCGATGCGCCAGAAGTGGTCGGTGGGACGACCGTTCTCATCGATTGATCGCCAGTAGTTCGTGGCCACCAAGGGGAGCACCTGCTCGTTCCAGAAGAGCCGTTCCTGGCTCCAGGGATGGCTGGCCATCCAGGCGGGGCTCAACAGTGTGGAGGCGGATTGCTTTGCGGAGTCGATGTTGGCCCGCTGGCGCAGCCGGCCCTTGATCTTCTCCAGGGTGCCGCTTGCTCCTGAGGATTGGAAAGGGTTGGTGTCGATCATCTGGAGGGTGGCCTCCAGCTGCTCCTGCAGCAGGGCCCGTTGCGTCGGGTTCGGCGTACTGGTCGCGAGCCCCTGGCCGGGGCCCGGGGTCATTGCCGCATCCAGGGCCCGGAACTGGCGCAGATAGGCGCTGGTCTCGCGGTGCGGTTCGATCCCCTTGATTGGGTCCACCCACGGGGTGATGTCCGGCAGGATGGTGAGGGGCACCACCAGCGGCACGGAGGGGATCGGATAGAGGTTCCGCTGCAGCCAAAAGGTGCGGAGAGGTACATAGGTGAGATCGAATCCCACCAGCACCAGATTCAGGGTCGCCCAGAGCGCCACCGATCGGTCCCAGAGCCGGCCGATACGGCTGCCCTGGGGCGAATGGATCCGGTGCCAGCGGGGTCGGGCCATCGAAGAGATCCCCCAGGGTGCGTCTAATCTGCCTGGCTACAACGATCGCCGCCTCAGGAGTGCCTTGACGCCAACCAAGACGCCCATGGATCCCCTAGTACCGGATCCCGCCTCGGCGAATTCCGGGCCTGGCGATACCCCCTCCGGGGAGCACCCGGCTCCGCCGGCTTCTGAAGAGAGCGCCTGGGAGTTCTGGCGCAGCGTTCTGATCACCCTGGCGATCGCCCTGGGGATCCGTCAGTTTCTGGTTGAGGCCCGTTACATCCCCTCCGGTTCGATGCTGCCAGGGCTGCAGCTCCAGGATCGGCTGCTGGTGGAGAAGCTCAGCTTCCGCAACCGCTTGCCCCGCCGCGGCGAGATCGTGGTGTTTCACGCCCCCCAGCACTTTGACCCGGTGTTGCTCTCCCAGGGCAGCGGCGCCGGGCCCTTGCAGTGCCTGCTCGTGAACCTCCCCCTGATCGGTTCGATCCCGGGGCTCGAGCAGCCGGCCTGTGACGCCTACATCAAGCGGGTGGTGGGACTGCCCGGGGAAAGGGTGGCGGTGGATCCCCGCGGCAGAGTCAGCATTGATGGCAAGCCCCTGGTGGAGCCATACGTCAGCAACACCTGTCCGGTCGATTCCCGCGGCTTGGGTCCTTGTCGCACCCTCAACGTGGTCGTTCCACAGGGCCACATCGTGGTGCTCGGCGATAACCGCGCCAACAGCTGGGATGCCCGCTTTTGGCCGGGGGGCCCCTTCCTGCCCCGCAACGAGATCATCGGCCGGGCCTTCTACCGCTTCTATCCCTTCACCACGATGGGGGCACTGGGACCAGCCAGTCCTTCGGCTCGCTGAGGCCCGAGGCCACCACCCGGCCTCGGAATGACCCCTGCGTTGCTTCGGGACGGTTGGCCGCCAGGGAAGGATCAAGGATGGGAGCGAATCCTCCCGGCGCTTTCGGGTCGAACAGGATCCAGTCGCTGCTTCCGGCCTCAAGCCGGGAGGGAGGCAGATCCAGAAAGCCACAGGGACCCCAGCACAAGACCTGCCACAACTGCCAGGCACTCCAGGTTCCCCCGGCCACCAGGGCATCCCAGAGCAGGGGTAGCACCAGTCCGTGGCCGGCCAGCCCGGGTCGGCGCTGGTCGAGGGGCAGCAGGCGCTCCTCCGCGTCGAGGGCCTCGTGCTGCACCGCCACGGCGCTGAGGGTGCCATCCACCAGGCCGGCGATCAGGGCTTCCCGGTCAGCGGGACCCCCGAGGGAGGGCACCATTCGCCAGCCCTCGGCGGAGGGATCCAGGCTGCCGCTGTCGGCCAGAAGGTGCCACCAGCCCACGCTGGCCTGGGGCTGGCCCCGCCGCTGACGCAGCAGCTCCACCCCTTCGGCCGTGGAGAGGTTCATCAGCCGCAGGCAGGCATCCGGCAGGGCTTCGGCAAGGGTGAGCAGGCTTTGGAGCGGTAGAAGCTCACTGAGGACCGGGTCCACCGGCCAGCCGCCACGCAGCGCTTCCACCCGTTCGCGCACATAACCCTGCTGGGTGAGGGAAAGATCGCGCGGGGCCACCAGCACCGGATGGGGCCCGGTCTCCCCCAAGCGCAGGCCCCGCTCCAGCAGGGCCAGGGGTGGCAGGGTGGTGGATCCCGCCAATCCGCAAGCCCCGGCAGCGAGTTGGTCGGCATGGGGGGCCAGCTCCCGGTCCTCACCTCCCTGGCTGAAGGAGCCCCAGAGCAGGAGTCTGAGTGGTTCCGGCCAGGCCAGATCCAGGCTCTCCGGCCGGTCTCGCCAGGGTCGGGCCCAGGGAAGCAGGGCCACGGTGCCGTAGCCACCGAAGCGGGCCGCATCGGCCAGGGAGGCGAGGGTTTCGGCCCTGCCGAGCCGGGGATCCTCCAGAACGCTGTGGGGATCAACGAGGGCCGGGCCCAGCCAGAGGTTGGACGCCTCGATCTCAACCGGGCTCGCCAACCCCGCCATCACCTCCAATCTGCACGGCTCCCCGGCCACGGGGTTGCCCAGGATCGTGGCCAGGCGCGAGCCTTCCAGCAGCACATCGGCCCGTCGTTCGCGACTGTCGGGGCCCTCCAGCAGGTTCACTTGCCGCAGCAGAAGGGGGGCGGGCATCGGGGAAAGTTCAGAGGGCGCCGACTGCGGTGCGGTCGAGAACTCCCCCAAGGTGGCCGGTGAGGTTGAGGCAGGCCACCACGGGAGGGCCGGCTGCCCCGGTGGGGTAATCGATCACCGTCACGCCCCCATTGCCCTGCTTCACCGCCCAGATGTCGGCCGGCGTGAGGCCGAGGAGGGCGCAGAGGATGGTCTTGTTCACCGCATCGTGGGCGACCACCAGAGCCGTTTCGCCGGAATCGAGGCCCGCCACAATGTGGTTCCAGGTGGCCAGGGAACGGTTCCACACCTGCTGGATCGTTTCCCCCTCAGGCATCTGCACCGTTTCGGGGGCCCGTTTCCAGTCGCGCAGGAGCTGGGGCCAGCCTTCGGCGATGTCCTGCTCGAGGCAGCCCTCCCAGAGGCCATGGCCGATCTCCATCAGGCCGCGGCTGCTGGTGAGAGGCACGCTGGGGTGGGAGCGCAGGATCACTTCGGCCGTCTGGCGGGGGCGGGCCATCGTGCTCGTGTAGGCCCGCTGGATCGGCACATCCGCGAGAAAGTTCCGGGCCGCTTCCGCCTGGGCCAGGCCGTTGGCGTTGAGGGGGATGTCGATCTGCCCCTGGAAGCGGCCTTGGCGGTTCCAGTCGGTCTCGCCGTGACGCACCAGCAGCAGGCGGGGGCCGGCGCCCTTCGGCGGCAGGGCCTCTTCGAGATGGGCCGTGCCGTTGTGGGACTCGATCTGCACATCCAGCTCCCCATCGGCAGTCCGACTGATGTTGAGCACCGAGAGGGCGGCATTGTCGAGGCGGAGCCGGCGGAAGCGCGCCACCGGCAGCCCCAGCAGCTGCAGCATCAGGCAACGGAGGATGGCGTTGTGAGCCACCACCAGGACCGTCTCGGTGCCGGCAGCTTCGAGACTGTCCAGATGGTCGGCCAGGAGGCGATCGGCGAAGCACCCGGCCTGGTCCATCAGCTCCAGCAGGGGGTGGTAGCGCCTGCCGTCGGGATGCTCAAGCTCCAACGTTTCTGGAGCTTCCCGCCAGCGGCGCTCCTGTTCAGGAGCGTGGAGCAGCAGATCCTCACGCCGGAGGCCGCTCCATGGAGCGAGGTCGATCTCCAGGAGTTCCTCCACGTGGAGCGGGTCCTGGGGGGAACCGTGGGCCTCGAGCAGCAGGGCGGCCGTTTCGCGGGCGCGTTGCAGGGGGGAGCTGTAGATCGCCTTGAGGGGCACATCCGAGAGGGCATTGCCGGTGCGGCGGGCTTGCTGGACGCCTTCCTCCGACAGCGTGGAGAGGTCGTCGCGGCCCTGGATCCGGCGTTCCTTGTTGAAACTGCTCAAGCCATGGCGAACGAGCAGGATCCGGAGGGGCACGGGTCTTGCGCCGCGGGTATCCCATCGTATGGGAGCGGTTTCGTGAAGCCCGCTGCCCGGGTCCGCCCCTTCCATGCCGGGAAGGCCGCACCGGGCCGGGAGGGAAGACCATCGACGCTGGAACCATCCGTCCAGGCAGGGAACAGGGGAGAATCGCCCCACCTTCCGCCATGAGGCTGCGGTTGAACCAACCCCGACCGGGCCTGCCCCCTTCCCCCCCGGCCGCGGCGCCAGCGCCCAGCTGGAAGGTGCTGCTGGCCCTGCTCAGCCTCTCCCTGAGCGCCCTTCTCTGGTTTGAGGGCCTGGCCAGCAGCCTCACGCGTCCCTCGGTGGGCGGGGATCTCGATCTGCACCAGCTGGAGCTGGCCACGCTGGTGGCCGATGTGGCTCCAGCGAGGCTCACCACCCTGGTGGCAGGGGAAGCCCCCCGCTCCAGGCTTGTGGAGCAGCTCACCCTCCAGGTGGATGGAGGGGATTCACCGGCTCCGGCGCTGCAGAGGTTGAAGTTGGCCCTGCTCGAGCGCCCTTCGGATCCGGCCCGTGCCGAGGCCCGGCTGCGGGAGCTGCTTCCTATGGTGGATTCAACCCGCCGCCCGCTCCTGGAAGCACTGCTGCGGGGGGACGACACCCTGCCGCCAGCGAACCTGAAAGGGGTTTTGGAGCCCTGGGCGGCTCCCTTGCTGGTGCGCCAGCTCAGCTGCGAGCAGCTCGGCGGCAGCCAGCGCCAGTGTCCCGCCTTCCGCGGGCGCCAGCCGCTCCTGCTGCGGCTTTTGGCGGTCACTCTGATGCCCGCTCTTCTCCTCGTGACGGGGGTGCTGCTGTTGGGCCGGGAGTTGTGGCTGCTGGCCCGCGGCCGGCTGGCCTCGCCCCCAGCCCTGGTGGGGCCGCCCCTCGGCCTGGTTGACACCACACTCCTGATCGCCGGCGGCTTCGTGCTGATCGGTGAGGTTCTGCTGCCTCAGCTGCTTCAGCGGACCCTCCAGACCACTTTGCTCAGCATGACCAGATCGGCCGCCCTGGCCCAGGGTCTCGAGGTGCTCCTCCTCTACCTCTCCCTGACGGTGGTGCCCCTGCTGCTGCTTTGGCGCCTGCTCAGCGGTACCGTCGGGGCTCCAGCCGGCGGCTGGCTTCAGTGGGGCTGGCGTCCCCCGGTAACGGCCTTCCGTCAGGCCTTGCAGATGCTCCTGCTCATCCTTCCGGTGGTGGCCCTGGGGGGCTGGCTCGTGGAGATCCTTTGGCGTGACCCTGGCGGTAGCAATCCGATGCTCGAACTGGTGCTCCGAGGCTCCGACCCCTGGGCCCTGGCCTGCTTTGCCGTCACCGCCGTGGTGGTGGCGCCCCTCTTTGAGGAGATCCTCTTCCGGGGGGTGCTGCTGCCGGTGCTCGGCACCTGGCTCGGGCCCACCGGCGCGGTGCTGCTCAGCGCGGCCCTGTTTGCTGCCGCGCACCTCAGTCTGGCGGAGTGGATCCCCCTGTTCCTGCTGGGCATCGGTCTGGGGGTGTTGCGCCTGCGCTCGGGGCGCCTGGCTTCCTGTGTGCTGCTGCACGCCCTCTGGAACGCCCTTACTTTTGCGAATCTGCTCTTGCTGGGGAGCTGACGAGCCGCTGCGCCGGCTTGCCGGCGGGGTCGTTGGGTGGTTCACTTGCGCAGCTTCTCCATCCGTTCTTGGTCGCCCTCTTCACCTCCGACCCATCAACGGACCGGGCCGGTCTCCGCCTCCCTTCCCCTGCCGATCGGGCCGGGCGTCGTTCGCGCCGCTCGGGGTCCTTGCAGGTGCTCCAGGGTTCCCTCTCCGCCCGGCGGGTTGAGCGCCAGTCCCCCCTCATGGCCGGGCTGCACCGCATCACCACGGGGGTGCTCACCGGTCTCGGTGTTTCGGTGGTTGGCCTGAGTGCCCTCAGCTTCCACTGGCAGAGCGTGTGGGCGGCGAACTACAACCATCTGCAGGCCTCCCGCACCCTGGAGCAGAAGCTGCAGGAATCGGCCGCCCTGCTCGAGCAGCACCACCTCTCCGCTGTCCGTCGACCCGGTCAGCTGGTGCCCACCAGTAGCCAGCAGCTGCTCCATCTGGTTCCTCCCCCCGTCACCGCCTCCTCCCGGGGTCTCCCCCTCCTGGCCACCCTGCCGCGCCAGCCCATTCCGGCCGGCTACTGATGGCAAGGGCCTCCACCCGACGCCACCCCCCCGGGGGCCCTGTCACCGACCTGCGCCGTCGTCACGATCGGGGGCCGCGACCCGGCTGTCATCGCGTTGTGGCGTTCCAACCCTGTTCCCCCCAGCGGCTGCTGGCTGTGTTCCTGCTCCTCACGACAGCCCTCACCGGGCTGGCGGGACGGCTTGCCTGGCTGCAACTAGTGGATGGAAACCGCCTGCTGGCCCGCGCCCGTTCGATCCAGACCCAGTCCATCGATCCGATCGGCGAACGGCGCACCGTGGTCGACCGGATGGGACGGCTGGTGGCCATCGATGAGGAGCGCTTCACCCTCTGGGCCCATCCCCGCTATTTCAATGTCCCTGGAGATCCTCCTCAGCTCGTTCGCAACCCGGCCGATGTGGCCCAGCGTCTGGCCGTGGTGCTGGCCAAGCCCAGCGGTGCTCTGCTCGAGCTCATGGGCTCCCGATCCACTGGTGTGAAGCTGGCCACTAATCTCGACCCAGAAACCGCCGCCCAGGTTCTCAAGCTCGGCATCAGCGGCATCGATCTGGAGGCCTATCCCCAGCGGGTGTATCCCCAGGCCGGTCTGTTCGCCAATGTGGTGGGCTTCCTCAATCTCGAGCGCAAGCCTCAGGCGGGTCTGGAGCTCAGTCGCGACAGCGATCTGCAGCGTCAGGAAACCCGCTTCAGCCTGAGGCGGGGCGCCGATGGCACGCCCCTGCCCGATGGTCTGTCGGCCGGTTCCCTCTACGGCGATGATCTCCGCCTTCAGCTCACCCTCGATGCCCGCCTCCAGCAGGTGGCCCAGCAGGCCCTGGCGCGCCAGGTCAAGCAGTGGGGCGCTAAGCGGGGCGCAGCGCTGGTGATGGATGCCAGTAATGGTGAACTGCTGGCCCTGGCCTCCACCCCCACCTACGACCCCAACGCCTACTGGACATTCGATCCCGGTCTGTTCCGGGAATGGTCGGTGCAGGACCTCTACGAACCGGGCTCGACCTTCAAGCCGATCAACCTCGCCCTAGCCCTGCAGGAGAAGGCGATCGATCCCAACGGCAGCGTCTACGACGGGGGCCAGCTCACAATCGGCGGTTGGCCGATTTTTAATGCCGACCACAGCGGCCATGGGCAGATCGATTTCCCCACCGTGCTGCAGGTGTCGAGCAATGTGGGCATGGTGCAGGCGATGGCGCAGCTCAACCGCAAGCGTTATTGGGAGTGGCTGCACAGGCTTGGGATCGATGTGGTGCCCGACACCGACCTGCCAGGGGCCGTGGCGGGTCAGCTGAAGAGCCGTGCCGACTTCATCGGCGGTGCGATCGAGCCTGCCACTGCGGCCTTCGGCCAGGGTTTCTCGCTCACCCCCCTCAAGTTGATTCAGCTGCACGGCATGCTCGCCAACGGCGGGCGCCTGGTGAGTCCGCATATCACCCGTGGCCTGCGATCTGGTGATGCCCTGGCCAGCCACGGCACACCGACCGGTGTGCAGCTCCTCGATCCGAAGGTGACCCGCACGGTGATCAATTGGATGGAGACGGTGGTGCAGAAGGGCAGCGGCAAGGGCCTTCAGATCCCCGGATACCGAATCGGCGGAAAGACCGGCACGGCTCAGAAGGCCCACAATGGCGTGTACATCCCCGGTGCGCGCATCTGCAGTTTCGTTGCCGTGCTGCCGGTGGAGAACCCCCGTTATGTGGTGCTGGTGGTGGTGGATGAACCCCAGGGCGGTAATGCCTATGGCTCCACGGTGGCGGTGCCGGTGGCTCGTCAGATCGTGGAAGCGCTGCTGGTTCTTGAGCAGATCGCGCCGAGCGCACCGGTCGCGGCCATGGCGAAACCCGCACCCGCCCGTTGATTTCTTTCCCCAGCACCGCCGGCGCTGGCTAGCTTGCCAGCAATCCGCCTTCAACGGGACTACCGATTCGATGGCCAACCTGCTCGACCAACTGGCCACCATGACCGTGGTGGTTGCCGACACCGGTGACCTTGAGGCGATCCGGCAGTTCACCCCCCGGGACGCCACTACCAATCCATCATTGATCCTGGCGGCCGCCCAGATCCCGGCTTACCAGGATCTGATCGATCGTTCCCTGCGGGAATCGCGAGCGGCGATCGGCAGCGAGGCGGGGGCCGATGCAGTGGTGAGTGAGGCTCTCGATGAGATCAGCGTGACCTTCGGCAAGGAGATCCTCAAGATCGTGCCCGGCCGCGTGTCCACCGAGGTGGACGCGCGCCTGAGCTACGACACCGAGGCCACGGTGGCGAAGGCCCATAAGTTGATCGGTCTCTATGAACAGGCCGGCATCGGGCGTGAGCGCGTGCTGATCAAGATCGCCTCCACCTGGGAGGGGATCCGCGCCGCCGAGCGTCTCGAGAAGGATGGCATTCATTGCAATCTCACCCTGCTGTTCGGTTTCGCCCAGGCGGTGGCCTGTGCTGAGGCCGGTGTCACGCTGATCTCCCCTTTCGTGGGGCGCATCCTTGATTGGTACAAGAGGAGCACGGGCCGTGAGAGCTATCCCGGCCCGGAGGATCCTGGCGTGATCTCCGTGACCCAGATCTTCAATTACTTCAAGACCTATGGCTATCGTACCGAGGTGATGGGCGCCAGCTTCCGCAACATCGACGAGATCATCGAATTGGCGGGTTGCGACCTGCTCACCATTGCGCCGGCCCTGATGGACCAACTGCGCAGCACCGAAGGCGAGCTAACCCGCAAGCTGGTTGCCACCGCACCAGGCGGCACTGAAGCGCGCATCAGCATCGACCAGGCCAGCTTCTTCGATCGGATGGCGGCCGATCCGATGGCGACGGATAAGCTCGATGAAGGCATCCGCGGGTTCAGCAAGGCCATCGAGACTCTTGAAGCCCAGTTGGCCCACCGGCTGGTGGAATTGGAGGGAGGCGAGGCCTTCACCCATGCTGTTCATGAGATCTTTCTGCTCAATGACCTCGACGGCGATGGCTGCATCACCCGCGAGGAGTGGCTGGGCAGCGATGCAGTGTTTGACGCCCTCGACACCGATAACGATGGCCGCTTGGTGCCGGCGGATGTCCGCGGCGGCCTGGGGGCCCCTTTGGCCCTGACCCACTGAACTCCATAGGCCTTGCCTGCGTCAGACTGTTAAGCGTTGGAGATTCCCACTGTGCACGCCCTCGACACCATGCGCGCCCTTGCCAGCACCGGCGAGGTGATCCACGTTGAACCCGGCGATTCGATCTTCCGCTCCGGTGAGTCCGGAGACTGCATGTTCGGGCTGCTCGATGGCACCGTGGAGCTCACCTGGAACGGCGAGAGCGGCCTCGAAACCATCCACGCGGGCGATGTCTTCGGTGCTGGGGCTTTGGTGACCCATGATCACTGCCGTTACGGCAATGCTCGGGCGGTGACCCCCTGCCGGCTACTGGTGATGAATCGCGAGAAGTTTCTTTTCGCTGTTCAGGAATCGCCGATGTTCGCCATCGAACTGCTCGGCTCGATCGATCAGCGTCTGCGCGATCTCAAGGACTGCATCCGCAATTGATCAGCCCCTCTGGAAGAGAAGCCGCCGGATCACCCGCTGGGCGATGTCGCCGTAGCCCATTTCCCCCGAGAGGATCTGGGCAATCCGCTGGGGTGCCGTGGGCCGTTTGATGCCGAGCTGGTAGCCCACCTTCGGCACGCGGTAGAACACTTGGGCGATCCGTTTTCCCCAGGCCATTGAGTCACCCCAATCGTGTCGCATGGCGGCGCTATAGCCTGCCAATGCCTGGCTATCGCCCCCCAGCCAGCTTGCCAGGGCCTGGCCTGCGCGGCTGCCGCTCATCAAGGAGGGGCGCAGCCCTTCAGCCAGGAAGGGATCGCAAAGGGAGGCGGCATCCCCCGCCACCACCACACCGTCGCGGTGAAGTGGGTGGTGGCCATCCCAGATCCGGAGCCGCCCGGAGCGGCGCTGCCCAGCGTCGGGCGGCAGTCCGAGGTTGGGCAGCAGGGCGGCGAGCACGGCGTTGGCGTCGGCGCTCTGTTGGCCGATGAAGGTGCCCACCCCGATGCTGGTGCCCCCCTGGCGGGGGAAGGCCCAGCAGAATCCGTGGTGCACGAGGCCGAAGTCAAAGCGGGCCGTATCGGCTTCAAGGAGCGGGCCATCCACTTCCACCGACACTGTGCTGGCAAAGCGAGGACGCGCAGGGCCGAGGCCCAGCGCCCCGGCGTGGTGCGAGCCGGATCCATCAGACACCACCAGGCCCGGGGCCCTGAGGGTCTCACCCCCCGCCAGCCGCACCTGCCAGAGCCCATCCTCCCGGCCGATCGCCTCCGCCGGGCTGGAACAACGCAGTTCGGCGCCCGCCTCTTGGGCCTGACGGCTGAGGAACGCATCGAGCACCCGGCGGCGCACGATCCAGAAGGGCGCATCACCGGGAAGCTCGGCGGTCACAGGATCCTCCAGGGCCCAGGTGAAACGCACCCGCCGGATCACCTGATCCACGGCCGGGGAGAGGTCGAAGGGAAACCAGCGCTGCACCGAGGCGGCCATGCCACCTCCACAGGGATTGGCCTGGCCTGGACTCTGTTGCTGCTCCAGCAGGATCACGCGCCGACCGGCGCTAGCCAGGTGAAACGCCGCAGCCGCTCCGGCCGGACCGGCCCCCACCACGATGGCGTCGGCGGAGGGAGTGGTGCTCAAACCTTGAGGATGTCGGTTTCCTTATCGGCCAGGTGTTTCTCAAGCTCGCTGATGAAGCGGTCTGTCAGTTTCTGCACCTTCTCCTGGGCGTCGCGACTCTGGTCTTCAGAATAGTCGCCTTCCTTTTCCAATTTCTTGATCTTATCGATGCCATCCCGGCGAATGTTGCGGAGCGCAACTTTGCCCTCCTCGGCATACTTCGCTGCCAGTTTGCAGAGCTCCTTGCGACGGTCTTCCGTGAGCGGTGGGATGTTGATCCGAATCGCCCTGCCGTCGTTGTTGGGGGTCAGACCCAAATCACTCATGCCGATCGCCTTCTCGATCAGATTGATCGAGCTGGCGTCAAACGGTTGAATCTGGATGGTCTGGGAATCGGGAGTGCTGATGGTGGCCAGCGATTTCAGCGCCGTTTCAGCGCCGTAGTACTCGACCACGATCTTGTCGAGCAGGGAGGGATTGGCCCGGCCGGTGCGGATGGTGTTGAAGGTGCGCTGGGTGGCTTCCACCGATTTACGCATGCTGGCTTCAAGGTCCATGGCGTGGTTGCTCAGACGGGGGCTGGAGGGGGGAAGCGGCTGCGGCCTGCCGGGGCTCAGTGGGCCGGCACGATGCGGGTGCCGATCGCCTCACCGGCCACGGCCCTCCCGATATTGCCCGAGCCGAAGAGATCGAACACCACGATCGGGATGGCGTTGTCCTTGCAGAGGGCGATGGCGGTGCCATCCATCACCTCCAACTCGCCACTGAGCACATCAAGGAAGGTAAGGCTCTCATAGCGCACCGCATCCGGATGGCGGGCCGGATCCCGGTCGTAGACACCATCCACCTTGGTGGCCTTAAACACCACATCGGCTCCGATCTCAGCGGCCCGCAGGGCGGCGGTGGTGTCGGTGGTGAAGAAGGGATTGCCCGTGCCGGCTGCAAAGATCACCACACGCCCCTTCTCCATATGGCGGATGGCTTTGCGGCGAATATAAGGCTCGGCCACTTCCTGCATCGAGATAGCGCTCTGCACTCGGGTGGGTACCCCCGCCCGCTCCAAGCCATCCTGCAGGGTGATGGCATTCATCACGGTGGCAAGCATGCCCACGTAGTCGGCGGTGGCGCGATCCATCCCGGCGGCGGAGCCCTTCAACCCCCGGAAGATGTTGCCCCCGCCCACCACGATGGCGAGCTGGGTTCCCGAGGCCACCACGGCGGCTACATCACTGGCAATCGACTGCACGATCGCCGGATCGATGCCGTAACCCTGGGCGCCCATCAAGGCTTCGCCACTCAGCTTGAGAAGAACGCGCCGGTAAGCCATCGAGCCCTTCGATCCTGCGAACAGTAGCAACCCCTCCCCCAGCGCACCCCAAGGCCGTCCCCCCTGGGAGCGCCCATCCCGTAGCGCTCGCTCCAGCTGCTGGGCGCCTTGCCAGCTGGGCCAGGCCGCGCTTGGCTGAATTACCGATGCGTCGCCATGCCTGAACCGCTGCCGAACCGCCCGAGCGACGGTGCTGCGAGTTCCGCCAGCGAGCTCATGGCCCGCCTCACCCTCTCGGCCCTGGAGAGGGCCAGCGCCGATCCGGCCATTTGGCGCGAGCCAGTGGTGCATCGGGCCGTTCTGGTGAGCGGCCTTTCGTTGCTCATGGGCTCCCTGGTCCGGCTGCGGGCGGATCTGCCCGGCCCGGGTTCAGTCGACTGACCGCCACCAGCCCCCAGTTCACCACCCCCCGCCCATAGCTCTTGTGCGCAAACACTCTCCGCTCCGGAGCGCCAGCGTGGCTGTTCAGAACTCGATTCCCGCCTGGGCCTTCACGCCTTGCTCCCGGAAGGGGTGGCGCACCAGCCGCATTTCGGTGACTAGATCGGCCTGCTCCAGCAGGCCCGGCGGCGCCCCACGGCCCGTCAGAGCCACGTGGGTGAGGGGTGGGCGCAGCCGCAACCCTTCCAGCACCTGGTCGAGCTCCAGATAGCCCAGCTTCAGGGCCACATTCACCTCATCGAGCACCACGAGCCGGCGCTCAGCATCGGCGAGATAGGTGCAAGAGCGCTCCCAGGCCCGCTGCACCAGCTCGCGATCACGATCCCGGTCCTTGGTTTCCCAGGTGAATCCCTCTCCCAGGGCATGCCAGTGAAGCGATTCTCCAAATAGGGCGAGGGCCTTGGCTTCGCCGGGCTGCCAGCCCCCCTTGATGAACTGAACCACCGCCACCTGCTCGCCGTGGCCCAGGGTCCGCAGCACCAGGCCCAGGGCTGCGGTGGTCTTGCCTTTGCCATCGCCGGTGAAGACCAGCACCAAGCCCTTCTCCAGGTTGCGTTCCCCCACCCGTTGGCGCTGCACCTCCTGGCGGCGCTCCATGCGGCGTCGGTAGGCCTCCGCCTCCTTCTCGGGAGCCAGATTGCCTCCGGGACCGAGCTCGGCCGCGGCTCGGTCGAGGGGGCTCTCCAGGGAGGCGGGAGGTTCGACGCCGGTCGGGTCGGGCTGGAAAGGCGGCACGCGGGGGATCCGGAGGCGGAAGCCCGGCGATTCTGGCGGGCCCCGGTCGGCCGCGGGCCCATTACGGCAGCAGTAAGCCTCCCGCCCCTCCGGGTTGATCAGGCCGCCCGCAGACGCAGCAGGGCGGCGTCCACCGCCTGCTGCTGGTCGCGGCGGGTGATCCAGTGGTGATATGTGCGGGTATGGATGCCCACCGAGTGCCCCATCATCCGCGCCGCCACCGTGTCGGGGAGGCCCACGTGGATGGTGCGCACGGCCCAGGCGTGACGCAGGTCGTAGGGGGTGATCGGCAGCTCGTAGCGCCGGAACTGCTCCGCTACCCGGCGCCCCACCTGCTGGAGGGTGGTGCGCCCCAGGTCGGTGCGCACCGGCGGCAGGGCGTGGCGATCCCGGCCTAGTCGCTCCAGCTTGAAGTGCTCGACCCAGGCGGGTTGGAACGGCCACACCTGGTGTTCACCGGTCTTGCTGGTGGGCAGCACCCGGATCACCCGATCGCCGTCCGGCGTGAGGGCGGAGCAGTCGCAGAAGAAGACCTCATGATTTCGCAAGCCATAGGTGGCCATCAGGCCGTAGGCCAGGCGCCATCCTTCGTTCGGGATGCGATCCACCAGGGTGAGGATCTCGGCATCGCTCGGGAGCTGGCGGAAGCGGGCGGCATGGAGCCCGTAGCCCGCCGCCCTCTCCGACCAGTCGGTGGGAAGATCAAGGCCTTGGTGCCGGGCCAGTGCGGCCAGGGCGATGGCGCATTGCTGCCGGCTGCGGCTGGCCAGCTCATAGCTCTCCACCACCTCCTCCAGCAGCGCCGCTCCAAAGGGTCGTGGCTGGCCGCTGCCGGTGTGGGCTGCCAGGCGGCGCAGATAGGGCAGATAGGCGCCGCTCCAAGTGGTGCGAGTGCCGGAGCGGCGGCGGCGTTTTGGATCGGCGAAGAAGGCCTGTTCGAAGCTGGTCAGGCGCTGTTCCAGGGGCGGATCGGGAGAGGCCTCCTTGGTGGGGGTCGCGGTGGCGGGAGGGAGTGGTGGTCGGCCGGCGTCGGATCTGGAGATGCCGTGGGGTTCCCCTGCCCCTTGCGGCGGCACGTCCCCATCGCCGTCGCGATGCGGACGCCCCCAGTCTTCCCAGCGGAAGCGGTGCTCCTCCAGTTGGTGCTCCAGCCCCGCCAGCTGCGCGAGGGCCCGCCCCAGTCCCCGCTCATCGGC
>BJHE01000007.1:76190-79770 GCA_014191755.1 Cyanobium sp.
TGGCATCCCTTCACCGAATCGGCCGTGGCCGACATCAAGGCCGACGGCGTGGAGGAGGTGGTTGTGCTGCCGCTCTATCCCCAGTTCTCAATCAGCACCAGCGGCTCGAGCTTCCGGGAGCTGCAGCGGCTGCGCCAGGCCGACCCGGCCTTCAGCCGGCTGCCGATCCGCTGCATCCGCAGCTGGTATGACCACCACGGCTATATCGAGGCCATGGGCGGCTTGATCGCCCGCCAGATCCGCGCCGCCGGCGATCCGGCCGGGGCCCATGTGTTCTTCAGCGCCCACGGTGTGCCCAAGAGCTACGTGGAGGAAGCCGGCGACCCCTACCAGCGGGAGATTGAGGCCTGCACCCTCCTGATCATGCAGCGCCTGGAGCGCGAACTGGGTCACACCAATCCCCACACGCTCGCCTATCAGAGCCGCGTCGGCCCGGTGGAGTGGCTAAAGCCCTACACCGAGGACGCGCTCCACGAACTGGGCGAGGCTGGGGTGAAGGATCTGGTGGTGGTGCCGATCAGCTTCGTGAGCGAACACATCGAGACCCTTGAGGAGATCGACATCGAATATCGCGAGATCGCCACCGAGGCCGGGGTGAGCAACTTCCTGCGGGTGCCGGCCCTCGACATCGATCCCACCTTCATCGCCGGCCTCGCCGACCTGGTTCAGGAGGCGATGGCAGGCCCCGAGGTGAATCTCGACCAGGCCGCCGAGCTGCCAACCCGGGTCAAGCTCTATCCTCAAGACAAGTGGGCTTGGGGCTGGAACAATAGTTCCGAGGTCTGGAATGGAAGGTTGGCGATGGTGGGATTCTCCGCTTTTCTGTTTGAGCTGATCAGCGGCCATGGTCCCCTGCATGCCCTTGGACTGCTCTGAGGCCCGGCCCCGCTCGGGTGAGCGGGTCCGGCGTCGCCTCCCACCTTTTGTTGGCGATTCCCTGGGCCCGCTGCTCCTGGGCCTCGTGGCCGCCTTCGCCTTCCCTGCCGACGCTCGGGCGGCGGGAGAGCTGGGTTGGATCCAGGCGGTGTTTCCGGTGGTGGGCTTTGCGGGCTACACCAGCTCCTTCGGCATGCGGGTCCATCCCCTCTCCGGCTCGCTGCGCTCCCACGACGGCATCGACATCGCCGCCCCCCTCGGGGCTCCGGTTCGCAATTGGTGGAGCGGCCGGCTGGTGGAGGTGATCCAGGACGGTGGCTGTGGCAACGGCTTGGTGATCCGCTCTGGGCACTATGAGCACGTCTATTGCCACCTGGGCGGCATCGTTGACGGACCCCGTTACAGCAGTGGTCCGGTGCAGCTGGTGGAGGGCCAACGACTTCGTTCCGGCCAGGTGATCGGCCATGTGGGCATGACCGGATCCACTACCGGCCCCCATCTTCACTGGGGGCTTCGCTACAGGGGCACCTGGCTCGATCCGGCCCGGGTGCTCCGGGCGATGGCCGCGAGCCGTAGCGATCCCCGGTCCTTCCAGGGTCGCCGACCTAGTGTTGGGATGTTCCGCTAGGACAACTCCTTTCGTTCCGCCCTATTCCGCCTCCTGCCGCCGTGACCCTCACGCCCTTGAACCCTGCGGCAACGACCGCTCCGTCCGCATCTGTCGTCCTCGGTTCAGCTCCTGTGCCGGCTCCCGATTCCGGCAGGGGCCTGCGGGTGAGCGGTGGCTATGCCCTGATGGATGCGTTGCACCGGCACGGGGTAAGCCACATCTTCGGCTACCCCGGGGGCGCGATCCTGCCGATTTACGACGAGCTGCATAAAGCTGAGAGCCGCGGCTGGCTCAAACACATTCTGGTGCGCCACGAGCAGGGTGGCACCCATGCGGCCGATGCCTACGCCAGGGCCACCGGCAAGGTGGGTGTGTGCTTTGGCACCTCCGGTCCCGGTGCCACCAATCTCGTCACCGGCATCGCCACCGCCCAGATGGATTCGGTGCCGATGGTGGTGATCACCGGTCAGGTGCCCCGGGCGGCGATCGGCACCGATGCCTTCCAGGAAACCGACATCTTCGGCATCACCTTGCCGATCGTGAAACATTCCTGGGTGGTGCGAGATCCCGCCGACATCGGCCGGATCGTTGCCGAGGCCTTCCTGATCGCTGCCAGCGGCAGGCCCGGCCCCGTGTTGATCGATGTGCCCAAGGATGTGGGCGCCGAATTGTTCGACTATGTCCCCGTGGAGCCGGGTACAGCGGTTCCCGCAGGCTTCAGGAGCACCCAGCCCCCCGATCCCGCCGCCATCGCCGCTGCCCTCGAGCTGATCCGCCAGGCTCAGCGCCCCCTTCTTTACGTGGGCGGTGGAGCGATCAGTTCCGGCGCCCATCAGGCCGTTCTTGAGTTGGCCGAGCGTTTCCGCCTGCCGGTCACCACCACGCTGATGGGCAAAGGCGCTTTTGATGAGCGCCATCCCCTCGCTGTGGGGATGCTGGGCATGCATGGCACCGCCTACGCCAACTTCGCCGTCACCGAATGCGATCTGCTGATCGCCACCGGTGCCCGCTTCGATGATCGGGTCACCGGCCGTCTCGACAGCTTCGCGCCGCGAGCCCGGGTGATCCACATCGACATCGACGCCGCCGAGGTGGGCAAGAACCGCATCCCCGAGGTGCCGGTGGTGGCGGATGTCAACCAGGCCCTCCGCCAGATGCTTGCCGCCTCGGTGGGTGAGCAGTCCCATGGCCGCACCGAAGCCTGGCTCCAGCGGATCGACACCTGGAAGCAGCATTACCCCCTGGTGGTGCCTACGCCCACTGGAGAGATCGCCCCCCAGGAGGTGGTGCTTGCCCTGCGGGAGCTGGCTCCCAAGGCCTACATCACCACCGACGTGGGCCAGCACCAGATGTGGGCCGCCCAGTTCCTTCCCACCCTGCCGCGCCATTGGATCAGCAGCGCTGGCCTCGGCACGATGGGCTTTGGCATGCCCGCGGCGATGGGGGTGCAGACCGCCTTCCCCGATGCCCAGGTGATCTGTGTGGCCGGCGATGCCAGCATCCTGATGAACATCCAGGAATTGGGCACCCTGAGCCAGTACAACCTGCCGGTGAAGGTGGTGGTGCTCAACAACGGCTGGCAGGGCATGGTGCGCCAGTGGCAGGAAAGTTTCTACGATCAGCGTTATTCCGCCTCCGAGATGACCGGCGGCATGCCCGATTTCCCCGCCCTCGCCGAGGCGTTTGGCGTGAGGGGGGTGGCCATTCACGATCGCGCCGATCTGCATCGCCTGCTTGCTGAGGCACTGGCCCATCCCGGTCCGGTGTTTGTGGATGTGACAGTGCGGCGCAACGAGAACTGCTACCCGATGGTGCCCCCCGGGGCCAGCAATGCCCAGATGGTGGGATTGCCCAGCCATCCGGAGCTGGCGATCGACACCATTCGCCAATGCGGCGCCTGTGGCGAAACCACCGCCAGTGCCCATCTGTTCTGTCCAAGCTGCGGCGCCAAACTCTGATTCCCTCACTCCTTTCGACCGCTCTGGCGGCCCTGCTGCTGCTGCCGGCGTTCTTTTTTGGCGGGGTGGCACCGGTCAGTGCAGCCGAAGTGCTGCAGGTGAGCGGACCCGATCTCCTGCTGATCGGCGATCGCAA
>BJHE01000007.1:80515-101917 GCA_014191755.1 Cyanobium sp.
CTCGGGGGTGCGGGTGCCGGAAGGGTTCGCCACCACCGCCGCCGCCTACCGGCTTTTCCTCGCCAGCAACGGCCTTGAGCCTTCCCTGCGCGCGATCCTGGAAGGCCTCGACACGGCCGATCTGGCGGCCCTCCAGGCCGCGGGCCAGGCGGCTCGGTCTCTGTTGCTGGCAGCCCCCCTGCCCGAGAGGCTGGAGCAGGAGATCCGCATCGCTTACCGCAGCCTCGGGGCTCCCGCCGTGGCCGTGCGCTCTAGCGCCACCGCTGAAGATCTGCCGGACGCCAGCTTCGCAGGCCAGCAGGAAACCTTTCTGCATATCGAGGGGGAAGCGGACTTGCTGGAGGCCTGCCGCCGCTGCTATGCGTCCCTGTTTACCGACCGAGCCCTCTCCTACCGCCAACTCAAGGGCTTCGACGATCTCGAGGTGGCCCTCTCGATCGGGGTGCAGCGGATGGTGGTGGCAGATCGGGCCTGCTCCGGGGTGATGTTCAGCATCGATACCGAGACCGGCTTTCGCGATGCGGTGCTCCTCACCGCCGCCTACGGACTGGGCGAGACGGTGGTGCAGGGTTCGGTAAATCCTGATGAATGGCTGATCTTCAAGCCCACCCTGGCCCAGGGTTTCCGTCCGATTCTCAGCCGCCGTCTGGGCAGCAAGGCGATCCGCCTGGTGCGTGCCGATCCCCCGGAAGCAGGCCGGCCGGTACGCATCGAGGCGGTTGAGCCTGCCGATTGCCAGCGCTTCGCCCTCAGCGACCAGGAGATACTCACCCTGGCCCGCTGGGCGGTGACGATCGAGGCCCACTACTCCGCGCTTCGTGGCACGCCGACCCCGATGGACATCGAGTGGGCCAAGGATGGCCCCGATGGTGAGCTCTATATCCTCCAGGCCCGCCCGGAGACGGTGGAATCCCGCCGCAGTGGCGCGGTGCTGCGCAGTTGGCATCTGGAGCCCCACCAGGTGAGCCCGATCGTGAGCGGCCAGGCGATCGGCGCCTCCGTGAGCAGCGGAGTGGTGCGTCTGATTCGCGATCCCGCCGCCATGGAGCATTTCCAGCAGGGTGATGTGCTGGTCACTGAGCGCACCGATCCGGATTGGGAGCCGATTCTCCGCATGGCCAGCGGTGTGGTGACCGACCAGGGCGGCCGCACCTGCCATGCGGCGATCATCGCCCGCGAGATGGGCATCACGGCCATCGTGGGCAGTGGTGATGGCACCCGCCTCCTTGAGGACGGTGCCGCCGTGACGCTCTCCTGCTGTGAGGGGGAGGTGGGTCATGTCTACCCCGGAAGGCTGCCCTTCCGGCTCGATGAGCAACCCCTCAGCGATCTACCCGCCACCAGCACCCGCATCCTGATGAATGTGGGCAATCCGGAGGAGGCCTTCAACCTGGCCGCCATCCCCTGCGACGGCGTCGGGCTGGCGCGGCTGGAGTTCATCATCGCCAACCACATCCGCGTCCATCCGCTGGCGTTGCTCCATCCCGAGCAGCTCCGTTCGGAGCAGGAGCGGCAGCAGATCGCCGCTTTGATTAGGGGCTACGAGGATCCTGGCGAGTACTACATCGACAAACTGGCCCAGGGGATGGCCCGCATCGCGGCGGCGTTCCATCCCCGACCGGTGGTGCTGCGTTTCTCCGATTTCAAGAGCAACGAATACGCCCGGCTTCTGGGCGGAGCAGCCTTTGAGCCGATTGAGGAGAATCCGATGCTGGGCTGGCGCGGCGCCTCCCGTTACACCGCCGCTGCCTTCGCCCCGGCTTTCGCCCTGGAATGTCAGGCCCTTAAACGGGTGCGGGAGGGGATGGGGTTGACCAACACGATCCCGATGGTGCCCTTCTGCCGCACCCCCGAGGAGGGGGACAAGGTGCTGGCCCTGATGGCGGATGAGGGTCTGGTACGCGGTGAGAACGGCCTGGAGGTGTTCGTGATGTGCGAACTGCCCAGCAATGTGATCGCCGCCGAGGCCTTCGCTGAACGCTTCGATGGCTTCTCGATCGGCTCCAATGACCTCACCCAGCTCACCCTGGGCCTCGACCGCGATTCGGCCCTCGTGGCCGATCTCTTCGATGAACGCCACGCCAGCGTGAAGGCGATGATCGCTCTGGCGATCCGCACGGCGAAGCGGTGTGGCCGCAAGATCGGGCTCTGTGGTCAGGCCCCGAGTGACCATCCCGATTTCGCCCGCTTCCTGGTGGAGGAGGGCATCGATTCAATCAGCCTCAACCCGGACGCTGTGGTTCGGACCCGGCTGGCTGTGGCGGCACTGGAGGCCGCCGCGGCGCAGTAATTGGCCCCCCCCCTTCTCGATCCTCGCGGCCAGGAGCTGTTGGCGGGGCCAGCGGCGCTCGGCTTCGCCATCGGCGGCCTGGATCCCCGCACGGTCGCGATTCATCTGGTTCGATCACGCCAGGACCCAGGCAACCTGTCAACGCCCAGATGGCGATGGCGAGGGCAGGATGGACCAGCATCAGGATCAGCCCGAGGGGCACCAGCACCAGCACCAGAGCCAGGAAATCGCCTGTACCGCGGCTCGGCTTGCTGGGGGCCCCCAGTTCCATGCGCACATAGAACATGGAGCTCGGCGTAGGCCATCTGTTGGGACTTCTCTCCGGCGCGCATGATTTCGCGCTGCATCTGCGACCTCCTGGAATCGCTTCTACCCCCCTGGTCGGGCAGACGGGCTGGGATGGCCCGCGGATCGCGGGCCTGGGGGGCAGACGGGCTCGGGCTTGATCAGGGCGACGGCTGCGGGTTCAGGCCAGACGCCAGAGGAGAAGGGCGTGGGCGCCGCTGCGAATGACGCAGAGAACGGCCAGACCCATGCAAAGTGGACAGTGGGTGAGGCCCATCGGAGGCTGCCAGAGATGTGCTTAAGGTCACCTTGGCACCTTTCGTGAAGGCTGTGGGTCTGCGTGCTGCCCTAAACATCAGACGACCCGGACCATGGCCTGCGTGCTGCGTCTCAGCGAACTCAAGCTGCCCCTCGACCACGGGGAAGATGATCTGGCGGCGGCGATCTGCCGCCGGCTTCGGGTGTCCAAGGAGGTGCTGCTCTCCCATCGCCTAGTGAGGCGCAGCGTCGATGCCCGGCGCCGCAACGCCATCGCGCTGGTCTACAGCGTGGATCTAAAACTAGATCTCGATCAGGCCTCGCAGCGCCGTCTGCTGCGCCGCTTCCAGGGGGACCCCCACCTGCGTCCAGTTCCTGACGATCGTTATCGCCTCGTGGCCCGGCTGGAGGAGCCCCCGGCCGGCCCCCGTCCCGTGGTGGTGGGGGCTGGACCCTGCGGCTACTTCGCCGCTCTCCTGCTGGCCGAGATGGGGCTGCGGCCCCTCCTGCTCGAACGGGGCAAGCCTGTGAAGGAGCGCACGGCCGACACCTTCGGCTTCTGGCGGGGCCAACGTCCCCTCGATCCGGAGTCGAATGTCCAATTCGGGGAAGGAGGGGCCGGCACCTTCTCCGATGGCAAGCTTTACAGCCAGGTGAGTGAGTCGGAGACACTCATCCGCAAGGTTCTCGAGGAACTGGTGGCCGCCGGCGCCCCTGCCGAGATTCTCACCCTGCACCGGCCCCATATCGGCACCTTTAAGCTCGCCACGGTTGTGCGCGGACTGCGCCGCAGGATCGAGGCGCTGGGGGGGCAGGTGCGCTTCGGGGCTCGGGTGGAGAGCCTGGAGCTCCATCCCACTACCCGGGCCGTTGAGGGGCTGATCCTGGCGGATGGTCACCGGGTTGCCGCCGATCGGGTGGTCTTGGCGGTGGGCCACAGCGCCCGCGACACCTTCGCCATGCTCCATGGCCTCGGCGTGGCGATGGATTGCAAGCCCTTCGCCGTGGGGCTCCGGGTCGAACATCCCCAGCCCCTGATCGATCAGGCCCGCTGGGGTCCGTCCGCCGGCCATCCCCAGCTGGGTGCTGCGGAGTACAAACTCGTTCACCACAGCACCACTACCCCCGGGGCCACGAGCCGCAGCGCCTGGAGTTTCTGTATGTGTCCGGGAGGACTGGTGGTGGGGGCCACCTCCGAGCCCGGCTCGGTGGTGACCAATGGCATGAGCCAGCATTCGCGCAACGAGCGCAATGCCAACAGCGCTTTAGTGGTGAACGTGGAACGGAAGGATCTGGAGCCGTGGGGTAGCTACGCCGGTGATCCCCTGGCCGGCGTGGCCTTTCAGCGCTACTGGGAGCAGCAGGCGTTTCAGGCCGGTGGCGCGGATGGCCGGGCACCCGCCCAGTGGGTGGATGATTTCCTGGCGGGGCGTCCGAGCGAGGACCGGGGAGCGGCAGGGGTGCCGGCGTCCTTTCAGCCCGGCGTGCGGTTGGGCAGCCTTAACACCTGTCTTCCTAGTTGGGTCTTGGAGACGATCAGGGAGGCGCTGCCGGCGTTTGAGCGCCGCATCCCCGGATTTTCCTCAAGCGGCGCTTTGCTCACGGGCGTTGAAACCCGTACATCTTCGCCTGTCAGGATCGAGAGGGATGGCACAACCCTGGAGAGCCCGAACACACCCGGGCTCTACCCCGCAGGCGAGGGGGGTGGCCACGCCGGCGGCATCCTCTCGGCTGCGATCGATGGGATCCGGGTAGCCGAGTCGATCGCACTCACACGTCTTCGTCTTCAGCGCCCAGGGGAACCAGACGAATCTGCTTGCGACCGAGCTTGATTTCAAACTCATCGCCGGGCTTGAGGTCCAACATGGCGGTGTAGGCCTTGCCCACCATCAGGTTGCCGTTGAACTGAATCTTCGTGTTGAAGCTCAGCTTGCGGCCAGCTTTGCCGGCTTTCGGCGCGGCGCCAAAGTCAACCCCCTTGGCGTTCAGCAGCGATTCGTAGAAGGCCGTGAAGTTGAGGCGTTCGGTGCCGTCCTTCTTGGTGGAGACGTAACCACAAGCCCGCACAAGCTCGGACTTGCTGACATCACCCAGCTCCTTGACCTTGGCGAGGAGTTCAGCTCCAGTGAGCATGGTGTCAAAAAAATGCAACTCCTGCATAATCACGCACAAAGGGGCAATCTGGCAAGTCCTGTGGTGACCGAATTGTTCGATGAATGAAGCTCCAAGCCTGCCTAAATTCCCGCAGGGTCAAGCGCCAGCTCTGCTCCACAGCGAATGCGAGGTTTGATCCTGATCCTTAACCGCGGCTGCATTAGGCAAGCTCGGCTTTCAACTCGGTTGTTTCCGGAACGCGTTCACCAGATCTGTTGGCTTCGCTCAGGGCGTGCTCCGGCGTTCTCTTCAACCCTGGGCAACGATTGCACTCCACTGAACCGCCTTGATCCGGTCGCGTCGCCAGGAATGGAACAATGAAAATTCTGTAACGGTACAGAGCGGGCAGACCTCGATGCGAGTCGGATCCACCCCCGCGTGGATCAGCTGAGCCCTCGCGGCCGCCCGGATGTCCAGCCGGTCGTGGGCGGGGTCGGGATCCTCCAGCAGAGCCCCGCAGGCCCGCAGCTCCTCCAGGGCAGCATCGGCATCTCCTCCCTCGGGCCGGAGCGATTGCGCCACCTCCAAACTCACCGGGCGTTGCACCTGATAGCTGGCTCCGCTTACCGCCGGTCCCAGGGCAACCAGCAGATCGGCTCGCCGGGATCCTGCCTTCTCCATCAGGGTGAGGGCCGCCGGCAGGATCCTTCCTGCCACCCCCCGCCAGCCCGCATGGCAGGCCCCGACCCGGCCGGTCGCCGGATCGGCGATCAACACCGGCGTGCAGTCCGCTCCACAGACCCACAGGCTCTGGCCGGCCCGATCGCTCACGAGCCCATCGGCCTCGGGCCAGGGCTCCTCCCGGGCCTCGCTGGCCGGAAGCACATCGGCGCTGTGAATCTGGCGGGGCCGGTGCACCGTGATGCCGGCACTGAGGGCGCACGCCAGCTCCTCAGGCCCGCGGCCCTGCCACTGTCTGGTGAAGAAGCCGTGATCGAACTCCGCCAGCCGATCGGCCTGGAGGTAGTACCCCCCGTAGGTCCCCACCCAGGTCCAGCCCGGCAGGTCGTTGAAGCCCCGGTCGGGGCGATCGAAGGGTGGCTCGAGAGCTTCAGCCATGGGATCCGAAGGGCGGCTTTTCAGGCATCGGGAAGATCCCGCAGCAGCCAGAAGCCCTCCAGCCGTTGCTCCTGTTCCTCGGCCTGCACCGCCAGAAACTGCAGTCCACCCGCCTGGGCCCTGGCCGTTTCGAAGGCCTCCGAGGCCAGCCGGGCTTCCTCCCCGGGCAGGGTGGTGAGCAGCCAGCGATCCTCCAGACCAGCCTCCAGCACCAACTGGTTTCCCTCCAGCTCAAGGCGCACGGGCTCCAGGCCCGCCAACCACCCCGCAATGGCCAGGGCCCGGTGGCGGCTGAACAGGCGGATGCCGGGAATTGCCGCTCCCGACTCCAGCTCGGGGGGCAGCTGGATCAGGCCAGCGAATCCAGCGCCCCATTCGGCCGCATCCCTCAGGGCTTCTGCGGGAAGGGTGGCCCAAGCCCAGCGATCGCCACGGGCGACCTCGGGTAGGGGCACCGGCACGCCCCGGATCGCAGCCGGTACCGGTGCCAGGGGACCCAACAAGGCACCGGGCTCGGCGGGATAGACCTCCGCCTCCCGTTGGCGCAGCCATTCCACGAGGGCGTAGCAGCGGCGGCTGGGCACCAGTTCCAGCTGGAGCGCTTCGGCAGCCCGCTGCACCATCGTGCGCATCGACCCCCTCCAGCAGCGCAGGCGTCGCGGCCGGCTGAAACCCTGGCTCCTGGCTTCGGCCAAGGCCGCTTCGATCGCCTCCCGGAGCCAGAGGGAATTGACACTGGTGGCCGGACAGACCCTCACCCAGCGGAAAGGGGCCGGGGTTGTGCCGTTGGCGGCTGGGGGCGGGGTGGAGCAGATCAGCAGCTCCCACCGCTTACGACCATCGGCCTCCAGCACCGGCCTGGAATAGAAATCGAGCTCCCAGTCGGGCTGCCCACCTGGGGCATCAGCCACGCTGGCCGCGCCAGTGCCGGCTAATCCGGGATCGGGGGCGTCCGGCTCTTGGGAATTCATGCTGCTGCGGTTCCCGGCACGGCATTCATCCCAGGGTTGTTGCCCTCTCGTTTCATCCCGCCTCCTGTTCTTTTTGGCGCAACAGCGAGCGGGCCCTGTTGGCCCGGTCGGTGGCTTCGGCCATCACGGTGGCCTTGGCGATCAACAGCTCTCCGGGTTGTCCCTCCAGCAGGGCCGTGTTCAGGGCGATGCGCCCCCGGCCCGGATCCAGTTGGGTGATCAGGGCCTTGAGCCGCTCACCGACTTCGAAGGCTTCGCGCAAATCTCGCAGGGCGCCGCCTGTGATCGAGCTGTGGTGGAGGAGGCCACTGACGCCGCCCAGGTCCACAAAAAAGCCATAGGGCTTGATCGCGGCCACCTGACCCTCCACGAGTTGGCCCACCTCCAGTTCCCCGAAGCGGGCCGCCGTGGCCGCCTTGCGTTCGGAGAGCACCAGCTTGCGGGTTTCTGGGTTGACCTCCAGGAAGCTCACGCCAAGGGTCTTGCCCACCAAGGCTTCGTGGTTCTCGCCATCCTGTAACTGGGAGCGGGGGATGAAGCCCCGCAGACCTTCAAGATCACAGGTCACACCGCCGCGGTTGAAGCCGGTGATCACAACCTGCGCCACCTTGCCGTCCTTTTCGAGCTGGCGCACTTTCTCCCAGCTCTGGCGCAGGGCTAGGGCACGGGCGCTGATGGTCACCATGCCGTCGGCGTTCTGCTCGCGGGTCACGAGCACTTCGACCCGCAGACCCTTCGGGAAGCGTTCCTTGAGGTTTGTGATCACCCCCAGGCCAGCCTCCTGCTTGGGCATGAAGCCCGGCGCCTTGCCGCCGATATCCACATACACACCATCGCTCTCCACGCCCACCACGGTGCCGCTCACCACCTCACCGGTGGTGCCAACGATCTCGTTCTCGTCGAGGGCGGCGAGGAAGGCTTCCTCATCGAAGTCGAAATCGTCCACGGTGCGGCTCGCCGCGGCCTGGGCTGCGACCGGAACCGCCTTGCGCTCGCCGCCGGGGCGGCCCCGGCCTGGTTCCGGCCCGAGCAAGTCCGCCATCGTCATGCCCTCGAGTGCGCCGAGATCGAAGAGCTCGTCATCGGAGCGGCGCGGGGCCGTTTGGTCGGCCGAGGCCGGCGTCGGGGGCGCCGGCCGGCTGGGGGCCTGCGGCTGAGCCGAGCCGGCGGAGGGTGCGGATGGCACGGCCAGTTCAGGCGGCGATGCCTCGAGTGGCGCCGTCTCCTCCTTGCGGATCAACATCACCTGGGGCGGTTTGCGGGGTGGGTTGGCCGCCTGCCCGCCGGGCCGTTGGGCAGGGGGCCGGGGTTGACGCGGCGGGGGGGTGCCGGATCCGGCCATGAACCTCAGCATTCTGCGATCCCACACTGTAGGGACTCCCCCCTGGAGCAATGGTCGGGTGTACTCCGTTTCCGTTGCATGCCAGGCCACCATCCACTTCTCTGTCTTGGCATCAGCCCCTTTGATTCCCCCGGGCCCGCTGCGGCGGCGCCTGTTCAGTGAGCTCAGCTGGCCCGAGGTGGCGCAGGGGGCGGCCAGGACCGGTAGCACCGTGGTGTGGCCCTTCGGGGCGATCGAGCAACACGGTCCCCATCTGCCCCTCAGCACCGATGCCCTCTTCGCCGAGCGGGTCTGTACGGCCGTGCTGGACAGGCTTCCCCACGATTTGCCCATCTGGCAGCTGCCCACCCAGAGCCTTGGCTTCTCCCACGAGCACCGCGGCTTTGCCGGCACCCTCAGCCTGCCGCCGGAGCTGCTCCTGGGCCTGGTGGTCGCGGTGGGCAGCGACTTGGCGGCGGCGGGCTTCCAGCGGCTGGTGCTCTTCAATGCCCATGGCGGCCAGATCGCCCTGTTAGAAGTTGCAGCCCGTCAGCTCCATGCGGCTCGGCCGGACCTGGCGGTGCTGCCCTGTTTCCTTTGGCGTGGGCCGGAAGGGATCGCCCAGCGGATTCCCGAACCGGAACGTCAGCGGGGATTGCATGCCGGTCTGGCTGAGACCAGCCTGATGCTTCATCTGGCGGAGGATCTGGTCGGTCCTGAGCGTCAGGCGGACGGTCCCCTCCGGGAGGCACCGGAGGGCTGGAGCCTGGAGGGCCAGGCCCCCTGTGCCTGGCTGACCCGTGAGCTCAGCAGCTCTGGCGTGATCGGTGATCCTGCCGGCGCCACCGCCGAGCTGGGCCAGGCGCTCTTTGAGGCGTTGGTGGAGGGATGGCGGTGCCGGTTGCAGTCCCTGCTGAACAGCGACTGGCCGCCGGGAACCCTGCGGGGTTGATTACAGTCTCCGGTTAAGTGCGCACAAGGCTCTCCATGGCGGTTTCCCTGTCGGATCTGTCCCCAAATTCCTCGGCCTCGACCGGGCTAGGCAGCGGGGTCGACGCACCGGCCGAAGCCGTCCTGCCCGATTTCACCAGCGAGAGCTACAAGGACGCCTACAGCCGCATCAATGCCATCGTGATCGAGGGCGAGCAGGAAGCCCACGACAACTACCTTTCCCTGGCCACCCTGCTGCCCGATCAGGCCGACGAACTGGCTCGGCTGGCCCGGATGGAAATGAAGCACAAAAAGGGCTTCACCGCTTGTGCTACCAATCTTGGCGTCGAGGCCGATATGCCGTTCGCCCGCGTCTTTTTCACGCCACTTCGTGACAACTTCCAGCAGGCCCTAGCCGAGGGCAACCTGGTCACTTGCCTGTTGATTCAATCGATTTTGATCGAAGCTTTTGCCATCGCGGCCTATCACATCTACATCCCGGTGGCCGATCCCTTCGCCCGCAAGATAACTGAAGGCGTGGTGCAGGATGAGTACACTCATCTCAACTACGGACAGCAGTGGCTCAAGGCCAACCTCGAGGCTGCCCGTCAGGAGCTGGAGGCAGCTAACCGGGCCAACCTTCCCCACGTGCGGCGGATGCTGGAGCAGGTGGCCGAGGACGCCGGCGTTCTTCACATGGACAAAGAGGACCTGATGGCCGACTTCATGACCTCTTATCAAGAAGTGCTCACCGAGATTGGTTTCAGCTCCAGGGAGATCGCGCGGATGGCCACGGCAGCTCTGCTGGGTTGAGGGGCCCTCACCCATGGCAAGATGAATTTCCTGCCTGGTCCGGCGGTTTCCATCCCTAAGGGTTTGATCGTCATGTTTGGCCTGATCGGTCACTCCACCAGCCTTGATGCCGCTCGATCCATGGCCACAAGCCTCGGCTATCCGGAATATGCCGAGGGCGATTTCGAGATGTGGTGTGTCGCCCCGCCCCAGTTGGTTGAAACGGTCACGGTGACCAGCCCCACCGGCCAGGTCATTGAGGGTGCCTACATCGACTCGGTATTCGTGCCGGAGATGCTGAGCCGCTTCAAGACGGCCAAGCGCAAGGTGCTTAGTGCCATGGAGCTCGCTCAGAAGAACGACATCGCGATCACGGCCCTAGGTGGCTTCACCTCGATCATTTTCGAGAACCTCAACCTGCTCAAGGAGCAGCAGATTCGAAACACCAAGTTGCAGTGGGAGCGGTTCACCACGGGCAACACCCACACCGCCTGGGTGATCGCCCAGCAAGTTGTGCACAACGCGCCGCGGCTTGGCATTAATCTGGCCAGTGCCAAGGTCGCGGTGGTGGGAGCCAGCGGCGATATTGGCAGCGCGGTGTGCCGCTGGCTGCAACGTCAGGGGGTGGGGGAACTGTTGCTGGTGGCCCGACGGCCCCAGCCGCTGCTGGATCTCCAGGCGGAGCTGGGTTCCGGCCGGGTGCTTGAGCTCAATGAGGCACTAGCCGAAGCCGATGTGGTGATCTGGGTGGCCAGTCTTCCCCAGGGTCTCAGCATCGATGCCGACCTGCTGCCCAGGCCCTGTCTGATGATCGACGGGGGTTATCCCAAGAATCTCGATTCCCGTTTTGCCGGCGACGGAGTGCATGTGATCAAGGGCGGCATCGTGGAGTTCTGGCAGGATCTCGGATGGCAGATGATGGAGATGGCCGACATGGCCAATCCCAGGCGCCAATTGTTCGCCTGTTTTGCGGAAGCCATGCTGCTGGAATTTGAAGGAATCCACACAAATTTCAGCTGGGGCCGCAACAACATCACCCTGGCCAACATGGATCGCATCGGTGAAGCCTCCCTGCGCCATGGTTTCCGGGCCCTAGCCCTGGAACCGATTCAGGCGGCCAGCCTCGTGCCCGCCTGAATCCCAACCCCTGCCGCACTGGATCCGCCACCTGCGATCCTGAACATCACCTTGTTTACGCCCATGGTCCGCCGCGCCCTCCTGGATTTCGAGAAGCCGCTGGTGGAACTCGAGGAGCAGATCGAGCAGATCCGCCAACTGGCCCGGGATTCCGAGGTCGATGTGAGCCAGCAGCTGCTCCAGCTCGAAACCCTGGCCACCCGGCGCCGTGATGAGATCTTCCGCTCGCTCACGCCGGCCCAGAAGATCCAGGTGGCGCGCCACCCCCAACGCCCGAGCTGCCTCGATTACATCCAGTTGATCACCGAAGCCTGGGTTGAGTTGCATGGCGACCGACGCGGTTCTGATGACAAGGCTCTCGTGGGGGGGGTCGGTCGCATCGGCGATCAGTCGGTGGTGCTGCTGGGCCACCAGAAGGGCCGCGACACCAAGGAGAACGTGGCCCGCAATTTCGGCATGGCCTCACCGGGGGGGTATCGCAAGGCGCTCCGCCTGATGGAGCACGCCGATCGTTTCCGGCTTCCGATCATCAGCTTCATCGACACTCCCGGTGCCTATGCGGGGCTTCTGGCCGAGGAGCAGGGTCAGGGCGAGGCGATCGCCGTGAACCTGCGGGAAATGTTTCGGCTGCGGGTGCCGATCATCGCCACCGTGATCGGGGAAGGGGGCTCCGGAGGGGCCCTCGGCATCGGTGTCGCCGACCGGCTCTTGATGTTCGAGCACAGTGTCTACACTGTGGCTAGTCCTGAGGCCTGTGCTTCGATCCTCTGGCGGGATGCCGCCAAGGCATCGGTCGCTGCCGAAGCCCTCAAGATCACTGGCCCCGACCTGCTTCAGCTCGGGGTGATCGATGCCGTGCTACTTGAGCCCTCCGGGGGCAACCACTGGGCCCCCCTCCAGGCGGCGGAAACCCTGAAGGAGGCGATCCAAGCGAATCTTGCCGAGCTTGGCGCTCTCAGCGAAAGCCAGAGGATCGAGAGCCGCTACTCCAAGTTCCGGCAGATGGGCCGCTTCCTTGACGCAGTCGCCACGGAGCCCGCCCGAATTGCTTAAGGTTTTTTAACCCATGCCCGTTTCGACGTGGCCGCCATCATGCTTCCCGGACCACCGAGTGGGATTCTCATTTGCGCCCCTCCCGGATCAGACCCCAAGCCCTGGCCGGAAGAACGGCCCGAAGCATGGCCCGATCAATCCGACTTCACAGCCGCCCGCACCCAACGGCCGCTCATTGGGCTTTAGGGCGGTATCCATACCCAGTGTGCGGACACCACACCACTTCGGCGTCATGAACCTGTAAACAGTTGCTGTGATCGGCGTGCCATGCTCAATCCGAGCAGGCTGCCGTTGTCCTGCTGTTCCTTGCGCAGCAGCCCTCCATTTCTTTCGTGGAGGTTCCCCCTGAAGCCGATAGCCGGCACCCTTGGACACCCCATGACCTCCACGCTCCCGACACAAATCACTGCCGTAACCGTTCCGGCAGCGCCTCCCACGAACGGCCTTGGGGCCGCTGGCGGTTCGGCCACCCAACTGCCCATTAGTGCCCGCCTGAGGCAGCGCCTCCAGGAGGCGAAGGCTCCGTTTCTGGCGAACGACAACATCTCGGCCCATCTGCGCGAAGGTGAGATGGACCAACTTGAATCCGAAGTCACCGACAAGATTCGGGAGCTTCTGCGCAGCCTGGTGATCGATATTGAAAACGACCACAACACCGCTGAAACTGCTGAGCGTGTGGCGCGGATGTATCTGCACGAGGTGTTCAAGGGTCGCTACCAGGAGCAGCCGAAAATCGCTTCCTTCCCTAATGTGAAGAAGCTTGACGAAATTTATACCGTAGGACCGATCACTGTACGTTCGGCCTGTTCGCACCATCTTGTTCCCATCCTCGGCAGTTGCTGGATCGGCATCAAGCCGGGCGTGAGGGTGATCGGCCTCTCCAAGTTTTCCCGAGTGGCCGAATGGGTCTTCTCGAGACCCCATATTCAGGAAGAAGCCGTTTTGATCTTGGCCGATGAGATTGAGCGTCTTTGTGAGCCAGAGGGTCTGGCCATCCTGGTGAAGGCTCAGCACTACTGCATGAAGTGGCGGGGCGTGAAGGAACCCCAGACCACCATGGTCAATTCGGTGGTTCGGGGTGATTTCCGCCGTGATCCAAACCTTAAGGCCGAGTTCTTTGAGTTGGTTAAGCAGCAGGAATCGGTGCTCGGCTACTGATCATCCTCACCACCAGCTTCAGCAAGACGAGGCTGGTGGTTACGGACCGCCCGCACCAAGTCTTCCACTCGGGCAAGATTCTTTATGCCTGGGGCATCCTCCACCCCGCTGGAGGCGTCGAATCCATCGGGATTCACGGCACCAGATAAGGAAGCCATCCGCTCCGGGGTAATCCCGCCCGCCAACCACCACGGTTGCTCACAGCGGAAATCCCGCAGCCATTCCAGCGGGATCCGGTGACCGGTACCGCCCAGTTGGCTGCTCACCCAGGCATCCAGCAGCAGGGCATCCACCACGGGGGCGAAGTGGGACACCTGCAGCAGATCTCCGGGCTCCCGGATGCGCAGCGCCTTCCAGAGTAAGAGTCCTTTGGGCAGCCTTCGCCGCAGCTCCAGGCAGCGCTCCACGGTTTCGTTGCCATGGAGCTGAACCACGTTGTGCCCTCCCGGGCCAGGTTCCAGCTGGGGGATTTCCTCCTCGGCAGGATCCGCCACAACCAGCACCCGGAGGCAATCCCTCCTCGTCGAGGCCACGGCATCAAATAGGGCCGCTCGACGTGCAGGCTCCAACCAGCGGGGAGAGCTCGGCACCCCGATCACCCCAACCGCATCCACCGCCAGGGCGGCCACGGCTGCAGCTTGGTCGGGCTGCTTCAGGCCACAGATCTTCAGCAGGGGAGGCGCCATTGCGACCGACCGGATGGCAGCCTTTCTAAGATCAACCGCCGGGGGCACCGCCTAGGCAACCTCACGCAAGCTCTGATCCCATGGCCAACCAGCGTCCGATTCATAACCATGGGTGAAGGCTGGCAGCTATTCCGGATCCGCGGCATCCCCCTGCGCATCCATCCAACCTGGTTCTTAATCCTGTTCGCGGCCACCCTGGTCTTCGAGCGGCACTACCGCCTGATCCTGGCGACCACCCTTCCAGAGGGCGGCCTCTGGCTGGTGGCCCTGGCCACGGCCCTGCTGCTGTTTGTTTCAGTGGTGCTCCACGAATTGGGCCACGCCTTCGTGGCCCTCAGCCAGGGCGTGAGGGTGCGCAGCATCACCCTGTTCCTGCTGGGTGGCGTCGCCAGCGTCGAACGCGAATGTCCCACGGCCCTCGGCGCTCTCGCTGTCGCCTTGGCCGGTCCGCTGGTGAGCCTGGCGCTGGCTGTTGCACTCCTGGCCGCTGTGCATCCAGCCGCCCACCAATCCGCGGTGCTGGGCGAGATGGTCACCCGGCTGGGATGGCTCAACCTGATGCTTGCCCTGTTCAATCTGCTGCCCGGCCTGCCCCTCGATGGCGGCCTGGTGGTGAAGGCCCTTGTGTGGCAGGTCACCGGCAGCCGGCGGCGGGGCCTCGTGGTGGCCAATGGCTGCGGCCGCTTCCTCTCCTTCTTCGCGGTCGGCCTGGGATCGTGGCTGCTGCTGAAGGGCGTTGGCTTCAATGGAGCCATGCTGATCATGCTCGGTTGGTTTGGCCTTGGGGCCGCGCGCAACCAGAGCCAGGTTCTGCAGGTTCAGCAGGCGCTCCGTGAAATCCGGGTGAAGGATGTTTGCCGCCGCCGCTTCCGGGTGCTGGAGGCCTCCACCACCCTGCGTCAGCTGAGCCGGCTCGAACCGATCACCCCCGGAGGCCTCGCCGCTACCAGCCTCGATCCGGTCCGCCCCCCCGAGACCGGTCCCGCCTCCAGGCCGTCCTCCGCCTCGGTCGATCCTCTTGCGGACTGGCTGCTCGTGTGTGACCGAGGTCGTTGGCGGGGGGTCATCGATCCCGCTATCCTCCAGGAGTTGCCCGTGCAGCGCTGGGACAGCGAAGCGGTGGGGGATCACATCCATCCCCTGGCCGCACTACCTTCGATCGCCGAATCGGCCCCCCTCTGGCAGGCGGTGCTGCAGATGGACCAGCCCGAGCGGCCCCGCCTCCTCGTGCTCGGCCCTGCCGGTCTGCCCTCCGGAACTCTGGAACGCCCCGAGGTCGCTGAGGCTGTGCTCAAGAAGATCGGCCTCCGCCTCCCCAGCCAGCTTCTGGCCACGGCCCGGGAGCAAAATGGTTACCCACTTGGACTGGCCCTGGCCCAGGTGGTCCGTTCGATGCTGGCTGCCGGTGACGTGCAGTTGCCTGAGGGCCTGGCCGCCGAAGGAACTCCTCCGCCCTCAGCCACGGGACCTTGAGACTGGATCCCTATCCGTCGCATGGGGATCTCTCCGGTTAGGCCTTGGCCGCCACCTCGGTCCACTCCTCCGGGGTGAGATCCCTGAGAACCAGGCTCACCCCACCGCAGTCGAGGGGCAGGCAGCGGGCGGCCGAACGGAGCAGCAGCGCTTCTAGGTCATCGAATCCCAGCGGCAGGGCGGGCAGCAGCGGAGGCTCCTCTTCAAAGATCCGCTCCCAGAGCTCTGCCTGGGGGGTGATCAGGATGCTTCCGTGCTGGAGCAGGCAGCCGCCCCGCCAGAGCTGGGCGCTGCCGATCCGCTTGCTGCCGTCGGCGTGGATGAGATCGGCGCTGGTGCTCGTGGCGAAGCAACTGCTCCGGTCCCGGCTGGGGGCGCTTTGCCCGGGCTGCAGCGGCAGGCCGAGGTCGCTGAAGGCTCGGCAGAGCCAGCCGCAGCAGCGCCCGTAGACGGTTGCTCTCGGGCCTGGGGCCGCCGGCCAGATCAGGGCATAGGAGAGGTCGCCGCCATGGAGCACGGCACGCCCGCCAGTGGGTCGTCGCACCAGATCGAAAGCCCCACTTCTGGCCAGCTCCTGCCAGTGGCTAGGCAGGGTCTTTTGGTGGAAACCCAGTGAGAGGGTGGGCCGGGACCAGCGATAGAGGCGGAGCACCGCACCAGCGCCTGGATCGGCGCAGGCCTGATCGAGGAGCTGCCCATCGATTGCCATCTGCCAGGCGCCCGGCAGGGTGTGGGTGGGGATCCAGCGCACCGCCGCGGCTGGCCGATGGGGCTGAGGGCTTGGCCTGAGGGGCTGCAGCACGGGGGATCAGCCTTCGGCCGGCGGAGGTGCGGCGGCCGACCAGAAGAGGGGATCCAGCTCAAATCCCAACACCGCCGCCATCTGAGCGAGGCCCTGGCGGCAGGGAACCCCCGCCTCCGCCGACCAGCCATCGAGCCAGAAGAGCCGGTGGGTGATCCACAGATCCAGGCTCTCCGGGGCGAAGCGGATGCCTTCGCTGCGGCTGAATCCGTGGGGCAGCAGCATCGCCACATGGCGGGTGAGAGTTCCCCGACTGCGTTCGAGCACTAGGGGCAGCCAGGGGTTCAGGGCATCGGCACGCAGACTCCAGAGCCGCACCTCGGGCACTTCCGAGAGTTCGCGGAGATCGTCGTCGGCCCGAGGCCAGATCAGCTCAAGCTCCAGCTGGCCCGCCATCGCCACCAGGGACTCCACGCTGGCGGCCTGCAGGGGAGCCAGGGGGGAGAGATCAAGCTCCCGGATCTGCTGGGTGGTGATGGAAAGCGCCACCGAAGGCGGCTCCGCAGCGTTGGGGGCCATCAAGAGCTGTGACAGGGCAAGGGCAGGATGTGGACCGTAGCGAGCCCAGCGGGAAGAATGGTGCCGTTGCATTTGCCCAGCCGGACCATGATCAACCAGACCGAAGTGCTCATCGCTCTGGTGGTGGCCGCCCATGCGGGCGTTCTGGCCGTACGCCTGGCCTTCAGCCTCTACAAGGCCTGAAGATTAAGCCGCCGCCTTGGCAACCCCTGGTCGGACTGCTACAAGCGGTGAACGCCACTGAGTTCCAAGCCGGTGCTTCCTTTTCGTTTGCCCAGCCGTTCCACCGCCTCCTCAGGGGGCCAGCCAGAACGCAGCCAGCGTCGGCAGGCCGGTGCGTCGGGCTCCCGCTCAGCAACGGGTTCCCGCTCAGCAACTGGTTCTCGCTTAGCAAACAGTGGAGTCTCCGGCCGATCCCGGCCCACCGACACCGGTCCGCAGGAGCGGGAACGTCGGGCGGCTCCTGGACCCGCTTTTGGTGCACCCGAGCAGGCCGGCCGTGCTCGCCGAATCAGGGACCATGGCCCGGATTCCCGTCGTGCCGCTGGGGTTGCCGCCGCCTCGGTCGGAGCCGAGAGAGTCGGCCGTTCCGGTGTTTGGGCGGTGCCCGACCTCTTCAGCGCTTCAGCCCCCGGAGCTCCGGATCCCCTTGCCCGCCCACAGGCGGCGGATCCAGTTGGTGTTGCCGTGTTCGGAACCGATGGCCATCTGCTGGCCATCACCCAGGAACGGCGTGAGCTCGTCTGCAGCGTGATCGGTTTGATGGTCAAGCTCGGACTGGTGGCGGTGGCCGGTGTGAGCCTGGTTCGCCTGGCTGGGGCGTACCAGCAGCGCATGGACCGCAATGGCGAGATCGTGGCCGTGCTCGAGCTTGAGCAAGCCCGCCTGGCCCGCGCCCGCGAACGCTTTGACCAGCTGTTCATGGTGGCTGGGGAGCAACGGCTGATTCGTGAGCAGAGCCAGTGGATCGCCCCGAACCGCTTGCGGGTCGTCTGGCAGACAGCCCCCACGCCTCTTCCCCCATCCCCCTCCCATCCCTAGGTGGCCTTCCTTGCCTGACGCCATGGTTCCCGCTTCCGCTGCCCTTTCGCCCGCGGCCTCCTCAGGGGCCATCGGCACCCCCGGCACGGTGCTGATCACCGGCGCCTCCTCCGGGGTAGGACTGTTCGCTGCCAAGGCCCTGGTGGACCGCGGCTGGCATGTGGTGATGGCCTGCCGCGACACCGACAAAGCTCGCAGGGCCCAGGCGGCCCTCGCCATCGCCGCTGAGCGGGTGACCCATCTGCAGGTGGATCTGGGTGATCTTGGCAGCGTCCGCCAGTTGGTGGATGCTTTTCATGCCAACGGCCGGCCCCTGGATGCCCTGGTGGTGAACGCGGCGGTCTATCTGCCACGGCTGAAGCAGCCCGAGCGCTCGCCCCAGGGCTACGAGATCTCGATGGCCACGAACCACCTCGGCCATTTCCTGCTGATTCACCTCCTGCTCGACGATCTCAAGCGCTCCAGCCATCCCTCCCGCCGGCTGGTGATCCTCGGCACGGTGACGGCCAACTCCAAGGAACTGGGCGGCAAGATCCCCATCCCCGCCCCCGCTGACCTCGGTGATCTGGCGGGCTTCACCGCCGGCTTCAAGGCACCGATCGCCATGGCCGACGCCAAGTCCTTCAAGCCCGGCAAGGCCTACAAGGACAGCAAGCTCTGCAACATGATCACCACCCAGGAGCTGCATCGCCGCCTCCATGGCGACACAGGCATCGTGTTCACCTCGCTCTATCCGGGCTGTGTGGCTGATTCCCCCTTGTTCCGCAACACCCCGGCGGCCTTCCGCACGATCTTTCCCTGGTTCCAAAAGAACATCACCGGCGGTTACGTGAGCCAGGCCCTAGCCGGCGAGCGAGTGGCGGAGGTGGTAGCTGATCCAGCCTTCGCCGTCTCCGGCGTCCACTGGAGCTGGGGGAACCGCCAGAGCAAGGGGGGCAAGCAGTTCAGCCAGGAGCTCTCCGACAAGGCCAGCAATCCGGAGACCGCCCGGCGGATGTGGGATCTTTCGCTGCAGCTGGTGGGTTTGGCCTGACCAGGCTTGTGCTCCTGGTTCCCAGGAAGCGTTAAGACTGCTGTTCAGCCTGTGGATCCGGCACACCACAAGCCGGCCTGGCTGCTATCAAGTCGTTAGTCGTTTCTACGAACCGATGTCCCGCTCCCTGCGCTGGGGGATCGGCCTGCTGCTCGTTGCGGGTCTGCTCCTTGGCGCATTCTTCTTTCTGCCCTTCCGCTCCTGGCTGCCCGGGGGCACCGTGGCCAACATCGCCACGCGAGAGGTGGTGAACGGCACGCTCTTCAATCGCCTGTTCCCCAAGCCCCAGACCGGAGAGCAACTCGTCTTCACCCAGGAGAAGCGGGGCTTCAGCCAGGCCCGCCTGAAGCAGGGAGCCGAAGTGCGTGCCCTGCTCTCGATTTCGGATGTGGCCAGCTCACCAGCGAGCCGCAACAAGTTCATCCACACCGAGGAGCGAATCCAATCCTGGCCGCTGGTGGACCAGGGCAGCCAGGCCAGTGCCTTGCTCGTGGCCGATCGCTTTCAGGTGAAGGTGATCGGCCAGGGGAGTGGACTGGATGCGCAGCAGCGCCATGAGTTGCTCGGGGCCTTCGATCTGGCGGCCCTGGCGGCCCTGAGCCCGGAGGCGATCCAGGCCCCGGCGATCGCGCCGGGTCGTCAGGCATTGCCGCCCGGCCGGCAGTCCCCGCTGCGGTTTCCATTTCCCGGCCTGAAGCGGCAGGCACCCCAGGCCCAGCCTTCCCAGGCCCGGATTCCCCAGCCTGCCGCTAATCGCAAGCCCTCCATCTTCAATCGCGCCAACGCCGCCCTGGAGCCCGCCGCATGAGCGCCACCGTTCTCGAACGCCTTGAGCGTCTCCCCCGCCGCAATCTCACCGTGCTGGCCCTGAAGGGTGTCAGCACCCTCGTGCCCGGGGGCTGGCATAACCAGACCAGTCCAGAGGAGCTGATCAGCGATGTGCTTGGCAGCGATGACCCTGAACTGGTGCAGCAGGTGCGGGCCCGCGCCGATGAACTCAGCCGGGCCCGCCATGAGGGGTACCGCCGCGCCTTGAGTCTTTACGACGCCGTGAACCGCTCCCAGAAGGCCGCCGGCGGTCTGCGGGTGCTCGCCAATGTGGCCGGCGCCCTGCCGCTGGTGAAGCGTGTGGCGGTGCTCACCCCCGCCAGCCAGACCCTCCAGGCGGTGGATCTGAGCCTCAAGGTGGCCGCCGAGATGCTCGCCTTCACCCAGGTGAATGGCCTTCCCGGCGACAGCTTCGCCGCCTTCGGTGATTCCCTGAGGGAGTACACGGGCGAGGCGCGGGTGCGGATGGCGGCTCTGGTCTGCTTCGATGCCCTCCTGCCGCTGGGCGACAACGCTCTGCACCGTCTCGATGGCCTGCTCGGCCAGGTTGGAAGCCGCGAACTGCATCAACTGCCCTCCTACGTCGGTATGGCCTCCCTGCTGCCGGGTCGGGGCGACGCGGCCCACCTCAGCTTTGTGCGTCGCGGGGTGGATCAATGGCTTGGCTGGGCCGATGGCTTCGTGGGTGATCTGGGGCTGAGCGGCCAGCGGGCCGTGCGAGCCCTGGAAACCACGATCGGCCCTTGGCACGGGGGCATGGAGCAGTTGGCCACCTTCCTGGATGCCTTCACCGACACCTATTCCCATACCGGCGTGCAGGCGGTGGCCCGGCGCCTGGTGGAGAGGGCGGCAGCGGAGATCTGATCGCGGCTCGACATGCAGCCCCGGGCCTGGCTCCGGCCTGGGCTCGGGGCCTGTGGTCCTTGTCCTGACACCGGTTGGAGCTGAAATCGATGCGGGAAGGCCCGCCGCCAGCCAGACTCTCCGCACTGCTGCAGACAACCAACATGCGCTGGTCTGACGGACGCCGGAGTGACAACGTGGAGGACCGCCGCGGGATGGGAGCCCCCGCCGTGGCCGGTGGCGTGGGCCTGGTGGGCATCCTTCTGGCGATCGCCGTGGCCTTGCTGGGCGGCGACCCCTTTGTGGTGCTGCAGCAGTTCTCCGGTGGCGGCAGTCCGTTCGGACCTGCGCCCGCCCAGGTGAGCCGGCAGCGTCAGAAGGCTCCAGCCGATGACAAGATGGCCGATTTCGTTTCGGTGGTGCTGGCTGACACCGAGGACACCTGGAAGAAGGAATTCCGAGACAATGGCGGCACCTATCGCTCGCCCACGCTGGTGATTTTCGATGGGGTGGTGGCCTCGGCCTGTGGCCAGGCTGCCGGCGCGACGGGCCCTTTCTATTGCCCCAATGACGAAAAGGTGTATATCGACCTGGGTTTCTACCGGCAGCTGCGCCAGCAGATGGGAGCCCCGGGTGACTTCGCCCAGGCCTACGTGATCGCCCATGAGATCGGGCACCACGTGCAGCACCAACTCGGGATCGATCAGCAGGTGCAGAAGATGCAGCGGCGCCTGCCCCAGGCTCAGGCCAACCAGCTCTCGGTGCGCCT
>BJHE01000008.1 GCA_014191755.1 Cyanobium sp.
ATGACTTCGTGTCCCAGGAAATTCGCGCCGCTGAGGATCCAGAATTCGAGACCTTCTACACCAAGAACATTCTCCTGAATGAAGGTCTGCGCGCTTGGATGGCCCCGGCCGACCAGCCTCACGAAAACTTCGTCTTCCCTGAAGAGGTTCTGCCCCGTGGAAACGCCCTTTAATTCCGGTCTTGTCTCCGTCGGGGGCAAAGACCTCGACTCCACCGGCTACGCCTGGTGGGCTGGCAACGCTCGTTTGATCAATCTCTCCGGTCGCCTCCTTGGCGCCCATGTGGCCCATGCAGGCCTGATGGTCTTCTGGGCCGGAGCGATGATGCTCTTTGAGGTGAGCCACTTCACCTTCGACAAGCCGATGTACGAGCAGGGCTTGATCCTGTTCCCCCACGTCGCCACCCTGGGTTACGGAGTTGGTCCAGGCGGTGAGGTCACCTCCGTGTATCCCTTCTTCGTGGTGGGTGTACTCCACTTGATCAGTTCAGCTGTGCTTGGACTGGGTGGTCTCTATCACGCTCTCCGTGGCCCTGAGATTCTGGAGAATTATTCCGCCTTCTTCTCGCAAGACTGGCGCGATAAGAACCAGATGACCAACATCATCGGCTATCACCTCATCCTTCTTGGAGTTGGTGCCCTGTTGCTGGTGTTCAAGGCCATGTTCTTCGGTGGTGTCTACGACACTTGGGCCCCCGGTGGTGGGGATGTGCGACTCATCTCCAACCCCACCCTTGATCCCGGCGTGATCTTCGGCTACCTCACCAAAGCCCCATTTGGCGGAGAAGGCTGGATCATCGGCGTTAACTCGATGGAGGACATCATCGGTGGCCACATCTGGGTCGGCCTGATTTGCATTTTCGGTGGGATCTGGCACGTCGTGACCAAGCCCTTCGGCTGGGTACGCCGGGCGTTCATCTGGAACGGTGAGGCTTACCTGAGCTACAGCCTCGGTGCTTTGAGCCTGATGAGCTTCGTGGCATCGGCCTACATCTGGTTCAACAACACCGCCTATCCCTCAGAGTTCTACGGTCCCACCAACGCCGAATCCTCCCAAGCCCAGAGCTTCACCTTCTTGGTTCGTGACCAACGCCTCGGCGCCAACATCGGCTCTGCTATGGGCCCCACGGGTCTTGGCAAATACCTGATGCGATCCCCCACCGGCGAGATCATCTTCGGTGGCGAAACGATGCGTTTCTGGGACTTCCGCGGCCCCTGGCTCGAGCCGCTGCGCGGCCCTAATGGCCTGAGCCTCGACAAGCTGCAGAATGACATTCAGCCCTGGCAGGTGCGTCGTGCGGCTGAATACATGACCCACGCTCCGAACGCTTCCCTGAATTCAGTTGGCGGCATCATCACTGAGCCCAACTCGGTGAATTTCGTGAACATCCGCCAGTGGCTGGCCGCGACCCAGTTCGTGCTTGCCTTCTTCTTCCTGGTGGGTCATCTCTGGCATGCTGGTCGCGCCCGTGCTGCGGCCGCCGGCTTTGAGAAGGGTATCGACCGTCAGGCCGAGCCAACCCTGGCCATGCCCGATCTGGATTGAACCGGGGTCTTAACCAGTTCTTCCGTTGGAAAAATCGTTTTCGTTTATTCCATCTGCACGACCTCCGTTTACCGACGGGGGTCTTTTTTTTGGCGTCAGTCCTGGCTCAAGGCCTCGCCAGGTTTCACGGCAGGGGCTGAAACGAAGCAAACCACTGCCGCAGCAAGGGCAGACTGAGCCCGATCACATTGCTGTAGCAGCCATCGATCCGCTCCACCAGAAGGCCGCCCCGACCCTCAAGGGCAAAACCGCCGGCACAGGCCAGCGGCTCTCCGGTAGCGACGTAGGCGGTGATGGCGGACAGATCAAGTGGTGCCAGCTTCACCCGTGTGGTGACGGTTTCGATCGAAAGGGAGAAGCCGGCATCGATCGGTTGGCCCGATTCAGGGTTGGATCTCAGCAGGCAATGGCCCGTGTGGAGCTCGGTCCAGCAGCCTGAAAGGCGTTGCCAGCGCTCAATCGCCTGCTGACGATCCTGCGGCTTACCGAAGATTTCGCCCTCAAAGCTCAGCAGGGAATCACAGGCAAGAAGGGCACCGCAGGGGGTTCCGTCCTCGGCAAGAAGCCTGTTCCCAGCCACCTGAGCCACCGCCCTCGCCTTCGCTTCGGCCAGGCGCAGCACCAGACGCTTCGGATCGGGGTCCTTGATGGCCTCCTCATCCAGAGCGCTCACCCGGATCCGATGGGGAATGGCGGCCTGCTCGAGCAGACGGCGGCGGGCAGGCGAGGCGGAAGCCAGCAGGAGCACAGGGCGGCGGGGAAGATGTCCCAACCTGCCACAGGCCGGCAGGGGCGAGCATCCATGAAGCAAGGGATTTCTGTGCCGCCTTAGCCACCGTCGCTAACTTCCCATCAAGGTCAAAGTGCTTTGCCGATGAACCGACCTCCGAGCCCCATCCGGCACCGGGGCTCGTCCTCGACTTCTCATGCTGGCCCTGGGGTTCTTTGGTGCCTCGGCCATCCCCATGGCTGCCCGTGCCGCGGACCCGCGAGCCAGGGTGATCTGCGATGCCCCCCGCCCGGTGTGCTTCGACCGCCAGGGTCCCTTCATCGGCCTGACCCGCACCTACTACGGACCTGGCGCCAGCAACCGACTACTGGGGCAGCTCTCAAGGAGCCCTCCCCAGCGAAAGTTCCAGCTGAGCAGCGGCCAGCTCTGCGATCTGATCCAGCAGCTCTGTTGGGATGGAGGCTGGCGACGGAGAAACGTGAACCCGCTGCTGAACCGCCAGCTCTTCCTTCGGGCTGTCACCCTCCACGGACCCCTGCCATGGGCACGGCTCCGGCACCCCAGCCGCCCCCTGCGGGGGAGCGGCAGTGCCAGCCGATGCAACGCGGGCTGACCGTGTTCAGCGGCCCCTGCCGCCTCTACCGCCAGAACGTGACTGTTTGGAAGTACAACGTGGTTCAGATGGATAACGGCAAGCTCTATCGCTTTCAGCGCCGGGCCAGCCAGCTGGTGCTGAGCGACGCCACCGGCACCTGGCCCGTGTTCATCGCCGACCGGGGCAGCGTCGTGCAGTTCCGCTGGTCAAACCTGTTGCTGGATGAGAGCCGGTCGCAGCAGGCCCGCGGCGGTGGCCCTGATGGGGTGGTTCCCCCCACGCCAACACCCCGATCCACTGGAGAGACTGGCCAGGATCTGCTCGACGACATCTTTCCCTAAACCGCCCAGGTGACACCCCGCATGCCGCAACTGAACCCTTATCAGCCCTCCCCGTGGAATTGCCCCTGACCGTGCTCCCGCCCGTCGAAGACCGCCTGGCCCTAGACCGTGCCACCGTTTCAATGCGGTGCCTGCCCTTCCGGCGAGCCTTCTTCGAGGAACTGAAGAACCGTGCGATCAGCAGCCAGGAACTCTGCCGCCGGCAAGACTGGGCAAACCTGGTATTCGCACCCTTCGGACCTGAGCGGGCGGAGGCCCACTTCAACTGGCTGATTCGCCTTGGGGTGCTTCGCCGGGAGGTGGATGGCCAGGGGCTCACCGAACGGGTGCGACTGACTCCGCTGGGCCGGCAGGTACTGGAACGGTGGCCCGGGGAGATTCCTCGAGCCGGCCTTCGCGAGAGGATCCAGGAGAATTTCCGGCGCCACCGGCCCCGGTTCTGAGACCCCCCCCTTGACCCGACCAGCCCCTGGCACGCCGACTCCCCTGATGGTGCTCGGCACGAGCAGTGGGGCCGGTAAGTCGCTGATGAGTGCGGCCCTCTGCCGGGTGCTGCGACGCCACGGAGAGCGCCCCCTGCCCTTCAAGGGGCAGAACATGAGTCTCAATGCCTGGGTTGATACCGACGGCGGCGAGATGGCCTACTCCCAAGCCCTGCAGGCCTGGGCAGCGGATCTGGAGCCGGTGGCGGCTATGAATCCCGTGCTGCTCAAACCCCAGGGGGACAGCACCAGCGAGGTGATTCACCTGGGCCGCTCCGTGGGCATCGCCCGGGCCGAGTTCTACTACCGCGACTGGTTTCGGCCGGGCTGGGCCGCAATCCGCACCGGATTGGACCGACTGCAGGCCGCCCATCCGGGCGGTCGTCTAGTGCTTGAGGGGGCTGGCAGTCCGGTGGAAGTGAACCTGCAGCCCCGGGATCTCACCAATCTGCGGCTCGCCCAGTACCTGAGGGCGCGCTGCCTGCTGGTGGCGGATATCGAACGGGGTGGGGTCTTCGCACAGCTCGTGGGCACCCTGGCACTGCTGCGGCCGGTGGAACGGCCCCTGATCCGCGGCATCCTGATCAACCGCTTCCGCGGCCGGCCGGAACTGTTCGAATCTGGCCGAAGCTGGCTGGAGCGGGAAACAGGTATTCCCGTGCTGGGTGTGATGCCCTGGCTGGAGGAGTTGTTTCCACCGGAGGATTCACTGGATCTCCTGGAACGGCGCGGCGGCCGGCCCAACGGCGAGATCACCATCGCCGTGCCACGGCTGCCCTCCCTGAGCAACTTCTCCGATCTGGATCCCCTGGAGGCCGAGCCGAGTGTGAGGTTGCGCTGGCTCCGGCCCGGCGAAGCGCTGGGGGATCCGGACGCGGTGGTCTTGGCGGGCAGCAAGCAGACGCTACGGGATCTGGCCTGGCTCTACGACACCGGCCTGGATCAGCAACTGCAGACCTACCTGACCCGGGGAGGCACACTCTTTGGGATCTGCGGCGGACTCCAGATGCTGGGCCGGGAGTTACTGGATCCGGAGGGTCTTGAGGGGGGTGAGGGAAACCGGCACCCCCTGAGCAAAGCCTTGCAAGGACTGGACCTTCTTCCCATCCAGACCAGTTTCGGCAGCAGGAAACAACTCGCCCGGCGGCAGGTGGGGATGCGCTGGCCAGCCGGGCCAGCCCTTCGACTAGAGGGCTTCGAACTGCACCATGGCCGCAGCCGCTGGCTGGAAGACGGTGGCACCGAAGCGGAGGCCCTGCTCAGCGATGACCAGGATCTGGGTTGGTGGCGAGCCACGCCCCAGGGTGGGGTGGTGGCGGGCACCTACCTCCATGGCATCTTCGAAAGCGGCGCCTGGCGGCGGCGTTGGTTGAATGAACTGCGGCGGCGTCGTGGCCTCCAGGTCTTGCCAGAACTGAAGGAGAACCACGCCGACCAGAGAAATCGGCTGCTCGAAAGACTGGCCGACAGCTTCGAGCGCCACGTTGACCTTGAACCCCTGCTGCGCCGCGATGGCTGAATCCGCAATCTCGATCCAATGGCCTGATGGCAGCCGCAATCAGGCCAGGGCGGGGGAGCCCTGGCTAGTGGCTGCCCGGCGCTGCCAGCAGATCATTCCCACCGCCTGCCGGACCGGCAGCTGTGGCGCCTGTGAGATCGAGGTGAACGGCGTTGTGGTTCGGGCCTGCATCAGCACCGTGCCAGCCGTAGGCAATCGGGGGATTCAGGTGTGCAGGGTGGAGGATCCCGATTGGTGATCCTGGGGGAGATCAACACCCTCAGGAACGGGTGCGACGGGCGGAGCGCTCACGGGGATTGAGTCCGCAGCGACGGGCAAGCTTGCCCAGGCCGCGGCGGAGCCGCTGGAGCGGGGGCATCAAGGCCACCTGGAAGCGCCCGACCAGCCGCTGCCAGCGGAACTCCAGGTCCCAGAGCAACAGCAGGGAGCGTTCGGGCCACAGGTCGGCAGGAGTGAGGGAGAGACCGGAATCGAATCCAAGCGCCGCAGCCAAAGTGCGGCTGTGCGACTCCCAGAAGGCTGACGCCTTATCGGCAAGATCTCGGCAAGCCTGGGGATCCAGCCCAAGAGTGGCCGCTTCGGCATGGAATGCCTCGCACTCAATCACACCCGGACAGCCCAAGATATCTGTTCCCCTTTCGCTTAGCACAAAGCACCCGTTGAGGGGAGCTTGCCACATCCTTCCAGAGAGAGTGCGACCCCGCTGATAGGGCCACATCAGGCCGAAGCACCAGGCCGAAGCCGAAAGATGTTGGTTGGCCTGCCGATAGCTGAGCGGGTGGGCACGCACACCGGCCAACTGCCAGTTGGCCCCGAAGGCCCGGACTACCCCGGCGCGGATCAGGGCGAGCAGGTCGCGCTGGTAGGCGTCATCGCCCATCCGCTTGAAGTTGGAGATATGGACCGGCTGCTGCCGTTTGCCTGACCAGGGACGCTTCCAAAGGGCTGGTATCACGGGTAGATAGGCATCCACCCGGCTGACTCTCGATGAAGCATGGGAGGCGGATTGGGAATCCTCTGCAGGATGGAAGGACGATGAGGCAAGGGCCACAACCGTGATGTGGGCAGCGGATGGATAACGGCGCCCCCAATCAACGGCGTATTCCTTGACGTAATCATAAATATGAACAGGACCACGGAAATCCTTTAGATCGCAACCATTGTCGCCACGCAACACAACCAACAGGTCGGCACGATCATCCGAAGCTCCCTTGAGGCGAGTTGTTGGCGGAATCAACCGATAACCAGCCGCCCTGTAAAAAGCACGAATATTGAGATATACATCTTTATCGAGATAATCGCTAGAAAAAATGCGGCAGATCGGCCTATCCATCCCTCACCAATCCTGCCATGGTGATGTGTACATCGCAAAACCTCGACAGCTTACAGTTCGCAGGGAACAGGCGAGAGCCAATATCAGCATCCCGAAAACAAAATTGCAAGCCATGCTTGCCAGGAATCACTTTTCACTAGTAACTTTAGCAGTCTGGATTCACCGCTTCGCGGCCCCGGGGGCAATCGGCGGAGCCCCGCCGCCGGGGTCCCCTTTAGCCGACCAGGCTGGTTACCCAGCCAACCAGTTTCCACAACCCGACGGACTTCCCCAACCGTTTGGAAGAACGTGTTAGCTTGCCTTCATGGGATCGACCAGCCCCGTTGGGTGATCCGCTCAATCCCGGTGCCATGGCCACTTACGACTATCTGATCGTTGGCTGCGGTTTGTACGGGGCAACCTTCGCCAGGCTGGCAAGCGACGCGGGCCTGAGCTGCCTAGTTATCGACAAGAGACCCCACTTTGGCGGTAACTGCCATACTGAAAACAGGCACGGAATCAACGTGCACACCTACGGCGCCCACATTTTCCACACCAGCAACAAGGCTGTTTGGGACTTTGTGCATCGCTTCGCCGACTTCAATAATTACATCAATTCACCCAAGGCACTCTCGAACGGCCGTCTGTATTCATTGCCGTTTAACATGAATACATTTTATGAACTCTGGCAAGTTCATACTCCCGAGCAGGCCCGTGCGCGAATTGAGGAGCAGCGCTTCCAGGGCGACCCCGCGAACCTCGAAGAACAGGCCCTTTCCCTGGTGGGCTCCGACATCTACACCACTCTTATTCGTGACTATACCAAGAAGCAATGGGGGCGCCACCCCAGAGAACTACCGGCCTTCATTATCAAACGGCTACCGCTGCGCTTCACCTTCAATAACAACTACTTCAACGATCGCTACCAAGGCATCCCGATCGGCGGCTACACCGCCATGTTCGAGCGCATGCTGGCAGGTATCGAGGTTAGACTCAATACCGATTATTTCGAGAATCGCAATTTTTTTGACAATTTAGCCCGAAAGGTTGTGTACACAGGCTGCATTGACGAGTTCTTTCACCACAGCTACGGCCAATTAGAATATCGATCCCTTGACTTTGAACACGATATCCACGAGCACGAGAACCATCAAGGCAACGCGGTGGTTAATTATTGCGATGATTCCGCCCCTTACACCCGAACCATCGAACACAAACACTTCGAAAACAGTCAATCTGACGTCACAGTGGTGACCCGCGAGTATCCACAGGACTGCACGTCTGGACGCATTCCCTATTACCCAGTCAATAGCGAACAGAATCAAAAAACTTACTCTCTCTACAAAGAAAGGGCTTCTTCAATACCTACACATATCTTCGGCGGGCGGCTTTCCGAATACAAGTACATGGACATGCACGTTGTGATCGAATCAGCCATGAACCGCTTCCGTAGCGAAAGAAAACAAGCCGCTACAGACCTCTTGCCGCAGTGAAGACAGGCTCTGTTCAGCTCTCGATCAAACCGCCACCAAGCACCACTTCGCCGGCGTAGAACACGGCGGCCTGACCCGGTGTGATTGAAAACTGCGGCGAGGCAAACTGCAACTCAACCCTGCGAGCGCCACTCGCAGCTACGCCACAGGGGCTGGCAGGATTGGGGATCATCCAGGCCACTTCAGGTTCGCTGCGGTAGCGGACCTGCACTTCCACCTCGAGCGGTTGCTCCGGGGGTGCCATCGAGACCCAGTTGACCGCCTGAATGTGGCATCCGCTGCGAGCTGCCTCCTGCCGCGGAGCTACCACCACCCGGTTGAGGGCGGCATCGAGGCGCACCACATGCAGAGGTTCCCGCCAGGCCACCCCCAGTCCCCGCCGCTGGCCGATGGTGAAATGCTCGATGCCATCGTGCTGGCCGACCACCGTTCCGTCCTGCAGAACGATCTCGCCCTGACGCGGCGGCAGATAGGCGTCGAGGAACGCCTTCATCGAGCCGTGGTGATCGGCCAGACAGAGATCCTGGCTCTCGGGCTTGGCGGCGGTCCGCAGACCGAAACGCTGAGCCTCTTGGCGTGTTTCGCTCTTGCGCATCTCACCGAGGGGAAAGACCAGTTCTCCCAGCACCTCCTGGGGGAGGTCATAGAGGAAGTAACTCTGGTCCTTGCCGGCATCCAGCCCCCGTAACAGCTGGTGCCGGCCACGCGCATCGCCGGGCACCGGCAGCGCCTCACCAGCTCCGGCATGGCGGACCCGGGCGTAATGGCCAGTTGCGAGACGACCGATCTGACGCTCGGAGCGGGACCAGGCCAGCATCGGGCCGAACTTGACCTCCCGGTTGCAGCGGGAACAGGGCAGGGGGGTGACCCCGCGGCCGTAGCCATCCAGCAGGAAATCAACGATCTGGCGCTGGAAGTGCTCGCGAAAATCCACCACATGGTGGGGAATCCCCAATTGCTCACAGATGGCGGCTGCGTCCACCAGGCCTTCGGCACAGCAGGCGCCCTTGCCGCTCATCAACCACAGGGTGAGACCCTCCACCTGCCAGCCGGCCTCCACCAGCAGCGCGGCCGTGAGGGAGCTGTCGACCCCCCCGGAGAGGCCCACCACCACGCGGTGATCTCCGGGCCAGGCCCGCAGTCGCTCCAGGCTCGCCGCCCCGGCGGGGGTGGCGGCTACTGCATCGGCGTGGTGATCGGAAACGGCGAAGCTCACCGGCAGGACGGGGAAAGAACGAAACGGCTGGTGGCCTTGCCATTCCCTTCCCATCATGGAAGTCTGTTGCCCCTGGCTGCCGTGACACCCAGGCCCGATCCATCGCGATGCTGGCCCCGCCGCGATGCCGACCATCTGCTGATGAGCGGCCAGCAGATGGCGGAGCTTGAAGCCGAGCTGTTTGCCAGCGGGCTGCCGGTGGAGGCCCTGATGGAAAAGGCGGCGCTGGCCGTAAGCCGGCGCCTTCTGGCCTTGCAGGATCGGGGCGGAGCCGGCCTGATTCCGGCGGAGGGCGTAGTAGTGCTGGTGGGGCCGGGCCACAACGGCGGCGATGGGCTGGTGGTGGCGAGGGAACTCCACCTGGCCGGGATCCCCGTGCGGCTTTGGAGCCCCTTCCAGCGCCGCAAGCCCCTCAACGAACAGCACTGGAGACATGCCCGCTGGCTGGGCATTCAGGTGCTGGTGAATCCGCCCCCGGCGGGGGGAACCGAACTCTGGATCGATGCCCTGTTCGGCAACGGCCAAACCCGGGCGCCCGGCCCGGAGATCGAGGCCCTGCTGGAAGCACGAAACTGCGCCTCCAGAGACGCTTCCAGAGCTCTAGTGGCGATTGACGTGCCCACCGGCATCTGCGGCGACAGCGGCGCTCAGCTGGGGAGCACCGCAGCTCGGGCCGACATCACCCTCTGCATCGGCCTCTGGAAACGGGGTCTGGTGCAGGACCTGGCCCTGAGCTGGGTCGGTCGCCTGGAGCGGGTGGATCTAGGGCTGCCCCGGAGGTTGTTGGAGCACCTTCCGGCGGACCAACCCCTGGGCCTTGGGGGCCCGCCGGCAGATCCGGCAAGCGATACCCAAGGGGACGATGGGGAAGCCCCAAGACCGGTTCCGGATCCAGCGGCCGGAAAATATGACCGGGGCCGCCTGCTGGTGATCGCCGGCAGTGCCAGCTACCGGGGGGCTGGTCACCTTGCCCTGGCCGGAGCCAGCGCCTCGGGCTGCGGCAGCCTGCGGGCTGTATTGCCACCGGAGATGGGCGAGTTCCTGTGGATGGTGCACCCCCATGTGGTGCTTGAGGAGCCGCCCTTGGGCCCCTCCCATTTCGAGCGGCTCGACGCGGTGTTGGTAGGGCCAGGACTAGGCCCGAGGCCTGAAGCACAACAACCTGGCAGCGATCAGCCGCTTGTCGAGCCGTGGTGGGATCCCCTGCAGCGCTTCCCCGGCCTCCTGGTGCTCGACGCCGACGGACTCAACCGCGTCACCCCCGCCTGGCTCAGCGAGCGCCAGGGACCAACCTGGATCACGCCCCACGGCGGCGAGTTCGGCCGCCTCTTCCCCGATCTGGCCGCATCCCCGCCCCTGGAAGCTGCCGCGAAAGCCGCTCGCCGCACTGGGGTGACCGTGCTGCTCAAGGGAGCCCGCAGCGTGATCGCCGCCGCCGATGGCCGGCGCTGGCAGCTGCTGCGAGCCTGCGGAGGGGCAGCCCGGGCCGGGCTCGGGGATGTGCTGGCTGGTTACGCCGCCGGCCTGGGGTCGCGGTCCTCAGCCTGCGGCTGCCTTGATGCGGCGCTGCTGGCCGTGGCAGCCTTGGACCACGCCCTGGCCGGCTGCCGATGCACAGAGCTCCATGGCCCCGGCGGGGCCACACCGCAGGCGATTGCCGCCACCCTCGCCTGGGCGCCCCTGGGGAGCGATCCAAGCCAGCCGGTGGGGAAACAGTGATTCACCCCACAAATCCCTACTGATACAAAAAGATAGATTATATAACTAGCCACTAAAAGGGATATTCCGACAAGATCACCGTCACGTGTTGAATCGCGAACCAAATCTGAAGGCATGCTTAAAAAGGGCCTGATAGCTTTGGCTGGGCCTGATAGTCAGTTCACTTCCCCGTACTCCATGAGCGTCTCCTCCGTCACCAGCAATGACGGCTTTGGCCGAAGAGGTACCGACTCGATGACCTGGTACCTGACCTCGATCGGTCGGGAACCGCTGCTGACTCCAGCAGAAGAAATCGAACTCGGCAATCAGGTGCAGGTAATGATGCGGCTGGTGGAAGAGCAGCGCGACGACTATTCGATCCATGAGCGCAAGATCATCAAGATCGGACGCCGCTCCAAGGAACGGATGATGCGGGCCAACCTAAGGCTGGTGGTGAGTGTCGCCAAGAAGTACCAGGGCAAGGGGCTCGAACTCCTTGACCTGATTCAGGAAGGCTCCCTCGGCCTAGAGAGAGCGGTCGAGAAATTTGATCCCACCAGGGGCTATAAATTCTCGACCTATGCTTTCTGGTGGATCCGCCAGAGCATGACCCGGGCGATCGCCTGCCAATCTCGAACGATCCGTCTGCCGGTGCACCTGAGCGAGCGGCTTGGCACGATCCGCAAGGTGAGCCTGGAACTGGCCCACAAACTTGGTGCCATGCCGAGCCGCCAGGAAATCGCCGAAGCCATCGCCATGCCCATCGAAGAGCTGGATTCCCTGTTGCGCCAGTCGCTCACCACCTCCAGCCTGGATGCTCCGATCAACGCCGACGAAGGCCGCAGTTACCTCGGCGACCTGATCGCCGACGGCAGCGGCGAGGAACCCCTTGACCTGGTGGAGCGGGGGATTCACCAGGAGCAGCTCGGCCGTTGGCTGGGCCACCTCAACGAACAGGAACGCGAAGTGCTGGCACTGCGTTTCGGCCTGGACGGGCGCGAACACCACACCCTGGCCGAGATCGGCCGCCAACTGGACGTGTCCAGGGAACGGGTGCGCCAAGTGGAGCTCAAGGCCTTGCGCAAATTGCGGAATCTGACCCGCCAGCTGCCGACGGGGCTCTGATTCCAGCGATCGGCCGGAAGGCTGAAGGATCAGTCTTCCGCCCAGATGTAGCGGGTGAGCTCGGAGCCATCGGGCTCGGGAGCTGCGATAGCAAACTCCACGCAATCTGAGATCTCGGCATCCACCTCCCGCTCGATCTCCTTGAGTTCTGCTTCGCTGACCAGTCCGGCGCTGATCAGATCGGCCGCAAGCCGCTTGATCGGATCACGCTGGGCCCAAAACTCTTTCTCGGCGGTGGCCCGGAGCTCATCGGGATCGGCCAGGGAATGGCCTCGGAAGCGGTAGGTGAGGCATTCCAGCAGGGTGGGACCCTCGCCGGCCCGAGCCCGTTCGATCGCCCGTTGTGCGGCGGCTCGCACCGCCAGTACATCCATGCCGTCCACCTCTTCTCCGGCCATGCCGAAAGCGGCCGCTTTGCGCCAGATCTCCGGATCGCTGGTGGCACGGTTGTGGTCCATGCCGATCGCCCAGCGATTATTTTCCACCACGAACAGGATCGGCAGTTTCCAGAGCGTCGCCATGTTGAGGCACTCGAAAAACTGACCCACATTGCAGGTGCCATCCCCGAAGAAGGCGGCCGTCACCGCATCGCTGTCGGCCTGACCGAGGGCATCCCGCTTGTAGCGGCTGGTGAAGGCGGCCCCAAGGGCCACGGGGATGCCCTCACCGATGAAGGCGTAGCCGCCCAGAAGATGGTGTTCCTTAGAGAAGAGGTGCATGGAGCCGCCACGGCCCTTGCTGCAGCCGGTCTGCTTACCGAACAGCTCACTCATGACCTCCCGGGCCGGCACACCGCAGCTGAGGGCATGCACGTGGTCGCGGTAGGTGCTGCAGAACCAGTCGTGCTGAAGGCGCATCGCCTTGATCACTCCGGTGCTCACGGCCTCCTGGCCGTTGTAGAGATGCACGAAGCCAAACATTTTGCCCCGGTAGTACATCTCGGCGCACTTGTCCTCAAAGCGGCGACCAAGGCTCATGTCCCGGTAGAGAAGGAGTCCCTCCTGGCGATTCACTGCAGCCCGCTCTGCCGGATAGAGCGACCGGTGCCGTTCGGCATGGCTGCCAGCGGCGGCGGGAACGACATTCGCAGTGCCCGAGGTCGGGGCAGCGGCCTGGGCGGCCAAGGCAGCCGTCAGTTCCTGGGTCATGGCCGTCGGCGGTACGGGTCGTGTTGTCGACTGTACGGGGTCCATCACCGCAAGTCGGTCAAAACCGCTGCCGCTGACTACAGTCCTGGGCCAAGAGAAACGATGGGGTTGGATCTGCCGCTCGACCACTTCAGGCTGCTGGGTGTCAGCCCGGCCACCGATGCCCAGACCGTGCTCCGCGCCCTCCAGCTGCGCCTTGACCGGCCACCGGAGCAGGGCTACACGGACGAGACCCTGAGGGCCAGAGCCGACCTGCTCAGGGCCAGTGCCGATCTCCTGAGCGACGCCGAGCGGAGGTCTGAGTATGAGGCCGATCTCACTGCCGTTTCAGATGCTCCAGAAGCCTTGATGCCCGCCCTGGAAATTCCCTCCAGCCGGGAGGTGGCCGGATTGCTCCTCCTCCTGGAGGCGGGCCAGCCCCTGGATGTGCTGACCCTGGCCAGCCGCTGCCTGCAGCCCCCCCAGGCCCCGGTCCTCGGCAGCGGTCGCGAAGCCGACCTCACCCTTCTGGCCGGGGAGGCAGCCCTGGCCGCCGCCGAGGACTACCGCCGGGAACGCCACTACGAGATGGCCGCCAGGACCCTCCAGCAGGGGCTCCAGCTCCTGCAACGCATGGGAAAGCTGCCGGAGCTCAGGGACCGGATCCAGACGGACCTGGAGGCCCTGGCCCCCTTCCGGGTGCTCGATCTGCTCAGCCGTGATCCCTCGGCCAGCCTCGAACGGGACGAGGGCCTCAGCCTGCTTGAGCAGCTGGTGCAGCGCCGCGGCGGTCTGGAGGGGAGCGCCGATGACGGCTTCGCCCCGGAGGATTTCCAGCCGTTCTTCAAGCAGATCCGCACCTTTCTTACCGTCCAGGAACAGATCGATTTATTCGACCGGTGGGCGAATCAGGGATCCGGCGCCGCCGATTTCCTGTCCAGCATCGCCCTCACGGCTTCGGGCTTCGCACAGCGCAAGCCGGAAAGGATCGCGGCCGCCCGGGAGCGCCTCCTCGCCAGTGGTCGAAATGGAGTGGAACCGCTGCTGGCGAACCTGGAGCTGCTTCTCGGTGATGTGAATGGGGCCCTAAAGCGTTTCGATTGCGGCGCCTCTGACGAGCTCGCCGCCTGGGCAGCCCGTCAGAGTGCCGACCCTCTCGGTCGGCTGTGCGCCTACTGCCGGGACTGGCTGAGTCGGGATGTGCTGCCGGGCTACCGCGACCTTGAGGCAGACCCAGATCTCGAGGCCTATTTTAGTGACCGCGACGTGGTGGCCTGGGTCGAGCAGGAGGATCGCCGCCGAAGCCGCACGCTCACGCTAACCCCATCCTCAGGCAAGCCCATCGGCCTCGGCGGGGACGGCGTGGCGGGCGAACCGCTGCTGGTGCCGGTCCAGCCGGCCGCTGGCTTTGCTGTGTTCGGCCAGCCCATCGAGGAACCGGATCTGCATGCTCCAACCAGCGAGGAATGGCCGCCTTACGGCCGGAGGTCAGGGAGGCTCGGCAGTGAAGGGCGCCAGCGGCGTTCCCGCACCGATGGCGTTGGTGGCGCAGGGGAGGTACCCCTTGGATGGGGGATCGAGGGCCTGCGGCATGCCCTGGCCACAGGCGCTCTCTCCCGTCTGAACCCCATCGCGGCGATCGCCGGGCTAGGGATGGCGCTGGTGGTCGGGAGTTCGCTGCTGCAACTGCGTCCACCCCAGCCATCGTCCCGGAGCACGCATCCGACGCCCGGCACAACTCCAGCCCCGGCTTCGACGCCGCCGCCCCCTGCGCCGCCGCCGCTGAGCCCGACGGCGCCTCCACCGGCAGCGGCCACTCCCGCCTCAAAACAGCCCGGCGCTGGCTCAACCTCGGCCCCCCTCACCGCCCGAGAACCGGATGAGGCCCAGATGCGCGCCCTGCTCGAGAGCTGGCTGCAGGCCAAGACCGCCGTGATGGCCGGCGGCGAACCTCCAGCAAGCCTCGAACAGATCGCCCGGGAAGGGCCCCGCCGGCGACTGGAGACCGAACGCCAGCAGGACCGAAATCTCGACCAAGTCCAGAACATTGAGGTCCGGATCAACAGGCTCACGATCCAGGAGCGCAGCCCCCAGCGGATCGCCGTGGTGGCGGATCTCGACTACAGCGACAGCACCCGTCGCGGCGGAAGGGAGGTGAACCACACCAAGGCCACCACCCTGCGCAATGTTTATGTATTTGGGCGGGACGGCGATGCCTGGCGCCTGGCGGCGTCCGGTCCGGCCCGCTAAACGCGATTCACCCTCCCTGTCTGCAGCCCATGTTTGACGAGCTATCCCAACGGTTTGAGGACGCGGTCAAGGGGCTGAGGGGCCAGGCCACGATCTCCGAATCAAATGTGGACGGGGCCCTCAGGGAGGTGCGCCGCGCGCTGCTGGAGGCGGACGTGAGCCTGCCGGTGGTGAAGGACTTCGTGGAGGAGGTGCGGCGCAAAGCAATTGGCGCCGAGGTGGTGCGAGGCGTCAGCCCCGACCAGAAGTTCATCCAGCTGGTGCATGAGCAGCTGGTGGAGACGATGGGAGGTGCCAATGCCCCGCTAGCGGCCGCAGGCCAAACCGGTGAACCGAGCGTGATCCTGATGGCCGGCCTTCAGGGCGCCGGCAAGACCACTGCCACCGCGAAGCTGGGCCTGCACCTCAAGGAGCAGGGCCGCAAGGCTCTGTTGGTGGGAGCGGATGTGTACCGCCCAGCCGCGATCGAGCAGCTCCGCACCCTGGGAGGCCAGATCGGAGTGGAGGTGTTCAGCCTCGGCACCGAAGCCACCCCCGAGGCCATCGCCGCCGCCGGCATCGAACGGGCGAAGGCCGAGGGCTTCGACACCGTGCTGGTGGACACCGCCGGACGCCTCCAGATCGATCCGGCGATGATGGAGGAGATGGTGCGGATCCGCGAGGCCTGCCAGCCCGATGAGGTGCTGCTGGTAGTGGATTCGATGATCGGTCAGGAGGCCGCCGATCTCACGCGGGCCTTCCATGAGCAGGTGGGCATCACCGGGGCGGTGCTGACCAAGCTGGATGGCGATTCCAGGGGCGGCGCCGCCCTCTCGATCCGCAAGGTGAGCGGCGCGCCGATCAAGTTCATCGGCACCGGCGAGAAGGTGGAGGCCCTGCAGCCCTTCCATCCCGAGCGAATGGCCAGCCGCATCCTCGGCATGGGCGATGTGCTCACCTTGGTGGAGAAGGCCACCAAGGAGGTTGAGCTAGCCGATGTGGCGAAGATGCAGCAGAAGCTGCAGGAAGCCAGTTTCGATTTTTCCGACTTCCTCCAGCAGATGCGCTTGATCAAGCGCATGGGCTCGCTGGGAGGGTTGATGAAGATGATCCCCGGCATGAACAAGATCGACGACGGCATGCTCAAGCAGGGCGAGCAGCAGCTCAAGAAGATCGAGGCGATGATCGGCTCGATGACCGAAGTCGAACGGCGCCAACCTGAACTGCTGGCTTCCCAGCCCTCCCGCCGGCGCCGCATCGCCGCCGGCAGCGGCCATGCGCCGGCGGACGTGGACAAGGTTCTGGCCGACTTTCAAAAGATGCGGGGCTTCATGCAGCAGATGACCCGCGGTGGAGGCATGCCGGGCATCCCCGGCATGGGCGGGGGGTTCCCAGGCGTGGGGGGCTTTCCCGGTATGGGTGGTGCTGCGCCGATGGGCGGCGGACGCAGCCAAGCGCCGATCCGGCCAGCAAAGCCGCCGAAGAAACGCAAGGGGTTCGGGCAACTCTGAGTCGATGGAATGGCCCTCTTTCTGGTTCAAGGTTGACCGGGGGGTAAGATCATCAGCCGGACACCTCTCGACACGGCCACGATGATCAAGCTCCGCCTGAAGCGGTTCGGTAAGAAGCGGGAAGCGAGCTTCCGCCTCGTGGCCACCAACAGCACCTCCCGCCGGGACGGCCGCCCCCTTGAAGAGCTGGGCTTCTACAACCCCCGCACCAAGGAAACCCGGCTCGAAACCGAGGCGATCCGCACCCGATTGAGCCAGGGTGCCCAACCCACCGACACGGTGCGGGCGCTGCTTGAGAAGGGTGGCCTGCTCACCAAGACCGTTCGGCCCGCCGAAATCGTCGGCAAACAGAAGCAGGCCTTGGCCCGCGAAGCTGCCGCCGCTGAAGCTAAGAAGGCCGAAGCCGAAGCGAAGGCTGCCGCTGAAGCCGCTGCCGCTGCCGCCGAAGCAAAAGCTGCTGCTGAGCCCGCAGCCGCTGAAGTCACAGCGGCTCCTGCTGAGGACGTCGCAGCCGAGGCCTGATCGCCACCACCGGCACTCTCCAGGAAGGTCATGCTCCAGAGCCCTTCACCCTGGCTCTAGGGGGAGCTGGACCCGCCTTGGCCCTGGCAGGAGCGGCTGAGGTTAATCTGCGCCGCATTGAGGAACTCACTGGCAGTAGCTTGCGGCTGCATGGTTTGGATCTTTATCTCAGCGGGCGACCAGCCCAGGTCGAGAGGGCCTGCGCCCTGCTCGAATTGCTCAGGCCCCTATGGCAGAACGGCGAACCTGTCGCAGTTGTGGATATACAGACAGCTCTCACATCCCTTGACAGCGGCCGCAGTGATGAACACCGCGATCTCGGTCGTCAGGTGTTAGCCACCAGCGTCCGGGGGCGTTCCCTGCGGCCACGAACGCTGCGCCAGAAGGGATTCATCGAGGCGATGGAAAGCCACGACCTCACCCTGGCGATTGGCCCGGCAGGTACCGGTAAGACCTTCCTGGCAACGGTGCAGGCGGTCCGGATGCTGCAGGATCGGCGCGTGGAGCGTCTGGTCCTGACCAGGCCGGCGGTGGAGGCCGGCGAACGCCTCGGTTTCCTGCCCGGCGATCTGCAGCAAAAGGTGGACCCCTATCTTCGGCCCCTGTATGACGCCCTGCACACCCTGCTCGGCCAGGAACGCACAACCCAGCTCCTCGAGAAAGGGGTGATCGAGGTGGCCCCCCTGGCCTACATGCGCGGCCGCACCCTGGCCGATGCCTTTGTGATCCTCGATGAGGCCCAGAACACAACCCCCGCCCAGATGCGCATGGTGCTCACCCGCTTGGGGGAAAACGCCCGGATGGTGGTGACCGGGGACGTCACCCAGATCGACCTACCTCCAGGCCAGATCAGTGGGCTCGTGGAGGCTTCCGAGGTGTTGGATGGGGTGGAGGGGGTGGCTCTCTGCCGCTTCACCGATACCGATGTAGTGCGCCATCCTCTCGTGCAGCGGCTGGTGCAGGCCTACGCGCGTCGCGATGGAACGGCGACCACAGCGGCCCCTCGGCAAGGGATCGGCAGAACGACGCGTCGGTCCGGCCGATCAGCTCGATAGGGAGATCCGAACGTCTCCAAGGGCGAAAAAGCCGCAGCCATCCAACCGGGGCTGGCAAGATGTAATGAGTTTGATTCCTCGCCGCCATGCCGGCCAGCAGCAATTTCCAACAGGCCATCCGGGAGGCCAACGTCAGCGGCCTAGTGGGCCCCAATGTGGTGAATCGCGCTCTTCCCTACGTGGGAGGCGGCATGGTCTTGACCGCGGCAGGTGTGCTGGGCGGGCTCGGCCTGATGTCCAGCAATGCAGCCTTATTCATGCCCCTCTTCTGGGTGGCCCTGATCGGCAACTTCATTTTGTTCTTTGTGGCCCAGAACGTGGCCAACAAAGGAAACAACGCCACCGCCCTGCCCCTGCTCGCTTCCTACAGCCTGCTTACGGGTTTCACCCTGAGCGGCCTGGTGAGCTATGCCCTCACCAGTGCCGGCGTAGGCGCCGTCGGAACGGCGGCCCTGGCAACAGGGATCACCTTCATTGCGGCCTCGGTCATGGGACGCCGCATGAGCGACAGCGTGGGCCAAGCCCTCACTGGGGCAGTAGGCCTGGGGATTCTCGGACTGATCGTGGCGATGCTGATTCAGGTCGTGGGTAGCATCTTTGCTCCCGCAATCTTCGCCGGCGGAAGTTTTGAACTCCTGATCGCCGGATTCGGCACGATTCTGTTCGTGGGAGCGGCATTCGTTGACTTCTACACGATGCCACGCACCTATAACGACAATCAGTATCTTGCGGGCGCCCTAGGGATGTATCTCACCTATATAAATCTTTTTGTTTTTGTTCTGCGACTCATCATCGCTCTTCAAGGTGGTGGTCGGCGCGACTGAACAGGCTGGATGTTTGGCGCCGTGGAGAGACTGCCGCCCAACCCTCCACGGCATCACCAGCACCAGTCCCAGTCCCAGTTGGCATGCTTTAATGGCAACGCATGAGTCCCTTTGAGATGGGAGCTACTCAAGTGGCAATCGCCGTCAACAATGCGGAAATTGCCATTCTCAACTGCCTAACGTACCTCTCAAAGAGGGCCGTTGGGCATTTTGTGTGGGTGCTGGTTGGCAACCCAGCCTGAGCAGGCAATGTTAAAACCGACCAATCTCAATCCATCCAGCGAGAGCCGACAACCAATCCATGGCCAAGACCGCATTGATCACCGGCATTACCGGTCAAGATGGCAGCTACCTCACCGAATTACTCCTTGACAAGGACTATGTGGTACATGGCATCAAACGGCGGGCCAGCAGTTTCAACACTGAAAGAATCGATCATCTTTATCAAGATCCTCACGAAAACGACCCAAGACTGGTCCTGCATTACGGGGACCTCACCGATTCCACAAACCTGATTCGCATCATCCAGCAGGTACAGCCGGATGAGATCTATAACTTAGGCGCCCAAAGCCACGTTGCTGTGAGCTTTGAAAGCCCCGAGTACACCGCCAACTCCGACGCTCTCGGCACACTCCGAATTCTTGAGGCTGTGCGAATTCTGGGCCTAATTGATAAAACCAGGATCTACCAGGCCTCAACATCAGAGCTCTATGGACTTGTTCAAGAAATACCACAAAGGGAATCAACGCCATTTTACCCAAGGAGTCCTTACGGCGTAGCCAAACTCTATGCATATTGGATCACAGTCAACTATCGCGAATCCTACGGGATGTATGCCTGCAATGGAATTTTATTCAACCATGAAAGTCCCCGACGCGGAGAAACCTTTGTGACCCGGAAAATCACACGGGGTCTGGCCCGCATCGATGCGGGTCTTGAGCAATGCCTCTACATGGGTAACCTGGATTCCCTGAGGGACTGGGGCCATGCCCGTGACTACGTTGAGATGCAGTGGCGGATGCTTCAGCAAGAGCAACCGGAAGATTTCGTGATTGCCACGGGTCGTCAGGAGTCGGTGCGACGCTTCATCGAACTCACAGCGGTCGAGCTGGGCTGGGGATCTATCGAGTGGCGTGGCGAAGGGGTTGATGAAACCGGATATCGCGCCGATACGGGAGCCAAGGTGGTTCGGATCGATCAGCGCTACTTCCGGCCAGCCGAAGTGGAAACTCTTCTCGGCGATCCAACTCGGGCCAGAGAAAAACTGGGTTGGACCCCAACGACCACTCTTGAGGAACTGGTGCAGGAGATGGTGAGTGCCGACCGTGAGGAGGCTGCCAAAGAAGCACTGCTGCTTCGGGAGGGATTCAAGGTGGTGGGTTCGATGGAGAACCCCCCCCAAGTCAGCGTTATTCAATCATGATCAACCTGATCGATCACGCCGACAGAATCTTCGTAGCCGGCCATCGCGGCATGGCCGGCTCAGCCATCGTGAGGCGTTTGAGCCAGGCAGGCTACGTCCACCTGCTCACCGCGAACCATGATGAACTCGATCTTCGTGATGCGGGAGCAACGGCGACCTGGATGGAGAGACAACGACCCGATGTGGTGGTGCTGGCAGCAGCCAAGGTGGGAGGGATTCAGGCCAACTCCACCTACCCAGCCGATTTTCTCCTGGACAACTTAAAAATCCAGAACAATGTGATCGAAAGTGCCTGGCGATTCGGGGCAAAACGTTTACTGTTTCTCGGTAGTAGTTGCATCTATCCCAAGTTCGCGCCCCAACCGATTCAAGAGGAATCCTTGCTAACTGGATCCTTGGAACCAACCAATGAATGGTATGCGATCGCAAAGATCACCGGCATTCAATTATGTCGCGCCCTAAGGCAGCAACATGGTTTCGATGCGATCAGCCTGATGCCCACCAATCTCTATGGTCCAGGCGATAACTACCACCCCACCAATAGCCACGTCTTGCCTGCTCTGATCCGGCGCTTTCACGAGGCGGTCCGCGATGGTGTTTCCACGGTGACCTGCTGGGGATCCGGATCTCCGCGGCGGGAGTTTCTCCATGTGGATGATCTGGCCGACGCCGCCGTGTTCTGCTTGGAGCATTGGCAACCGGCCGCGGATGAACTCCAGTTCCTCAACGTGGGAACGGGCACAGATCTCCCCATCCGTGACCTCGCCGGTTTGGTGTCCGATGCGGTGGGCTTCCGGGGCACTCTGAACTGGGATGCATCAAAGCCCGATGGAACACCGCGTAAACTCCTCGATGTGAGTCGACTCAAGAATTTGGGCTGGTCCGCCACCATTTCCCTGGAAGAGGGTTTGCGGGCCACGGTCAACGACTACGTTCAACGTCAGTCCAATAGTCAGGAGGTTCGGCTGTGAGAGTTCTCGTCACCGGTGGTGCTGGATACATCGGCAGCCATGCCGTGCGTGCTCTCAGCCTCTGCGGTCACCAACCGGTCGTGCTCGACAACCTGGTTTATGGCCACGCCGAGATCGTTCGGGAGGTGCTTGGGGTTCCATTGATCAACGGTCAGGTGGGTAACCGCCAGTTGATCGAACCGCTGCTGCGGGGCCAGCATCCCGAGTTGCTCGGCACCCACTTCGAAGGAAAGCCGATCGAAGCTGTTCTTCACTTCGCAGCCTACGCTTATGTGGGTGAATCTGTAAGTGATCCCGCCAAGTACTACCGCAACAATCTTGGAGACACCCTCACCCTGCTAGAGGCGCTGGTTGCCGGCGAACAGCCGATCCCGATTGTGTTCTCCTCCACCTGCGCCACCTACGGACCGCCCCAGGCGATTCCGATGACTGAGGACCATCCCCAGGCCCCGATCAATCCCTACGGCCGCAGTAAGTGGATGGTGGAGCACCTGCTACGCGATTTCAGCCGGGCCTACGGATTGCCCTGCGTGATCTTCCGCTACTTCAATGCGGCCGGTGCTGATCCCGACGGTGACCTCGGCGAGGACCACGACCCTGAGACGCACCTGATTCCCAGGGTTCTGGATGTGATGAGCGGCCGCGAACCCTACCTGCAGATCTTCGGCGATGACTACCCGACCCCCGATGGAACCTGCATTCGTGACTATATTCATGTCAGCGATCTGGCAGATGCCCACGTGCTCGGACTCGAGCGGCTACTGCGGCTCAGGGAACGGCAGGATGCCCAAAGTGAGCCGCTGATCTATAACCTCGGCAACGGCACGGGATATTCGGTGCAGGAGGTGATCCAAGCCGCCAAGGCCGTGACCGGCAGGGGGCTCTTGGCCCACGTGGCCCGTCGGCGGGAGGGGGATCCGGCCCAACTCGTTGCCAGTGCGACCCGGGCCCGGGAGGAACTTGGGTGGCGTCCCCGCTATCCCGACCTGAACACCATCATCGAACACGCCTGGAGCTGGCACCAGCGGCGCCATTTTTCCTAAGTAGCCGACCTTGGCGATCCGACCAAGGACGGGCCAGAGGTTCGCCGATGAAGACACCCTGGCCCGGCATGGCAACACTGCGCCAATAGGCCTCGATCAGGGTGTCACCACGCCGGTAGTAGCTCAACAGCAGGCCAGGATCGGGGAACTTAGCTGGGAAATTGCAGGGTTCCACAACGTTGCCATAGCTGGCTGTTGCCCCCGCCTCCAGCCACCGCAACGCACTCATCTGGGGGCTGTCGGTGATCTGCCCACCGAGTGAGGTGAGATGGTCGGCTACAGCACCCGGTAGGAAGTGGTTGGTGGTGATCGCAGGCACCGAGGCCAAACCCGTGAAGTAGCCCAGCACGTCGGATGCCCCCTCCAACGCATCCTGCTGCAGCAGGTGAACCCTCAGGTCCGGTCGGCTGAGCCGAACGGCCCGCTCAAATGCCGGCAGCCGGGTATTGCGCTTGTAATCGCTGCTGCTTAGCAGATAGAAGTTTCCGTGCGGCGCCGATCCATCGGCGCGGGCACCGCGATTGATCAGGGAACGGCCCGTTGCTTCGTTGCTGGCGGCAAGCAACATTGAGGGTCGGATGCGTAAGGCGTCCCAGGGCCGGGTCACATCCCCTCTGGCGAAATAGGGGCTGATCCTGGTGACATGGCAACCATCGGCGCACCAGGCCTGGTGGAGACCCAGGCTGAAGGCACTGGTGATCGATTGGCAACCGACGCGATAAGGCGCAGCCCAGGCCAGGGCGTAGAGCTGGACTCGGGACGGGGTATCACGGAGCAACTGGCGCCGGATCGCCAGGAAGCGACCGGGATCCAGGCTGGCCCGATGGGGGGGGAATCGCACCCGCAGCACCTGTTCCTGGGGAATGCGGCGGACGCGTTGGTAATGGGTCCCGATGGCCTCACTGAGGGGATCCTCGCTGTTGATCACCACGGCAATGGAGCGAGCATCAAGAGGACCAGAGCGCTCAGCATCGGCCCGGATCGACGGGTCCGGGGGATTTTGCCTGGCCAGAGCCAACAGCAGCCCACTGCAGAGAAGGATCCCGACCCGTGTCCAGCCGCGGCTAGGGGCGGTCTTCATACCAGCCACGGGGGTGACTGAGCCTGGAGAGCTGGCAACTTCCAACTTTGACCACAGGCGGCAGGATCGGCAGGGATCCGTCGTAAAAAGGGAATGGGAGGAAGGCGGCGACTTCGACCTGCCAAGCTGATGCAAGGAAGATCCTCGACCATCCCCTGATCCGTAGCGTGGCGCACCACGCCACGTCGGGAGCAATGCCGCAGTGGCAACGGAAATTTTTTGATTTAAACAGATCCTCTCTCAGCTTATGGTCTTCTCCGGGCATCACCAATCCCAGCCAGCCACGGGATCTGAGGCAACCCAGGTCACGGTGCATGGATACTGCGAACTTGACGCAGCTGCCCTTCTGAACCTTGCCCATCAAGGTGATTTCGAGAGGCTTCGCAACCTGCGTGGTGAATACACATTGGTCCTGGAGGATCAGGGCCTGTGTACGATCATCACCTCCCCGGTCGGGGCGATGCACTACTTCTATACCCAGGCCGGCAACGGACGATCGGGTTTTGTGCACGGGCGCCGCATTGTTGACATTCTCAGCAGAGCTGGACTCAATTGGACTTGGAACTGGCAGGCCCTTGGTGATCTCTGCCAACTCGAAAATCTCACCGACAATGGCACCCTACATCCGGATATTCATCGGGTCCCACCGGGCACGGTGCTGCAGGTCGCCCATGGTGAACTTAAGCGTGACACCCGCTCGGCTATCGAAAGCCTGGGTTCTGAATCTCCCGATCCCGTAGGGGCGATCCGGGCCCTCAACACCGAAGTGGCGCGACTGGCAGGGGAGCAACCCTATCTCTCCCTCTCGGGCGGCTTCGATTCGAGGGTGATCCTGAGCTCCATGCTCAAGCAAGGGATCAAACCCCATCTGATCACGATGGGCACCGACGAATGCTCCGATGTCAACGTGGCCCGCTCCATTGCCAGACGCTTTGGACTGCAGCATGACCTGGTGCGAATCGAGCTTGATGATTTCCTCACCCACGCACCTGAAATCTCAAACCTCACCAACGGAACCAAGACAGCGTGGCACTGGCATACCTATCTCTATCCCCTCAAGGCAAAGATTCCCAGCACGAGCTCCTTCTTTGTTGGAACCCTTGGTGAATTTGCCCGCTCCTATTATTTCGATCGAGGTCAACTAGGACGCCTAGGCGATCGTTTTCCCGGAGTAGCCCTCAATCGCTTCTGGGGTTTGAAGCTTCACCGCCACCCCACCTTTCTACCGGATGAATTTTCGGGGCTGTCCCCCCAGTTTGCCGCCCAGCTAGAGGAGCCCGGTATCGCCTCCCGCGTCTCAAGACTGCGGCATTACTGCCATGATTCCTTCCTGCCAGGGCTGACCCGCTACTACTTCGAACAGCGGGTTCCCAATTTCTATGCCAATGGCATCGCCATGTACCAGGCCTCCAGCCAGTGGCGCTCTCCCTTCCACAACCGCGAATGGCTGCAGGCCATCTGGAATCTGCCAGCAGGCTGGAAATTGGGATCCAATTGGCACCGTTTTGCGATCGAAAAAAATCAGCCTGACTTGCTGGATTTCTCTGAAGAGAACGGCTTCCAGCCCCAACGGATGCTTCGCAGGGCACCTCCCCTGTACTGGACTCCTCTAATGCGTCGAACCCCCTACATCTCCTACGACCGAAGCAGCGGCTGGTACCGGGAAAGCGCCCTCCAGGAGAGTCTGACTTCCAGGCTCGATTTGCTGGGCGACCTGGTCGATCCGGCAACGGTGAACGGGATCATCAACCAACACAGAGCCGGTTCGGACCGCACCCGCAGCCTCGCTTTCCTCCTCACCATGGCGCACTGGAAACAGGTGCTGGCGAACCGGCCTAAGGCATGAATCAAACCATCTCTCCCCATCCCTGCGCCCACCTCTACGGCTGGGACAAAATGGAACATGCGGATCCGGCAACATCCGGACGCTTGGCTGAATCAGCTCCGCGCTTCTCGGTGGTGATCCCAACCCTGAACCAAGCTGAAACGATCGAGGACACACTTCTTTCTCTGATCTATCAAAACTATCCCAACCTTGAGATCATTGTGGCCGACGGAGGCAGCAGTGATGGAACAGCGGCAATCCTCAACCGCTACCGGGAGGAGTTTAGTGCGGTGCTGCCAGGACCGGATACGGGGCAATCGAATGCCATCAACAAAGGGTTTGCTAGAGCCAGCGGCGACATCTTCTTCTGGCTTAATTCCGATGATTACCTCCTGCCCGATACCCTCTGGCGGGTGGCCGCCTGTTTTCGTGCTGATGCCGATCTGGAATTTGCGGTCGGAGCGGGAGATGTGATCAGTCTTGATCATCACTTTCTTCGTCACATTCCGCCCCTGCCGATGGACGAGGCCACAATGCTGAACTGGAAGAATGACCAGTGGGTGATGCAGCAGTGCTGTTTCTGGAGAAACACTCTGTGGCAGGGCGTGGGCGGCGTTGATGAACAGTTGCACCTGCTGATGGATTACGACCTCTGGTTTCGCTTTTCCCGCAGGACAAAGGCAGCCATGATCAACGAGAAGCTGGCTGTAATGCGCTATTATCCAGACGCAAAAACAGTGAAACAACGGAGCAAAACCAGCGAAGAACTAGCCTATGTTTATGCTAAAAACGGTGCTTTTGCCTCGCTCCGGGAGCAGGTCGCTGATCTCGTCGTTCAACGCGGAGCCAGTGAAAGTTACCTGAATCGCATTCACAGCTGCCTGCCGGTGCGGCTTCTCAAGCGCCTCTCCCTTTTTCCGACCCCAGCCAATCCAGGGACATGACCGACCCCGATCTCTACGTTGGCATCACCAGCTGGAATAGCGCCCTATTCCTGCCCCATTGCCTCGACTCTCTGCGTCGTACCACCAGTTCGGCTCGCCTGCACATCTGCGTTCTCGACAACGACTCCAGCGATGCCTCCGCCGCGATCGCCCGCGACCGCGGAGCCGAGGTTCTGATCCGCAGTTGCACCCAGTCGGAAGCTCTGCAGGAACTCGTGAGACGTTCCCACGGTGCCTACACCCTGCTGCTCCACGCGGATGTGATCCTGCTGGCCCCCGATTGGCTGCAGCGCTGCACCGCCAAACTCTCGGGAAACACGGTGCTGATCTCTCCCGAGGACATCGGCTGCGGCCCCCTCACCCGCCCCTTCGGAGCGGGCATGCCAGAGAGTTCCTTCCTGCTCTTCACCACCGAGGGATTGCGGCGCTCTCGAAGGCTCATCTGGAAGCGACGGCTTCGCATTCCCGTGCCCCGGCGCGAGTTCGATTTCTCGGGCGGCCACGTAACCCACAACATTCCCACCCGCCTGGCCGAGCGAGGTTTCAACTGGCATCCGATGAATGTCTATGCCTCCAATGCCGAGCCGGAAGCCTTCTTCACCCCGGGTCCCGACGCCACGCTCTGGAGTGAGGAGCTGGGACATCTGCGCTACGGCCTGGGCAACTTCTACGGGGTTGATGGCCAGATCACCCATTACCACAACTGGTATGACCGCGTAATCACCACCAAAACTGGGCCAGCCGGGGCACCGTCCCCCCAGCGGCCCCGACGGGAGTTTCCCTCCGCTTTCATCAATGCATATTCCCAGCGCTTCCTCGCGGATTACCAAGCCGGCCGCGTGGACCTGCCCCGGGATCTGAGTAGCCGCCGAGTGCCGGTAGCCCTGTAACGCTATGCCGCGCTCCCCCTCCTCTCATCAGCGCAAGGCTGCCCATTTCCTGCTGGTGCCGGAACTTCTCTATTCCCCTCCAAACCGGGCCATCATTGAGGCGCTGCTGAGCTGCGGCTACGCGGTTCATGTGTTCTCACCGGGCACTCCGCAAGATCCCTCGGACTACGGACCCGATGTGCACACCCACCGGGCGGAGTATTCGATCCACTGGCTCCGCCGCCATCTACTCAGCCGCCGGTGGTGGAACTTCGACTGCTTCTCCGGTACCAGCGAGGATCCCTTGGCCGTGGTTGGGCTGCTCTCCGCCCTGACGGGCCGCGCCTGTTTCTCCTTGGTGGATGAAATCAAATCCGGCGGCTACCGAGGCAACAGCCCGGAGCGCTGGAAGCAGCTCTGCCGTTGGGCCATGCGCCGCTCGCGCTTCACGATCGTGAACGACGACTCCCGTGTGAGCCTGCTGCGGGAGTACGCCGGACTGGCGGCAGATGCCAATGTGCTGGTCTACCCCGGCTGCTTCCATCAGCCGCCCAAGCCCGATCCGGAGTTCCGTCGGGCTCTGCGCCGACGCTGGGGGCTGGGGGAGGATGATCTGGTGATCGCCTCGTCCGGAGCCTTCAACCTCACCGCCGGGGCCGACTGGCTGGTGCAGGCGCTCCAGGAGGAGCCGGGCCTCCAGGCGGTGATTCAACCGCTGGCGGTCAGCCCCCTGTGTCTCTTTCTGCTGAGGCGCCTCGGACTGGAGGGGCGCCTCTACCTGCAGGAGGAACGGCTGGGTTGGCAGGAGGCCTGGAGGTCTGCTGTAGGCCTTGACATCGGACTGGCGATCTACACGAATCCAGCCCCCCAGTTCCAGCACATGGGGACCAGTTCAAACAGACTCTGTATGTTTCTGGCCATGGGAGTACCGGTGATCGCCACCCGACAGCGGAGTTTTCGCTTCATCGAAGACTACGACTGCGGTGTTCTGGTGGAGAATTACGATCAATTCCTCGCTGCCATTCGCTACATCGGTGCCCATCTTCCCGCCATGCGGGAGAACTGCCACCGCTGCTTCCACGAGTACATCATGCCGCCGGACCGCTACCCGCGCTTGCTTGAGGCGATCGCGTCCCTGCCCGGCGGTTGAATCCACCGGAATCCCCCCCCTCTCCCTGACTTTCCTTGGCACCCGCCGGCAACCTCCGATACCGTTTTTACTGCGCCGGACGCGAGGCCGGCTGGGCCCTGCGCCGGCGTATTCCGACACGATTACTGCCAGCGCGCAGGGATTTAGCAGGAGCCTTCAACATTGGAGTGACCACCTACAGCGAACGGTATGAGAGGTACTTCAAGCCGCTACACAGGAAACTGAGCCGCATCTTTCCCGAAGTGAGCATCACTGTGGCCGTGAATGGTCATGGCACTCCGGAAGCTCAGGCCGCCTATCTCCAGCGCTTCGAGCGAGAGATCTGCCAAGGAGCGCCTCCCCACCAGCGCTTCGTGCTCTACGACAGAGCGCACGGCCTCACCACCCTCTGGAACGCGATGCTCGCTAGCTCCCCCGCCGATCGCCCCTTGCTGATCCTCAACGACGACCTGGCCGTTGATGGATTCCTGCGCCGGTGGGCGGAGGGCTTCAGCTGGTCCAGCGTGGACCTCAGCCTGCTCAACAGCTCCTGGTCGCACTTTGTGATCGCTCCAGCCACGGTGGCCCGGGTCGGGGCGTTCGACCCTGGCTTCCCGGGCATCGGTTTCGAGGACATGGACTACACCGCCCGAGCCGGCCTGGCCGGTGTGGGAATTGCCAACCATCTGTGCGGCTACATCCGCCACCAGGACCACAAACCCGAAGCCACCTCGTTCGACGACATCTCCGGACGGGTCTGGGGGAAATACACCTCGGCCAACCAGTCCCACTTCGCCGCCCAGTGGGAAACCTGCCCCCCAGGCGAAGGTGTGTTTATCAAGCAGCTCCATGGCCATGTGCGGCCCCGGCTCCCCGTGACCACCCTGGCTCTGACCCCGATCCCGGCCACGGCCTGGGTGGGTTCCGTTCTGTACCCCGACCGGACGGCGTGAACCTTCTCTTCGTGGCCCCATCCGCCTACCTGCTGGGGGGCGTGCAGGACTGGCTGGCGGATCTGGTGGCCGACCAGCGCCAGCGAGGGGTCAAGGTGACGGTGGCCGTACCCGATGACACGATCCATCGGCGAGCCCCCTACGCCAAGCGCTACCCCAGCCTGGCGCCGATCCCCTTCCGCAACCGTTCCGGCAGCGAAGCGGGACGCATCCTGGCGCTGGAACAGTTGCTGCGGGCCCATCCCGACCATGTGGTGGCAGGGGTGAACATCGCGGCCCTCTACCCCGCAGTCCGACGGCTGCGGCGCCAGGGAGACTTCCGCGGCCACCTGGTGATGACCCTGCACGCCATCGAGGCGGACTACTTCGCCGATCTACGCGACCAGAACGACCTTCTCGATGGCCTGGTGGTGACGAACCGCCTCAGCGGCGAACTGGCCCGCGCCCTCGGGGGGATGGAGGCCGAGCGGGTGTTTTATGCGCCCTACGGGGTTGAGCTGGGATCCGAGTGGGTCGAACCGGCTCCCGCCACCGCGAAGGCCGACACGGAGCCGCTGCGGATCGCCTGGGTGGGGCGGCTGGATCGGGCCCAGAAGCGGGTGCAGGACCTGGCTCCGATCCTCAAGGCCCTGGATGCAGAAGGTATTCCCTTTCAGCTCACCATCGCCGGCGACGGCCCGGATCGCCCCCTAGTGGAGGCCTCCCTGGCCGCCAGAATCACCGCCGGCCAGGTGATCGTCACCGGCGCGATCCCGCGGTCGCAACTGGCCCAGCGGGTTTACCGAACCCATCAGGTGCTGCTGATCACCTCCGCGTGGGAAACCGGACCGATCGTGGCCTGGGAGGCGATGGCTGCCGGTCTGGCGGTAGTGAGCAGCCGATATGTGGGATCAGGGCTGGAAGGTGCCCTGGTGCACGGCAGCACTGCCCTGCTTTTCCCCGTGGGCGACGCCCGGGAGGCGGCCGCTCAGCTGGCGAGCCTCCGAAATCCGGCCGGGCTGCGAGAGTTGGGCGCAGCAGGCTTCGATCTGGTGAAACGGCGCTATTCGCGGGACGCCTCTCAGGCCGCCTGGATGGCAGCGTTCCAGGCCGTGGCGGCCCTCGCCCCCCTGCCGGTGCCGGGGCGAGCCGTTCCCATCGCCGCAGCCGGTGGGCTGGACCGGCGACTCGGACCGGAAACGGCCGAACGGCTTCGTCGGCTGCTTCGCAGGCGGTTCCGCCATCGCGAGGCGGGCAGCGAATGGCCCCATAGCGGCCATGCCAGCGGCGACGACGCCTCGCTGCTGGAGCTGGCCGGGGCGCTCGACCGCGGCACGGGGACCCATGACTGAGCCGGGAACCCCAACGCGGCGTGAGCAACTCGGCGTGTGGTTGAAGGACCGCTGGCGCTGGGAGCGGGCCCTGCGCTCGCCTACCCGCCGCTACCTCGGCCTGGCCAACCGCAGCGAAACCGTCGAGCCGGCTCCCGATGACGAAGGTTTCGCCTGCTGCTGGACCTACACCTCCCGTCTCCATGCCTCCCAGGTCCAGCCCCGACTCGCCCAGCGCCTGCTGGGGCGCTGCCTGGGGGATGCGCCGATCGGACGGCGTCCGTCGCCGGCCCCCTTCAGCGGCCCCCCCCAGATCAGCGTGCTGATCGGCCACCGGGGTACGGAGCGCCTCCCCCTGTTGCTGGCCACCCTGGAATCGGTGGCCGCCCAGGAAGGGGTGAGCCTGGAATGCCTCGTGATCGAACAGGACACCACCCCGCGGATCAACACCTCCCTGCCCCCCTGGGTGCGGCACATCCACGCACCGCTGAGCGAGCCGGAGGCCCCCTACAACCGCTCCCACACCTTCAACGTGGGGGCCCAGGAAGCCCGCTCGCCGGTGTTGCTCCTCCACGACAACGACATGCTCGTGCCCCGCGGCTATGCCCGGCGCATCCTGCAGCGCATCGGCAACGGCTACGCGGTGGTGAACCCCAAACGCTTTATCTTTTACCTCAACCCGCAGCACAGCCAGGCGGTGCTGAACAACGGGGCCCCCTACGACGAGAAACCAGCCGATTACATCGTGCAGAACCTCGAAGCCGGCGGCAGCATGGCGATCACAGCCGAGGCCTACAACCGGGTGGGTGGCATGGATGAGGAATTCCGGGGCTGGGGAGGGGAGGACAACGAATTCTGGGATCGCTGCCTCACCCTGCCCACCTGGATCTGGGGGTATGAACCGATCGTGCACCTCTGGCACCGAGGCCAACCCCTCAAGGGCGAAGGCGACAATCCCAATCTCGAGCGGGCCCGCACCCTGATGCTTCGTCCGGCCCGGGAGCGGATCGAAGACCTGCGGCGGCGGCGCCAGCACGGCGATGGAGGGAGCTGAAGCCATGGCCCCGACCACTGAACGTGATCCCGATCTGGTGAGCACCATCATTCCGGTGCACAATCGTGCCGATCTGCTGCGGGAAGCCGTAGCCAGCGTTCTGGCCCAGACCTATCGGCCGATCGAGATCGTGATCGTGGACGACGGCTCCACCGACGACACCGCCGCCGTGGCGGAGGACCTAGCCCACACCAGCCCGGAGTCGATCCTGGTGATCCACCAGCCCAATGCCGGTCCGGGTGCAGCCCGGCAACGGGGCCTGGATCGTGCCCGAGGAAGCTTCATTCAGTTCCTGGATTCCGACGACCTGCTGCTGCCGGGCAAATTCGCGGCCCAAGTGGGAGCTATGCGGCACAAACCCGACTGCCACATCAGCTATGGGCCGAGCCTGGAGGAAAACCACTCGATTCAGCCTGTGCAGCGCCGTGGGCCGATGCGCGGCACCGGCCAAGTGCGGACCACCCTGTTCCCCCATCTGCTGGTGGAACGCTGGTGGACCACCAGTTGTCCTCTCTACCGCCGTGACTTGCTGGATCGTATCGGTCCCTGGCGCAGTTGGATCAATGAGGAGGACTGGGAGTACGACGCCCGGGCGGGAGCCACGGGGGCCAGGCTCGCCTGGGTACCGGAGGAGGTGTCAGTGCGGCGGATTCATCTGGCCGATGGCCACCTCAGCGATGAGGGCTGCGAAGATCCTCGCAAGCTCTCCCACCGTGCCCTGGCCCAAGCCTCCCTCTTCCACTGCGCCCGGCAGGCGGGCGTGGCCCATGACACACCGGAGATGCGGCAGTTCGTGAGGGCCTCCTTCCTTCTGAGCCGCCAGTGCGGCCTCGCCGGCGTAAACGATGCCTCCAAGTCCCTGTTCCAGCTGGCCAGGGCTGCCTCCGGACGACGACGGCTGCAGCAATCTCCGGAATTCCTGCTCTACGGCCTGCTGGCCGCCCTGGTTGGCTGGCGGGGTGCCGCCCGAGTGAGCCTGGGGCTGCGCCGCCTGATGCCCCGCCGCAACGCCCCATGACCCCGACGACTCCACTGGTTTCCGTGGTGATGGGGGTGCGCAACGGTGCCGGGACCCTGGAAGCCACCCTGACCTCCCTCACCCAGGGCCAGGATCTCGACCTGGAAGTGCTGGTGATCAATGACGGCTCGACCGATCAGACCGGTGCGCTGCTGGAACGCTTGGCCGCCGCAGATCGCCGCATCCGGGTGCTGACCCGCGAGGGTCGAGGGCTCACTCGGGCCCTGATCGAGGGCTGCAGCGAAGCCAGGGGCAGCTTCATCGCCCGGCAGGATGCTGGCGACCGCTCCCTGCCAGGACGACTCGCGCAGCAGGTGAGCTGCCTAGAGGCCGATCCAGGTGCCAGTCTTTGCTCCAGCCACGTGCGGCTGGTTGTGGAGGAGGGGGCCACCGCCACCGTGAACCGGCTGGGCGAGGAAAGCCTGGCCGATGGACTCACCGGACCGTCGATCCATGGTTCGGTGCTCATGCGCCGCGAAGCCTACGAACGGGCCGGCGGCTACCGGGCAGCCTTCTATTACGCCCAGGATCTCGATCTCTGGAGCCGGATGGTGGAATCCGGGCGGCATCGGGTGGTGCCCGAGGTGCTCTACGAGGCCACCCTTTCGCCTGGATCGATTAGCGGTTCCCGGCGCCAGGAACAGGAGGCCTTCCACGCCCTGATCGTGGGAGCCACCCGGGCCCGTCGGGCCGGGGAATCCGAGGATCCCTGGCTGGAGCAGGCCGAGCAGCTGAGCGGAAGCTGCCGCACTGCCCGCCGCAATCCCCGCCGCGAAGCCGATGGCGCTTACTTCATCGCAGCCTGCCTAGCGGCCGAGCACCCTGATCTGTCCCGCCGGTACCTGGATCGCACCCTGGAGCTGAACCCCTGGCACCTCAAGGCGCGGCTACGGCAGCTGAGGGCACGATGAAGCTCACGGTTGCCATCCCCACCTACGGCCGCGACGGGGTGCTCACCGCCAGCATCGCCGACCTTCTGGCCCTCGATCCGCCCCCCTGGGAGCTCCTGATCGTGGACCAGACCCCGCGCCACGATGCCGACACGGAGGCCCGGCTGGCCCGCTGGCACGAAGAGGGCCATATCCGCTGGTTGCGCCTGGAGCGCCCCTCGATCACCGGTGCCATGAACCGGGCCCTGCTCGAGGCCCACGGCGATCGGATCCTTTTCCTCGACGACGACATCCGCCCCGACCCCGACCTGCTGCGGGCCCACCAACGCGCCGGCGAATTGGATCCCGAGGCAATGGTGGCCGGCAGGGTACTGCAGCCATGGCACAGCGAGCGGGAGGATCCCCCCGGCGCCCCCTTCCTGTTCAACAGCCTCGAACCCCGCAGCTTGAAGGCATTCATGGGGGGCAATGTGGCCATCCCCCTGCGGCGCGCCCGCAGCCTGGGTGGCTTCGACACCAACTTCGTGAAGGTGGCCTATCACTTTGAAGCCGAGTTCGCCCACCGCTGGTGCGACAGCGGTGGGCGCATCAACTACGAACCAACCGCCTTGATCCACCATCTGCGGGCCGAACGGGGCGGCACCCGCAGCTACGGCAAACACCTCACCACCCTGCAACCCGATCACGCGGTGGGGCGCTACTACTTTCTGCTGCGTAGCCGGCCTCCGGCTCAGGCGCTGTTCGGCTCGGTTGGCGCCCTGCTCAAGTCGGTGCGGACCCGCCACCACCTGAGCCATCCCTGGTGGATCCCGGCCACCCTGCTAGCCGAGTTGCGGGGCCTGCTGTGGGCACTGCGGCTCAACGCCGGGGGTCCGGCCCTGCTGCCCACCCGCACACCCAGACTGCTGGTGGTGGGCAGCCACCCGGTGCATTACCACACACCAATGTTCCACACCCTGGAGGCCGATCCGGCCCTAGCCAGCGACGTGCTCTATCTCTCGCTGCCGGATGCGCGCACCCAGGGGCTGGGCTTCGGCGTGGCCTTCGCCTGGGATGTGCCCCTGCTTGAGGGCTACCGCTGGCGCCAGGTCCGCAGCGGCCGCGGCCGGGGCATCACCAGCGGCTACTCCGGGGTGTGGCTGACCAACCCGCTGATGGAACTGGGCTGGGGCCCCTCCCGGCAGCGGCCGGACGCGATCTTCCTGACGGGATGGCATTTCCTGGGCCTGGTGCAGCTGCATCTGGTGGCGCGTTTACTGCGGATCCCGGTGATCCTGCGGATGGATTCCAATGGGCTCAGACCTCGCTCCTGGCTGCTCAACCGGATCTACGGCGTCCTCTTCCGGGGCGTGGCGGTGGGGCTGCCGGTGGGCCAGGCGAATGCCCGCTGGTACCGAAGCAATGGTGTGCCCGAGAATCGACTGATCCCTTCTCCCCACTTCATCGACAACGCCAGCTTCGCCGCCCAGGCCGCCGAGCAACGCAACCAACGCCAGGCCCTGCGCCAGCGCTGGGGGATCCCGGAGGGAGCCTTCTGCTTCCTCTTCGCGGGCAAACTTCAGAAGAAAAAACGGCCCCAGGATCTGCTGGAGGCGATGAGACTGCTCCAGCAGCAAGCGCCAACGGGCCACCGCCCGATTCACCTTCTGATCGTCGGCAGTGGGCATTTGGAGGAGGCCTGCCGCGCTCAGGCGGCCGCCCATGACCTGCCCGTGAGCTTTGCCGGCTTCCTCAACCAATCCGCGATCGCCTCGGCCTATGCAGCTAGCGACTGTCTGGTTCTTCCCTCCGACCACGGCGAAACCTGGGGGCTGGTGGTGAATGAGGCCATGGCCTGCGGCCTGCCGGCCGTGGTGAGCGACCTGGTGGGCTGCCGGGAGGACCTGATCATCGAAGGGAAGACCGGCCTGAGCTACCCCTGTGGCGATCCAGGGGCGCTAGCGGCCTGCCTGGTGCGCATGGCAGGGGATCCGGAAGCCAGCCGCCGGATGGGGGAGGCAGGCCAGCAGCTGGTGGAGAGAGCCTTCACAGTGGAAGCTGCCGCAGCTGGCATCCGGGCCGGGGTGATGCGGGTGATCGGACGATCGCCGGCTCCGCCAGACCGATGAAGCCGCCCCTTCGAGTTCTCCATGTGATCCCCTCGATCAGCCCTCTCCGGGGTGGACCGAGCAAGGCGGTGCTGGACATGGTGGCTGCCCTCCGCCAGCGGGGCGTCGACGCCTCGATCCTCACCACCAATGACGATGGTCGGGGTGTGGATGCCTCGCTGCCCACCGGGAAGTGGATCGACCGCCAGGGCATTCCCTTGATTGCCTTTCCGCGCTGGAGTCCCCCCGTTCACGCCCTGCGGGAGTTCGCCTTCAGCCCCGGTCTGGTGAGGTGGCTGAAAGTCCATCTCCACGACTACGACCTGCTCCACGTGCATGCGATCTTCTCGTTTCCCTCCACTTGGGCCATGCGTGAGGCCCGCCACGCCGGCGTTCCCTACCTGGTGCGGACGATCGGACAGCTCAGTCCCTGGAGCCTCGCCCAGAGCCGCTCCCGCAAGATCTGGATGCTGCGGCTGATCGAGGAGCGCAACCTCAATGGGGCTGCCGCCCTGCATTTCACCGCCGGGGCTGAACGGGATGAGGTGGCAGCGCTCGGCCTGCTGCCCCCGGCTCTGGTGCTCCCCCTCGGGGTGCAGCTGAACAACCAAACCAACCGCAGAGCCCAAGTAGGGAGTGACCTCACCGATCGCACCACCCGATTTCTGTTCCTCTCACGGCTGCATCCCAAGAAGCAACTCGATCGCCTGCTGGAAGCGCTAGCCCTGCTCAACCAACAACGGCCCGATGCTTCCTGGGAACTTCGGATCGCCGGCCGGGGTGAACCCGGCTACGAGCGCCAGCTCCATGGGCAGGCCGAATCGCTCGGCCTGGGCCAGCGCTGCCTGTGGCTGGGGCAGGTGGAGGGTGAAGGCAAGGACAAGGAGCTGGCGGATGCCGACTGGCTGGTGCTGCCCTCGGCGGCTGAAAATTTCGGCATCGCCGTGGCCGAAGCCCTGGCGGCCGGCACCCCGGCCATCCTCTCGCCCGAGGTGGCGGTGTCGGAATTGGTGGCAACGGCCGGAGCCGGCCTGGTCTGTGCCAGCACCCCTCCGGAGTTGGCCTGCACCCTGGCGCAAGCCATTGGGGGCCCCAGCCCTGCCACCCGTTTGGCTGCCCGTAGCCTTGCGGAGCAGCGGCTGGCCTGGCCAGCCATCGCCTCGGCCCTGGAGACCCACTATGCCGACATCGTGAAAGCGAATCGCCGCAACGCCGCTCCCTCCGCGCCATCCCCCCCGTAGCCCGTCGATGACATCGCTGTTCCTGGTTCTGATGTTCGGCAGCCTCGCCTTGGTCCTGCTGGATGGCAACTGGCGAGCAGGATTGCTTATCACTGTGGTGATCGGTTTTCTGCAGGATCCAATCCGGAAGATCACACCGGACCAACCCAGCACGTTCGTGGGCCTGGTGCTGCTTGCCTTCGCGCTGACCACCCTGGTGATCTATGAGAAGAAACAGGGAAGGATTGACCTGCGCAGCATGTTCTGGACCGTGCCGGAAATCCTTGAATGGATTCCCATCTACTTCCTCGTGATCGCGGCCCAGGCGATGAATTCCTTTCTCCGCTTCGGAGACATCCGACTCATGGGTCTGGGCTTCGCCTTCTACATGGCCCCCGCCGTGGCCATCTGGGCAGGCTACGAGGTGGGATGCAGTCCCAAAGCCTTGCAAAAAGTGATCATCACATACCTAGCTTTATGCAGTCTATTTGCGATATCAGCCTGGCTCGACTTCCGAGGTCTTGATAGCATTTTCTTTCAAGAGGTGGGCGAGGGAATTCAAATCACCTTTGAGGGTTTTTCCGCCTCAGGGGTTTCGGGCCTGTGGCGCACCAGCGAGGTGGCTGCCTGGCATCTCGCCGCAGGAGCCTGCTTCTCCATCGTTATGGCGGTGAGTTCCCAACGACGTGATACGCAGTTGCTTCTATTCTTGCTGGCCGCAGCCTTCGCCTATCTCACGATCCCCACAGGACGCCGTAAAGCGCTGGTGCTAGTGCTGGTATTCACAGCCTTCTACCTGCTGCTATTCAGCCGCAGGGCTTCCCCAGCCTCGCGAGAGAGGGTGATCAGCAGCGTGCTCGGGGGATCCGCGATGGCCTACGGGGCCTATGCGCTCTTTCTGATCACGGCCAAGGGAGATTCCTTCGACCGCTACCTGAATCGATCCCTGAGCGCCAAGGACGACCTGTTTGACCGCTTTCAGACGCAAGGCCTTGGAGCTCTGCTGAGAGCACTCGACGTCTCCCAGGGCTGGGGGCTGGGGGTGGGGGCTGGGGCCAATCTGGGCAACATCAAGTTCAGCGACAGCGCCCAGGCGGTCCGACGGAGCATTCAGAGCCTCAGTTATGTATCGGAAGGGGGTGGCGGCAGAATCGTGGCCGAATTAGGCCTGCCCGGACTGGTTGTAGGGATCGTACTCGTTGCCTTATTTTTGCTAACTTTTCGTCGTAACTTCCGCTTACTCACCCTGCTGGAACCCCGCCTGGCCTTCCTGTTGCTTGGCCTTGTGGCATTCGGCCTCGCCAACGTGGTGTTCTTCTTTACGGCCGCACAGGTTTACTCCGATCCCTTCATTCTGATCCTGCTTGGCATTTGCTTCGGATCCTTTCTTGCCGTGCCCACCCTGATCGCTCGTCAGCAGGCCCAGCTTGCCTACCTGCAATCCCAGCCCCCGACCACCGGCATGTCCTTCCCCGCTGTTCGATGAGATGACCTCCAATCCGTTGCCCCTAGAGGCGTCGGGCTACTCCTCCGCAGTAAGGGCCCCATCGCTCCCCCTCACGGCCCTCCTGCTCACCTGGAACGAGACCGCCAACATCGGCCGCACCCTCGCTGCCCTCCACTGGTTGAACGATATTCTCGTCATCGACAGCGGCAGCACCGATGGAACCCTTGAGGTGCTGGCGGCCCACCCCAACGTGCGAGTTCTGCACCGACGGTTCGACAGCTTCGCCGAACAATGCAACTTCGGGCTTGATCGCATCAGCACCGAGTGGGTGCTCAGCCTCGATGCCGACTACGGCGTTCCCCCGGAGTTAGCCCGCTCAATGCAATCCCTGCTGGAGCGGGCCGACCGGGACCATCTCGCGGGCTTCAGCCTCCCCTTTCGCTACTGCATCGATGGCCGGCCGCTGCGGGGATCGTTGTTACCCCCTCGAACCTGCTTGTATCGCACCTTGAGGGGACGCTACCGCGATGAGGGCCATGGGCACCGGGTGGTGATCGAGGGCGAAGTGGCTCCGCTGCCTGTCCCCCTTCTCCATGACGACCGCAAGCCGCTGGCGCGCTGGCTGGCCTCCCAGCAGAAGTACCTGCAGATCGAGGCCGCCAATCTGCTCGGCACCCCCAGCCACCGATTGTCCTGGGTGGACCGGCTCCGCAAACACACCCCACTGTCGCCCTTGGCAGCCATCACCTTCTGCCTGCTGCTGCGCGGTGGGCTGCTCGACGGCCGAGCGGGGCTGATCTACGCACTGCAGCGCACCTACGCCGAACTGTTGCTGGTGCTCATGCTGGACGAGGCACGGAGACGGAAGGTCAATATCGCCGAGGCCGCAACCGCTTCCGCAGAGCCCACTTGAACATCCGATTCCAGGACATGAGCGAGAGATCGCCTACCAGGCGGCTTACGCTCGCCTGGTTTCTTCCCCAATCCCTCCGTCCTGGTTGATGGCTTCGATCCTGATCACCGGCGGCGCCGGTTTCATCGGCACCAATGCCGCCCTTCACTTCGCCTCCAGAGGCTGGACCGTGAGCATCGTGGACAACCTGTCCCGTCGGGGAACTGAAAAGAATCTGGCCTGGCTGCTGGAGCAGCGCCCCGAGATTGACTTCCATCAAGTGGACATCCGCGATTTCGAGCCCCTAGCCGCGGTGATCAGCGAGCGCAAACCCGACATGGTGCTGCACCTGGCCGCCCAGGTGGCCGTGACCACCTCTTACACCAACCCCCGGGAAGATTTCGAAATCAATGCCCTGGGCAGCTTCAACGTGATGGAGGCCGTGCGGCTGCGGGCGCCGGAGGCCTTCGTGCTCTACGCCTCCACGAACAAGGTGTACGGCGGCATGGAAACGGTGCCGGTGGTGAGGGGAGAACACGGCTATGTGTTCGCGGATCTGCCGCTCGGGGTCCCCGAGCACCAGCCCCTCGATTTCCACTCCCCCTACGGCTGCTCCAAGGGGGTGGCCGACCAATACACGATCGATTACGCCCGCATCTACGACCTGCAGACCTGCAGCTTCCGCCAATCCTGCATCTACGGCATCCGCCAATTCGGCATCGAAGATCAGGGGTGGGTGGCCTGGTTCAGCATCGCCGCCCTTCTGGATAAACCGATCACCCTCTACGGCGACGGCTGGCAGACCCGCGATGTGCTCAATGTGCAAGATCTGGCCCGAGCCTATGAGGCCGCCTGGAACCACCGCAGTGTGGTGAGCGGCCAGGCCTTCAACATCGGCGGAGGGCCAACCAACACCCTCTGCCTTCGCGATCTGCTCGGTTTCCTGCAAGAGGAACTGGACATCACCCTCACCCCCCGCACGGGGGCGACCCGGCCAGGGGACCAACCCGTGTTCGTCTGCGACATCCGCAAGGCTGGGGAGCTGATGGGCTGGGCGCCGCAGATTGGCGTCAGCGATGGCGTGCGCGACCTGATCCGCTGGGTGCGGGAGAACCGCGAGCTGTTCGACTTCCTCAAGGGATGAGCGGCGCAAGGCTGAGGGCCCTGATCAGCACGATCGAACCGATCGATGGTGGCGTGCCCACCATGACCCGCTGCATCACGCAGCTGCTTGAGGAGCTCGACATCGAGCCCGTGTATGCCTGGTACGCACCTTGGAGCCAGCATCCAGCCCTCTCCGTGCCGCTGTATGCCGTGGCGAGCGGCAGGCGTCCAGGAGCACTGGATCAACGGGCCTACGGCAACCACGAGGCCCATGCCCTGGGCAGCTGGTTGCCGGAGCTGGAGTTCACCCACTACCTGCCACGGCGGGCCTGGCGCGACCGGATCGCCAGCTGCCAGCTGCATCTCTCGGTGACCGGTAACCCCCTTTGCGCGCTGCCCTATGCCCGTCTTGGCCTGCCCTTCCTGGCCTGGGTGGCCACCCCCTGGGAAGCGGATCGCGCCAACCGGGTGCGGGGCTTCAGCCTGCCCCGCCGCCTTCTGGATCGCGGTCTGAACGGTCCGGTGCTGCGCCGGCTGGAACGGCAGGTGCTCCGAGCTCCCGAGGGCCGGATCCTGGCCCTGAGCCAGTACACCGCCGACGCCCTTGGCCAGGTGGCCGGACACCCCATGGCAGGTGTGCTGCTGATGCCGGTCGACAGCACCACCTTCTCCCCAGACCCAGCGGCCGTGGTGCCCTGGCGGATCGGCTTCGCCGGCCGCTATGGCGATCCGCGCAAGAACATCGAGCTGCTGTTGGATTCCGTGGAGCTGCTGCATCGGCAGGGCGCCCCGGTGGAACTTCATCTCGCCGGCGAAAAGGACCTAACCCTCCTGCAACCCCGACTGCGGCAGCGTGGGATCGAGCCTCTGGTCCGGTGCCATCCCCCCCTCGAACCGGGACGGCTGGCACAGCTTCTGCGCAGCCTCGACCTGTTCGTGATCCCTTCGCACCAGGAGGGGCTCTGCATCGCGGCCCTGGAGGCGATGGCCTGCGGCGTTCCGGTGGTGAGCACCCGCTGCGGCGGACCGGAGCAGTTCGTGCTGGAGGGCCTTACCGGCCAGCTGGTGGATGCTGATCCCCAGGCCCTGGCCGTTGCCATCGCCGCCATCGCGGCGGACCGGCCGCAGCGGCAGCGGCTGGCCCATGGTGCGCATCAGTGGGTCTCCGATCACGCCAGCACCGCCGCCGCCCGGGCCACCTTCAGCCGCCAGCTGAAGGCCACCTGGCCCCATGTGGCCATTCCCCAGATGGAGGCAAACTGATGTGCGGCATTGCGGGCCTGCTCGGCGCCGAGCCGGGCTCCTTCGCCGAGCGGGTGCGGCCCGCCATTGCCCACCGGGGCCCCGACGATGCAGGCACCTGGCAGAACGCCACCACCTGCTTGGTGCAGACGCGTCTGGCCATCCTCGATCTCTCCCCCAGCGGCCACCAGCCGATGGCCTCCCCCTGCGGCCGCTGGCAACTGGTGTTCAACGGCGAGATCTACAACCACGCCAACCTGCGCCAGCGGCTGGAGGCCGAGGGCGAACGGTTCCGGGGCAGCGGCGACACCGAGGTGCTGTTGCGTTGGATGGCCCGGCGTGGTCGCTCCGGACTGGCCGATCTGCGTGGCATGTACGCCTTCTGCCTGCTGGACACCCAGGAGGGGAGCGCACTCCTGGCCCGCGATCCCCATGGCATCAAACCCCTTTACATCTGGCAAGGCCCCTCCGGGGAACTGGCCTTTGCATCGGAGCTGCGGGCCCTGCTAGCCAGCGACAGGATCCCCCGGCGACCCGACCCTGAGGCCATCGCCGCCTACCTGGTCAGCGGCTCGGTGCCCGAACCGGCAACCCTGGTGGCCGGGGTAAAGCGGCTGGAAGCCGGCCACTGGCTCCAGTGGCAGGCGGGCACGAGCCGCATTGAACCCTGGTGGCCCCTGCCGGAAAGCCTGCTCATCGGGCAGAAGGAGGAAGTCACCAACCGCCCGGCTCCCATCAACAATCGGGAGGTTGCCCTTCAGCTGACCCGCTCCGCTTTGCGGGAGTCGGTAACGGCCCATATGGTGAGCGATGTTCCGGTGGGCCTTTTTCTCAGTGCCGGCCTGGATTCGGCAGCCCTACTGGCTCTTGCGCCCCCCGGCCTTCACACGTTCACGATCGGCTTCGACGACCCCGGTAGCGAGGGGTTCGATGAATCTGAGCCGGCAGCGCAAATCGCGGCCCTGTTCGGGGCGGAGCACACACCCCTGACCCTGCGCGCCGACCAGGCCCGCTCCTGGCTCCCCGACTTTCTCTCCAGCCAGGACCAACCCTCCATCGACGGCTTCAACACCTGGTGTGTCTCCCGGCTGGCCAGTGAGCGGGGGCTGAAGGTTGCCCTCTCCGGTCTCGGGGGGGATGAATTGTTTGGGGGCTATCCGAGTTTCCGCACAGTTCCCCGGCTGCATCGCTGGCGCCGCCGCCTGGGGCCGCTCGGCCCCCTGGCGGCGGCCGCCCTGAGCCGGAGCCCGGGGGGAAGGGAGCAGAAACGACAACGGCTAGCGGAACTGCTCCGCGGCGCCCCCTCCCTGCAGGCCGCCCACCGCTGCCTGCGGGGGCAGTTCACCAGCCCGGAGGTCGCGGCGCTGATGCGGCACTGGGGCCTGCCTTCGCCGCAGGGAATCTCCATCGAAGCTGGCGGCGAAGCTCCCCCGGATGGGTTGGATCTGGCCGAATCCGTAGCCTGGCTAGAGGGCAGCCGCTATCTGCGCAATCAACTCCTGCCGGACAGTGATGTGATGGCGATGGCCACCGCCCTGGAGCTGCGCCTTCCCTATGTGGACGCGACGCTTCAGGGACAGATCGCGCCGATCGTGCCCTCGCTTCGATTGGCCCCAGGCAAGGCGCTGTTGCAGGCCAGCATTCACGAACTACCAGCCTGGTTCACGAACCGACCCAAACAAGGATTCCGGTTCCCCTTCCAGCTCTGGCTGGACAACCCACAATCTCCCCTCGCTCTGCGGGTACCCTCCACCCCGGCGGGCCTGGATCTGCGGCCTTGGTACCGCCGCTGGAACCTCATGGTTCTGGAGAGCTGGCTCCGCCACCACTTGGCGATCGATCTTCCCCAACTATGACCCTCATTCTCGGGATCAACGCCTTTCACGCCGACGCTGCCGCGTCCCTAGTGCGCGATGGAGAGATCATCGCTGCGGCGGAAGAGGAGCGCTTCCGCCGCATCAAGCACTGGGCCGGTTTCCCCTCCGAAGCGATTACCTGGTGTCTGGCCGACGCGGGCGTGACGATCGGTGATCTCGATCACATCGCCATCAACTCCCTGCCGGGCGCCCACAGGCTGCGCAAACTGATTTACACAGCAGCCTCCCGCCCCGATCCGCGCTTCCTGCTGGCCCGCTGGCGCAACAAGCGGGAACGGGCCGGCCTGGCCGAGCAGCTCGCCAGTGCCTTCCCCGGGCAGTCGATCCGGGCCCAGCTCCATTTCGTGGAGCACCACCGCGCCCACCTGGCGTCCGCCTTCTACGCCTCTCCCTATCCCGAGGCCGCCGTGGTGTCGGTGGATGGCTTCGGCGATTTCTCGAGCGGCGCCTGGGGCTACGGCAGCGGCACCGATCTGGCGATCGATGGCCAGATCTGGTTCCCTCACTCCCTTGGCGCCTTTTACACCGCCATCACCCAGTATCTGGGATTTCCCCACTACGGGGATGAATACAAGGTGATGGGGCTGGCGCCCTATGGCCAGCCGACCCGAATGGAGGAGATGCGTCGCATCGTGCGGCTCCAGGAGGACGGCACCTACCGCCTCGACCTGCGCTGGTTCCAGCACGCCGGCCAGAATCTGCCCCACCAGTGGAGCAACGGCATCCCCACCGTTGGCCAGCACTGGAGCCCGGCCCTGGAAACCCTGTTGGGCCCGGCCCGCCGACCGGATGAGCCCCTCGAGCAACACCACAAGGACATCGCCCGTTCAGCCCAGGTGATGTACGAGGAGGCCTTCTTCCACCTCCTGAACGCCCTGCATCTCCGCCATCCCACCGACCACCTCTGCATCGCAGGGGGCTGCGGCGCCAATTCCGTGGCCAACGGCAAGGTCACCGTGGCCACACCGTTCCGTCAGGTGTATGTGCAGGCGGCCGCCGGAGATGCAGGAGGGGCCCTTGGCGCGGCCCTCGAGGTCTGGCATGGCCTGGGGAATCCCCGCAGCCAACCGATGCTCAACGCCTACCTGGGCAGCGAAGCCAGCGCTCCGGCCATCGAAGCTCTTCTGGCCGACCCGACCCGTACCGCAGCCCTGGCGAGCTGCACGATCGAACGCCCAGCCGATGACCAGCTGTGTGACCAGGTGGCCGCCGCCATCGCCGATGGACTGGTGATCGGCTGGTTCGACGGACGGATGGAGTGGGGCCCACGCGCCCTTGGGCACCGCTCGATCCTCGGCGATCCGCGCCGGGCAGACATGAAGGACATCCTCAATCTGAAGATCAAACGGCGCGAATCCTTCCGCCCCTTCGCGCCATCGGTGCTGAGGGAAGCAGTGCCGGAATGGTTTGAGCGCGACGGTGACGTGCCGTTCATGATGCAGGTGTACCCGATCCGGGAAGAGAAGCGGACTCTCATTCCAGCGGTGACCCATGTGGATGGCACCGGCCGGCTCCAGACCGTCAGCGAGGCCGGCAATGGCCGTTACTACCGCCTGATCCGCGCCTTCGCGGCGCACACCGGCGTGCCGATGGTGCTCAACACCTCGTTCAATGAGAACGAACCGATCGTCTGCACCCCGGGCCAGGCGCTTGACTGCTTCCTGCGAACCAAAATGGATGTGCTGGTGCTCGGCCCGGTGCTGATCCGCAGGCGGGGCTGATGGGTGCGGCGTCGACCAGCGGTCCAAGCGGGGTATCCGCAGCGCCAGCCGGCCGCTTCCCCATCCATCTGATCGTGCCCACCCGCGATTCCTACCGGCTGCTGCCACGGCTGGTGGACTCACTCCAGGCCCAGACCGAGGGCAGCTGGCAGGTCACGTTCATCGACGGGGGTAGCGGCGCCGAGCACCGGGCCTGGCTCGATAGCCTCTGCCTTGGCGACCATCGCTTTCGTTGGTTGGAGCAGAGCGCCCAAAACCCCGGCATCTTCGGCGCCATGAACCAGGGATTCGCACTGGCGGGGCCCAACGACTGGCTCCTGTTCTGGGGTAGCGACGACTGGGCGGCCGGTCCCCAAGTGCTGGACCAGGCCGCAATCAGCCTGGTGGAATGCAATCGGCGGGGCCCGATCCCCGACCTGCTGGTCTGCCGTGGGCGCTACTTCCGCCTAGAGCCCAACGTCCCACCGAGACCTACCCGAACCACCAGCTTCCAATGGCGCCGCTCCTACCGCCGCTCCCTGCTTTGGGGGTCCACGCCACCCCATCAGGCCACCCTGGTCGGACCGGGTGCCAGGGCCAAACTGAATCACTACGCAGAAGGCTTCCGGCTTTCCGCAGACCTCGACTACTTTCTGCAGCTCTCCACCCATCCGGATCTGGAGGTGTGCCGCAGCGACCTCGAACTGGTCCACATGGGCGACGGTGGCGTGAGCGGCCAGCAGACCCGACAACGCCTGGCTGAGGTGCGCCGGGCTTACCGGCGGGCCTTTGGGGCCTTCTGGCCCGTGCCGTTTCTGCTGCGCTACGGGCAACGGATCATCAGCCGCTTTGAAACCGCTTCAATCGAGCTATGACGGAAACCACCCATCCAATCCTGCTGTTCGGGGCCACCACCGCCACAGGAGCCGCCTGTCTGGAACTAGCCGCCGGAAGGCCGGTGGTGGTGGCTGGAAGGAGGCCACCCCAGGGCTGGCCGGGCGAAAGCTTTCTCGCTATCGACCTCAACGGAACCTCCCTCCCCAGCCCGGAAGCTCTGCCGGAGAACGCGCTACTGGTGAGCTTCGCACCGATCTGGTTGCTGGCCCCCTTCCTAGCTGCCCTCCACGATTCCCTTGGCGGCCTGGGGCGGCGTCTGCCGCTTGCCGCGGTCGTGGCCTGCTCCTCGTCCTCGGTGATCACCAAGCGCTTTGCCGCCAACCGTGAGGATCGACGCCTGGTGGAGCGGCTGCTGCACTCCGAGGACAGCCTGGAGGCCACCTGCGCGAAGGCCGCCATTCCTTGCCGCATCCTGCGGCCGACCTTGATCTACGGGCAGGCTGGGGACCGGGGTGATCAGAATCTCAGCAGATTGCTGCAGATGATGCGGCGGCTGCCTCTCCTGCCGCTGCCAGCTGAAACCGGGAAGCGCCAGCCGATCCATGGCCGCCAACTCGCCGCGTCAGCCCTGCATCTGGCGGATAGCGCGGCCAGGGAGCCGGCGGACTCGGCCAGCCTCCGCATCGCCCTCGGCGGTGATGAGACCCTTTCCTACACCACCATGCTGCAACGCCTTCAACAGGCGGCCAGGCAGCGCGATCCGCTCGATCGAGCCGGGCGTTGCCGACTGCTGCCCCTGCCCACGGGCCTCTTCCACCTGCTGGCCGCCCCCCTGCTGCCGATCACAGCCAAGGGGTTTGAGGCCGTGCTCAGGATGGAGGCCAACCTGGCCGGCTTCACCCCCGTCCACTCCCTGCTAGGCATCGAGCCAGAACCGTTTCCCGTGGCCCCGCTGGCCTGGCATCCCCCCAGCCGCTCCCTGGGAGAGTCATGACAATGGCGGCCAATCTGCAGCAGCAGCCGATCCCTCCCCTCCCACTGATCGCAACGGTGGTCTCTGCATTGCTGACTTGGCTGTTGCTGTGGATGTTGATCCCATGGCTGAGGAGGCGGCTGCTCGATCAGCCCAACGCCCGAAGCTCCCACCGCATTCCCACCCCCCGGGGCGGCGGTGTGGTGTTCGTACTGGTCGGCAGCCTGCTCAGCCTCGCCCTAGGGGCAGGCACAAGTTCCTGGATCCCCCTGATCTGCTGTCCCCTGGCCCTGGTCGGCCTGCTGGATGATCGCTTTGACCTGCCTGCCGTTTGGCGCTATGCGGCCCAGGTCGCTACGGCGGGCGTGCTGGTAGCAATGGCGGCCGTGCCGCTGCCGATCTGGGCCCTGCCGTTGGTTCTGGTGGCGATCACGGCAGTGATCAACTTCACCAACTTCATGGATGGACTCGACGGTCTGGTAGCCCTGTGCGGAATCGTGCTGATGGCCTCGGTCGGACTTTGGCCCGTGGCCGGGGCCTTGCTGGGCTTCCTCGCCTGGAACTGGAGTCCGGCCAAGGTGTTCATGGGTGATGTAGGGAGCACCTGGATCGGGGCTGTGTTTGCAGGCATGGTGCTGCAGCAACCTGGTCCGTGGGAGGCCATCTCCTTGCTGCTGGTGAGCTTCCCACTGCTGGGAGATGCCCTGATCTGCGTGCTACGCCGGCTGCGGGCAGGCCAGCCCGTGTTCCAGGCCCACCGCCTGCATCTGTTCCAAAGGCTGCAGCGTGGAGGCTGGCCCCATGCGAAGGTTGCATTTGTGTACGGAGGTGCCACCACGCTCCTTGCATTGGCACGACCGTTCGGAAACGCTGCGACACTGATCCCTTTGATCGGCGCTGAAATGCTCATCGCGCTGTGGATGGAGCGCAACCAAGCCGTTTCTTTCCAAGATGAGGCGAAAACGGGGTAAAGTGCTGAAATGACGCATTTATTTGGATGGCTCCTCGGCAGCGAATACTTTCCAGCCGCCAAGCCTGCACCAGAAAGTGCTTAACTTTCGAATTCTAGATGTTTTAGGTATGAAGATTTTCAAGGAGTTGGAGACTGAGTGAGTACCAACCCAGCATTTTGCCCCCATCGCCAGATAACGAGAACAGCAAAATGAATTCTAAGCTGTCTTCACCACCCAACCATTCCCCACCGAAGCGCCCTGCCCTTTCTTCCGATGCGCCGGCCGGAATCGCTGCCCGCAGCCGTCGCTGGCTCTGTTCAAGGCTGGCCAACACGGTGCTGATCCGGCGCACGTATTTGGTGACCTTTGACGGTCTTTTGATCCTGGCAGCGTTTTATGGAGCCTTCGCCCTCCGCCTGCACGAAAAGGAAACCCTGAGCGCCACTGTCGCTTCCGTGCCTTGGCTACCTTGGCTGGCTCTTGTCAGCGGGCTACCCGTGTTGCTGTTCTCCGGTTGGTACCGGGGACTCACCCGCTACGCCGGTAGCCATTCGCTTTACGGCTTAATCCCCCGTGGCGTGGTAATGGTGCTGGTTTTGTTGATGGCGAACACACTTCTGGGCGGCGCACAACCGCCGCGTTCCTTCTGGATGTTGTATCTGTTGTTATTCTCGGGGGGGGCGATTTGCAGCCGCATAGTGCTGCGGGATGTTCTAGTTCGCCAGTTAGAGCGCGATAGCAGCAAACGCATTCCTGCTGATGAGACGGATGCAACCTTAATCTATGGGGCAGGCCATTCAGGCATGAATTTATTGAATGCCATTCGCAGTGATCGCCGCTTTCGCATTATCGGATTCCTCGATGACGACACCCAGCTCCATGGAAGAACACTCCAGAATCTCAAAATTCACAGTCCAACCCGTCTACATGCCCTGATCAAGGATCATGGTTTAAACAAAGTTTTGCTAGCCATGCCCTCCCTATCCAGGGAGCGGAAAAGACTTCTGGTCGATCAGCTCAGCCATCTCGGCTTGGAAGTGCTCTCGATCCCTTCCCTTGCACAGTTGGCAAACGGTCAACGAATCGTGAGCGACATCCAACCGGTGCTCATTGAAGATTTGCTAGGTCGGGAACCAAGCAAACCTCTATCGCATCTCCTCCAGGAAAGCGTTAAAGGGAAATGCGTACTCGTGACCGGGGCTGGTGGCTCGATCGGCAGTGAGCTATGCAGACAAATCCTCGCTCTAGGAGCCAGAAAACTACTGTTGCTTGACTTGAATGAATACGTTCTCTACAGCATTGATAAAGAGCTGAGCTCTCAGAAATCAGGCATTGAAATCAGACCAATCCTTGGCGACGCGTCAGATGCAAACAGATTGACACTCATCTGTCGCGAGCATCAAGTACAAACCATTTTCCACGCAGCTGCATACAAACATGTGCCACTGGTTGAAGCCAATCTCTGCGCTGGGATTGCAAACAACCTACGCGCAACAAAATCGGTGATTCAAGCGGCCATCGAGGCTGATATCGAGCGTCTCACGCTGATTTCCACCGACAAAGCCGTCAGGCCAACCAATGCCATGGGAGCGAGCAAGAGGGTGTGTGAGCTGCTGATTCAGGCAGCGGCCGCAGATCTGGCTGGCCGGCAACCGGTGATGGCGATGGTGAGATTCGGAAACGTTCTTGGATCTTCAGGATCAGTGATCCCCCTCTTCCATGAGCAGATCTCCAAAGGAGGGCCAATCACCGTGACCCACCAAGCGATAACGCGCTACTTCATGACGATTCCCGAAGCCGTGCAGCTGGTGCTACAGGCAACCGGTATGGCCCGGGGCGGCGAACTCTTTCTACTAGATATGGGAGAACCGGTGAGAATTGCTGAATTGGCACGCCAGATGATTGAACTTTCTGGTCTTCGTGTCAGGGACGAACTGAATCCCAATGGCGACATCGCGATTGAATACACAGGTTTACGGCCTGGCGAGAAACTTTACGAAGAACTTCTGATCAGCGCTCGCGATGAAGCCACCCAACACCCCCTGATTCGAAAAGCCAAAGAACCCAACCACAGCAGTTCCGAGCTAAGGCCCATGGTTGAAGCCCTGGAAGAGGCCTTGGACCGATGGGATGAGCAAGCTACAATAATGGCGCTGTCGAGGCTGGTTCCTGAATACAATAAAGACATGAAGATGCAACTAACAACCGCTGCAGCTAATGTAAACGGACTAGCACCAGATACAACCCACCCCGCTTCCCCCAAGCTACCTACTGCTCCATGATTCAACTATTAAGCCATATTCCGCCAGGTCTTAAGGCCAAAATTCCGGCCATACCACCTGCAACGCCCCGCAATTTATGGCTTCTGCTGACAGCGGCTGTGGCCACACAAAATCTGGCTGCCTTCCAAAGCAGTCAGGATGAAAACATCACGGTGTTTGCAGCCTTGATCTGGGGAGGGGCTTTGATCTGCTTGGAAGACCAACTAGAAACGCTGGACCCAAACCCTCAATGGACCGGCTTGATCGCTGGAACGACTCTTCTGAGCTGGGTAATCGCTCGCACATCGATCATCCTGCATTGGGATGGGATGATTTTCATCTTACCTCTGATTGGTTGCATCGCTTTAGCCCTGCTATGTGAACCTATCAAAGGAATTGGAAGATTTCGCGACTCGCTCCTTTGTTTGCTGATGCTTCCAGCATTCAACGTGGTTATGAAGCTGATTCCCGATGGTCCATTGAGTGTTTTAACCGCACACCTGAGTGGCTTCTGGCTTGGCATCCTGGGATTCGAGAATATTGTACGCAATAAAACCGTTCTTATGCCGACCGGGGGAGTTGAGGTCTTGCCGGCATGCAATGGTGTTGACATGATTGCACAGGTTATCTGCATCGCTGTGATCTTCCAGCTTGCCTTTCCACTAAGGTCCTTTCTAAGCCGCGTCATTGTTTTTTCCCTTGCTCCTGTGATCGGCCTTGCAAGTAACACCATACGGATTGCCATCCTGGCCCTCTGCGTGGCCAATGGCAATGGTAAGGGCAGCGGATTGTTTAGCTTCTTTCATGACAGCATTGGATCATTAGTTTTTTCAGGTTTTTCTGTGTTCATTTTCGGTATTCTCTACATGCGATTGTTAGAGCGAGAGCTCCCCCCACTGCCTGCAGTTCTCCATGACCAGACATCCCATCATGAATGATCGGATCGTCAGCAAGAAGCAATTACGTTTAATCTATTCCATCCTAGCGGCAATTGCTTCTGTTGCCGCCACAAAATCATTGATCTGGCCCCGCTGGCCCGAGGCCAGACCACTGAATCAACAAGCGATTACGGAAACATTGAATGCGGCCGGCCTCCGTGCAACTCCACTCAAACCATTGGCAGCCAAACGCAGTGCAGAGCTCGCCACATCAGCCGTCATCGGGTATTCTCTTGATGATGGACTTGAACTCAGACTGATGAGGGGAAAGGCGCGTAAACGGTTTAACTTTCAGACTGCATTCCTATCAACAAGTCACCCTGAGCTGCAGCTCAAACAAAGACAACTGTCAGCTGGCCCGCCCCCCTATGCCATCGGTCTTGTTTCAAGCCAACCAGCACTGCAAACCTGCCTTGTCCAAGAGAGTCAAGCGTCAATGGATTTTGGCGTGACAAGAGAAGAACTTTCGGCACTAGTGGACCGTGCAAATCAATCCAGGTGGAGAAGATTGAAGTCTATTATTGGCCTGCAGTCAAATCGAACTTATGAATGCATTCTGCTTCAAGCTAAAAACACCAAGGAGTTACCTGCATTGACCGAAAATTCAACATGGCTACGTATACTCAAGATTCTACGACCTGCTCTGCAATCAGGATCAAACAAGTCAAGCCTGTGACCGATCATCAAATTTGAAGCCACTATTACAACTTTCCGAAGAAGGTGTCATGGGTCTACTTGATCGTCTATTGCGTCAAAACACTCCAGCTACCAGACAAACAATTCCCCAGCAGAGCCGGCCACTGATTTACAGCTGGATCCAGAGTGGCAAGTTTGCGATCGGTCCGATGCCCCAGACAGCTGAGCAGTGGCTGCAGTTAGAACAAGCGGGATTCAGAAGCCGATTCAGCTGTTGTTATCCCGAAGAAGAGATCTTTGCAACTGCTCCTAATTCGTGGCTATGTGATCGGGTATCCCTGCCGGACCATCGGCGCCAAGAATTAATGAAACCGGAGCAACTCGCTAAGGCCCTGCTCCAAGCGGAGACAGTGATTGAATCGCAGCCGGCCACCTACCTGCATTGCTTTGCTGGACGGGAACGTTCACCCTTGGTCGCCGTTGGTTTGGTGGCCCGACTTAAGGGAGTTGATGTGCTCACGGCCTTAGAACGTGTGCGTCTCTGCCATCCATCCGCTTCTCCAATATTCAGCGACTTGGATAAACTTGAACAGCTGTTGAAAACAATGTAAAGATAACCAAGCAAGATTGGTATCGACTGCTTAGATTTAGAGACTAGCTCAGCGACGGAAATGAAGCAACTTCAACCAACAATCGGCAAAAAATTCACGGGAAGTCCGATAGATTTGTTGTCCAATAAATTCTATCCCTTCGGATGGTTAGCCTGATCCGATGGCTCCGTGCCATTGACTTGATTAGCATCATTACCATTACCAGACTTCAGCTTTGACTGGCGCAACTCGCGGGAGACGCCCTCTTCATGGTAACGCTGAACGGCAGCACTACTACCGTCGCTAATATAACGATCTGTGACATAAGAATCACGGTAGCCGCGCACCAAGTTACCAACATCACGGGCATAACGTCCAAGTCCTTCACCGTTTTTGCCATAAGTTGAAGAGGAACCGCTGTCATTGGCATAGGCATAGTGGTAGTAGTATCCATATTCATAACCATAATCATTCAGGCGGCTTGGGAAGTTCACTTGATTACAGATCAGCCCCAACACATCAACACCGGTGGCCTTGATTCGGCGACAGGCCTGTGGAGCCAATTCACGGCTAACCTTGCCAAGACCAACGAGGAATAAAATCCCATCCAGTTTTTCGCCAAGCAGAATCGGGTCAGAGAGCATCAGACAGGGTGGAGCATCAAACAGCACCATATCGTATTCAGTGAGAGCGCGAATTTCATTGACAACTTCTTGGGCGCGGGTTGAGTTCAACAATTTCGCTGGGTCTGGCGGTTTCGGCCCAGCGGGTAAGATATCAAGATTATCTTGGATCGGTTGAATCAATGACTTCAACGGCACCGAAGAGTTGGTAAGTATGGTTGAAAAGCCCTCCCCATTAGCCAATCCGAGGTAGCGGGTCTGCATCGGGAGACGCATATCAGCATCCACCACGAGAACCTTGAGGCCAAGGTCGGCAAGGGTACGAGCAAAGATGGTGACAGCTGTCGATTTACCTTCGCCTTGGGTCGATGAAGTCACGGCGACAAGGCGAATGTCCCGATCGGAACGAAGCAGTCGGAAAGTGGTGAACAAACTGCGAAGTGATTCCTTGATGGCAAAGCGTTCACTAGCGCTCATCTTGGATATACTGGTCGAAACATCCACCCCAGACTCAAGGGGAAGATAAGGAATTAAACCCAGAACTGGTAATTGCAATTCTCTTTCCGTTTCCATCGGAGTATGGAATACGTTGTCAGTACGCTCGCGAAGGATCGCTGCACCCAGGCCAGAAACTAGACCGAGCATCAGGGCGCGCAGCAAATTACTTTGAAGATTTGGTTCAACAGGGATTTCGTTAAACTCCGCCGGAGCAATCACTTGCCAGGGAGAGGTGGAGCGGGCCCGCTGGAGCCGATAATTATCACGAGCAATCAAATAACTGGAATAATTTTCTCGAGCAGATTTTAGATTTGAAGCCAACTCTTCATATTTTTTCATCAGAGAAGGGCTGTTCTTGAAGTTCTCATTCAACAGCAAGATCTGCCGGTTAAGTTCATCCTGCTGGGATTCGTTGGCAAATAATTGTGCCTTGATCGCATCGGTAGCCTGCTTTCGAACAACTGGGAGAATGGCATCGCGTTGGGCGAGTATGGATTGAACGATTGGGGAATCATCTTTGTACACAGCTCGAGCGTTAGCAAGCTTCTGTTCAAACTCATCAAGAGTCTCATTTGGAGTGGTTTGTCCTGCCCCGATTTCATTGCTATCATTGGCATCACTCCTTCCAGGAATCACGGTACCTTGGCGGCCCAATTGCTGGATCGGCGTCGGCGCTCCACTGGGTGTCCAATTAAGGCGTCCGGACTGGACGGAGGCAAGCTTGCTTTTTAAATCGTTGTGCTCGACTTGCAGAGCCATAGATTTTGCTACCAAATCGTCTCGATTTGACACGATTTTTTCAGCTAAGCCGCTAGGATCCAAAACGTTGTATTTTTGCCGAAAATCAAGAAGCTGAGCCTCTAATTTGGTAACATTGTTGCGAAGCCTAGGTGCTTGCTGCTCAAGAAATTCTACCCCAGAATTTAGAGTAGACTCTCGCTGCGACTTTGAAAATTTTGTGTAATCCTTAGACAATTCATTTAAGATTAAACGTCCCTTAGCTGGATCGCGCCACCGTAGATTGACATTTAAAACCTCTTCAACGTTTCCGGCAGGAGCGATCGAAAGATTGGAAATCAAGTCATTAATCGAAACTCCCATCCGATCAGCCACCGGCTTAACAAGCAGAGGGGATCTCATCAGTACAATCAGACTGGGAACATCATTTTTTTGGGTTTGCCGAGCAATGGTTTCTAGCTTGCTTTCACCACCTCGTGAAGCCTCCATTTCAAAAGGGTTGCTGATCTGGATTTGAAATCCACCCTCATAAACAGGCGAAAAAATCCTTTGGCGCAAAGTGTTCAGGGCCAGCGCCCCGGAAACCAAGCCAAAAGTGAGAAGGAAAACACCCTGGCGTCGTTTGATCGTCCTGATCAACCCCTTGATGCCCCCTCCGCCGTCCCCCTCCGCTGGGGCCAAAGGAGACGGTGAAAGGCCGAGATCAAATCCCTGATACCGGGCACCGGGCTGGGCACCAGCCAATAAAGCCTCTGATCCGGGCTGGTTACCGCCGGGGAGGGGTTGGCGGGAGGCGCCCGTGAGTGTCACGTCGAGTAGGGAATACAGATTCAGTCATCTTAAGCCCCTCGTCCCTGATGCGACGCAACAAAAAGAGCCCTTCACGTTCTGGCACCCTTGAACTCCCTAGCCACGGGACCCGTTTAGACTGGGAAGCCGGTTCCGAATTTTCGCGTGCCCGTTCCCGACTCCAGGCGAGGCCTCCAACCAGGGCGTAGCCTTTCCCTTACCAGGCTGCTGGGCTCACAGACACGGAGCCGACAGCACGTCCAATTAAAGTGGGTCCTCGCCGTGGCGTTGCTGATTTGTGGCCCATCGACTGAATTGGCCCGGGCAGGCTCCAACCCTGATTCTTCCTTAACCAGGGATCAGGCCCCATTCCAACCTGGCCAAAGCAAGGGATCAGCTAATCTTACACCTGCCCGTCTCAGTATTACTGAGGTATATGCCGATCTCTACGTGCTCGGCCCCGGTGATGGACTGCAACTCACCTTTCTCGATCCAGCGGCGAAAGAGATCGGTGGACCCTTCGGCATCCTGCCGGATGGCACCAGCAGTCTTCCCCTGCTGGGTTCGGTTCAGCTAACCGGACTCACGATCGGTCAAGCCAGCCGCTGGTTGTCCAGCCTCTATGGCAAGCAGTTGAAACGTCCACAGCTCTATCTCACCCTGATCACCCCCCGCCCGGTGAAGGTTTCGATCATCGGTGAGGTGGAAAAACCTGGCCTCTATCCCCTTCCACCCTTCTCCACACCGGTTTCAGCCATTCAGCAAGCCGGTGGGATCACGGTGAACTCTGATATCCGCAAGGTGACACTCCGGCGTCAAGCTGGTATCGATGGAAGCCAGAAACAGGCCACCCTTGATATCAGCCAAGTCTTGCTCAACGGAAATCAGCTTCAGAATCCTGTGCTGTTTGATGGAGACACCTTGATCATCGGCTTCACCAAGGAGGTGCCTGCCGAAATCCGCGAAATCGGAGCTTCAAATCTAGCTCCCACGTCTATCAGTGTAACGATTCTGGGTGAGGTAAAAACACCGGGTTCTGTAAGTCTCCCTGCCAACACTCCGCTGGTGGAAGCGATCTTCCGCGCCGGTGGACCGGTGCGCTGGCGGGCCAACAAAAATCAGGTTGAGCTCGTACGTTTCAGCCGCGACGGCAAAGCGACACGTCAGACTTTTAGCTACAACGATACCACCAATCTATCTCTGAAAAATCCCCCTCTTCGCAATGGTGACACGGTCATTGTGAAATCGAGTTTCTATGGCAAGGTTTTGAATGCTTTCTCTGATATCGCCGTACCGATCGGGGCTGCGAGCAGTGCTGCAAATTTGGTCAACACTTGGTACTTCTATAGAAATTGGAACAACAACAATAACAATTAAAGTAAATCTTTAAAATCGAGTTTGGTTTCGCCTCATTTTAGTTGACAAACTCTTCTTCCTCACACCATGGATTGCCATTCCCGCCCCTCGACCCCAAACCGCGCCATAGCCTGGGCCTTACTCAGTCAGTCCATTTGGCTACCCCTTCTTGCTCTTGATGTGCACGATCGCTGGCAGGCCCAGATTCGGGTACAACGGGAGGTTGCCGAAGCCGCGAGCCGCCGCTCTCCCCGGGAAGAGATCCCGCAGATTCAGCTCCCTGGTGGCGTGACCACCGCAGCTAGCAAGCAGAAAGACACTGGCCTGCTTCTCGGGAGCGCCACCCGGTCGCCCCTGAATCCCTCCGACCGAACCGGCATGGTGAGCGAAGCGGGCTTCTCCGGCTTCGCGCCGACCGGTCCTTCCCACATGTTGAATCCCGGGCGAACAGACGCCATCCCCGGTACTCCAACAGCGGCTTCAGGCCCTGGCGAGCTTCAGCTGCGCCGTGGAAACTCCCCCCTCGGCCTCTCCACCGCAGCGAGCTCGCCTAATCCCCTTCTCCAGACTTTCAACAGGGCCGAATTGCTCGGGGGCAGCCTTGGCCTGAGCGATCTCAACAGCCCCGCAATGCCTCCCCTGGCCATGGCTGAACGGGCCCGCTGGCAAAGGAGCGGTGATCCCCTCGCTCCCCTGCCCGGAGCCTGGAGGGAACCGATGCGACGAGCCCTCCAGGGCCTGGCCACCAGTAAGGGCGCCGCTACCAGCGTCACGGCAGCCAGGGTGGTTCATGTGCCCTCGCTCCGGGTGCGCCAGTCAACTCCAGTGCCCCTGGCGGTACAACCGGATGGCAGCGTCGACATCCTCACTAAACCGGACAACCCGGCTGTGGTGGATGAAATCCGCCAATGGTCGTCACGCCAGCCCACCTCGGGACAGCCCGGAGTCACCGCTGCTGTGGTCCATCTCGAACCCCTGCCCGAGGCGCCCCGCGAGCTAGAGCCTGCCACCATCCAAACCAGCACCGCCGCGCCGATCCAAGCCCCCCTAGCGACAAACAGCCGGCCCGCGGCCGCTGAACCCGCAGTCGCCCCAAGCCCACCCCCCGTGGCCGCAGCCCCGGCCCCCGAGGTGACGGCACCACCCCCGCCGGCAGCCGCTCCATCCGCCAGTAGCGCAGTCCCCCCAGGGTCAGCGACTGGAGCCAGCATCCCCTGAGAGCATGGCGTCGGTTCCCGTGAACACCCTGCTCCAACAAGGCTGCGGCTTCACCCTCGGCCTGGTCTGCGCCACGGCCCTGCCGGTCTGCTCGGGCGAGATTCTGGTGGCTGGAGCGGAAAACAGGCCAGTATGGAGAGCTGGTTCATCTGTGGCGGAGGGCTCCACCGCAGGACACCCCCCTGTTCCCACCTGGTCTGCCGTTCCTCTTGGACCCTTAGCGAGCCCAGGCTGGGATCTACTCCCAATCGGGCCTCGCCGAGCACCGGGCTGGTCGCCACCCGCACCGCCGGTGATCAATAAGTCACCCCTGTGGCAGAGGTTCTGACGCCGGCGCTAGACGCTACGCGGCCACCGCCAGCACTGCCTCGCTGATCGCCCGTCGCTGTTCGGGGTCGTACCCCCAGCGATCGAGAAAGTCGAGATCGGGGCCGCTGGCCTGGCCGGCAGCCTGCAGGAGAAGCTCCAAACGCTGCTTGACCAGATTCGGATCAAGCTGGCGCAACAGCTCGGTGCTCCTATCCCTCACCCGTTCCGATCGGGCCTGCTGGGTGGCATCGCCGCTGCGCTGATGGTGCAGCGCCATGGCCGTGGACATCGCCAGATTGCGGGCAGTGAGATCGACCACCCCCTCGCCCGCCTGCCGCAGCTGCAGCACCAGGGGCTCGGGGGGGCGATCCATTAAGGCACTGTCGCTGCTGAGGCTCACCACGAAAAAACCTCGCGCACCATCACGGCTGTTCACCAGGTGGGCCACCTGATCGGCGAGCACCTCATCGCTTAGCTCGCCGGCCTCCCAGAGAGCAAGCCCCTGGGCGGCTTGCTCCATCGCCTGGGGGAACGTGGGAGCAGAGGCTCCGGAATCAGTAGTCATGCGGCTGGCCCCCAGCGGATAGGTTTCCAGCCTATGAAGTGGTGCCACCGGCTGCCATGCGACGGTCACGGGGGGAGCGCTAGCTGCCAGGCTTGCTGCATGGAGATTTCCCAGGCCCTGCCGGTCAGTCCTGATGGGTTCCGATCCGGCTTCGTTGCCCTGATTGGTCGCCCCAATGTGGGCAAGTCCACCCTGCTCAACCAGCTGGTGGGGGAAAAGGTGGCCATCACCTCTCCCGTAGCCCAGACCACCCGCAACCGGCTGAGGGCGATTCTCACCACGCCCTCGGCCCAGTTGGTGCTGCTGGACACGCCCGGCATCCACAAGCCCCACCACCTGCTGGGCGAGCGCCTGGTGCAGAGCGCCCGCGGGGCGATCGGCGAGGTGGATGTGGTGCTGTTGCTGGTGGATGGCAGCCAGCCAGCGGGACGGGGCGACGCCTACATCGTGGAGCTGCTACGCCAAGGCAACCTGCCGGTGCATCTGGCCCTCAATAAGCACGATCTGGTGGAACCCGGACGGGCTATGGAACTGGCGGACTCCTACCGGGAGCTGCTGGCCGGCGGCGAAGGCGAATCCGGCCTCCCCTGGCCCCTCCATCCGGTGAGTGCCCTCACCGGGGAAGGCACAGCCGAACTGGTGCGGAGCCTGGCGGCTGATCTGCCCGCAGGACCCCACCTCTATCCGGCCGATGCCGTGAGCGACCAGCCGGAACAGTTGCTCCTGGCCGAGCTGATCCGGGAGCAGGTGTTGCATCACACCCGGGAGGAGGTGCCCCATTCGGTGGCGGTGAGGGTGGAGCGGATTGTTGAGGATGGGCCCCGGACGGCGGTGCTGGCGACGGTGGTGGTGGAACGCAGCAGCCAGAAGGCGATCCTGATCGGCAAGGGCGGCAGCATGCTGCGGGAGATCGGAAAGGGCGCCCGGCTGCAGATGCAGAAGGTATTCGACGGACCCGTCTACCTGGAACTCTTTGTGAAGGTGGTGCCGCACTGGCGGCGCAGTGCCTCCCGCCTAGCCGAACTGGGCTACACGGGCGACTGACGAGCCCAGCGCTTGTTTCGCTGGCCCAGACATGGCGGCCCTGGCGAGACGGCTGAGCGATGCATTGAAGAAGGGCGGCTGAGAGGATGAGCCGGTGCATGGCGATCAGCTTGAGCGAGTTTCCCCCCTCCGACTTGGCGAGTTTTCTCCGGCTCTGTGACGGTGAGTGGCTCACGGTGCGCAGCCGCTTCGAGCTTCAGAACACCGGGAGTGACGATGCCAACCCAACGCCTCCTGCCGAGGCCGAGCTGGAGGCATCGGCGGGGCCAGCTAGCCAAGGGCCCTTTGGCGGCGACGATCCCGGCCCGACGGCATCCGAACCCCAGGAACAGTGGCACGACAGTGCCCGCGGGGCCCTGCTCGTGACTTATCTGGAGCCGGGGGAACCGCACGAACCGGGGGCGTTGCAGGTGACGCCCCCGGCGCTCGATAGCCGAGCGGCCACACCGCAGCGCTTGCACTTCCAGGCGGGGGGCGGTTTTGAGCGCAAGGATCAGGCCGGCAACGCGCTCAGCCATGGCACCTGGCAACTCTGGAGCGACGGCAGCATGGAGCTCGCCCAGAACGGGGCCGACTCCGTGGTGTGGGAGCGGATCTGGTTCACCAAGCCCAACCTGCGCCTGCGGAGCAGCGTGGAGCACGGCCGAGACGGCAGCCCTTGCCGTGCCAGCTTCAGCTCCGAGATCCGCCGCGTCAGCCGCCCCGCGCCGTGATGCGTCTGGATGTGGTGAGCCTGGCCCCCGAGTCCTTCACCCCCCTGCTCAGCCTCGGGGTGATCGGCCGGTCCTTCACGGCCGGCATCGCCGCGCTGCATCTGCACAATCCCCGCGACCACGCCACGGACCGCTACCGCAAGGTGGACGATGAGCCCTACGGGGGCGGGGCGGGCATGGTGCTCAAGCCGGAGCCGGTGTTCGCCGCCTTCGAGGCCATTCCCTGCCAGGGCCGCCGAAGGGTGCTGCTGATGAGCCCCCAGGGGACGCCGCTGCACCAGACGGATCTACAGCGCTGGGCCGGCGGCTATGAGCAGCTGGTGTTGCTCTGCGGCCATTACGAGGGCTTCGACGAGCGGATCCGCAGCCTGGCCGATGAGGAGGTGTCGATCGGCGACTTCGTGCTCACCGGCGGCGAGCTGCCTGCCGCCACCATCATCAATGGGGTGGTGCGGCTGTTGCCAGGCACCGTTGGAACGGCAGCCTCCCTTGAGGAGGAGAGTCACAACAGCCTGTTGCTAGAGCACCCCCATTTCACCCGCCCAGCTGAATTCCGCGGCATGGAGGTGCCCGCCATTCTGCGGAGTGGCGACCACAGGGCGATCGCCCGCTGGCGATTCGAGCAGCAACAGGAGCGCACCCGCCAGCGGCGGCCCGATCTCCATGCCCGCTGGATTCAGGAGCAGGGATCCGCTGCCGAAGGTAAAGGTAGCAGCCGACCGCAGGAAGCGGAGCTCCCAGGCTGGAAGACTGAACCAGCATCGGAGGCCCAACGCGAGGACAGCATGCAGCTGCGGATCGGCAACGGCTATGACATCCATCGCCTGGTGAGCGGTCGGCCCCTGATCCTTGGGGGGCAGCGGCTGGACCATCCGGCCGGGCTGGGCCTCGATGGCCACAGCGATGCCGACGTGCTGGTTCACGCCCTGATGGATGCCCTGTTGGGGGCCCTGGGCCTCGGCGACATCGGCCGCTACTTCCCCCCGGACGATCCCCGCTGGAAAGGGGCCGACAGCCTGGAGCTGCTGGAGCGGGTGGTGGGCCTGATCCGGGAGCGGGGCTGGGATGTGGTGAATGTGGATGCGGTGGTGGTGGCGGAGCAGCCAAAACTTCGGCCCCACATCGCGGCGATGCAGGCGGCCATCGCCAGCCGGCTGGGGGTGGAGCCCGATCGGGTGGGGGTGAAAGCCACCACCAATGAACGTCTCGATGCCACGGGGCGGGAAGAGGGCATCGCCTGCCATGTGGTAGCCCTGTTGCAGCGGTCATGACCCCACCCCCGGAACCCACCAAGCCCCGCCTCGACCTCCGCCTCGACTTGGAGCGCCGCAGCCGCCTGGGAATGGTGGAGGCGATCTGGGGCGAACACAAGAGTGCCGAGCAGATCGCGGCGGCCCTGGAGGGTTTGCACCAAGCCGGCCAGGTCGGCCTGGTGACCCGGGTGGTTCACTCCAAGGCCGAGGCGGTACTCACGAGCCTGCTAGCCAGGGGGCATGACCCCGCAACCTGGTGCTATCACCCGGACGGCCGCTGCATCTGCTCAGCTTCATTGCCCCAGGCTGATCCCGAACGGGCAGCGGTGGCGATCGTGGCCGGAGGTAGCAGCGATTTGATCGTAGCTAGCGAAGCCAGCCTGGCCCTGGCCTGCCACGGGATCGCCAGCGATCTGGTGCTGGATGTGGGCGTGGCCGGACTGCATCGCCTGCTCGGCCAGCTAGATCGCATCAGGAGGGCTCCGCTGCTAATCGCCTGTGCCGGTATGGAGGGCGCCCTGCCCACCGTGCTGGCCGGCCTGTTGCCCCAACCGGTGATCGGAGTGCCGGTTTCGGTGGGCTACGGGGTAAGCGCCGGTGGGCAGGCGGCCCTGCAGGGGATGCTCGCGAGCTGCGCGCCGGGACTCACCGTGGTGAACATCGACAACGGCTACGGAGCCGCGATGGCGGCCCTGCGCATCCTCGGGTCCTCAGCCATGGGGCCTGTGCAGGGTGAAGAAGCAGGGGATGTTCACCCGGTGCGGTGAGCTGGCGGTCCGAGCGTTACAGCGGGCAATGATGGCAGTTTGCGGAGGGCTGCCACAAGCTAAATCCCTCCTGCAGGGCTCACAAGGAAGCCTGCGGGAGGGACTGGGCTGCCCGGGAAGAGCAGCGCGGTTCAGAGATGCTGGAGTTCGGGGTAGGCCCCCAGCAACTGGTCGGCGGTGAGCACCTCGCCCACCCCCTCGGGCTGCCAGATCACCTCGAGAGCCAGGAGATCCTCTACACCCACCGAGGCAAGACGCTGGAGGGTTTCGCGAAGCGCTTCAGCCGTATCCGTGCCCTTGAGGTCGAGGGCTCGACGACTGGCGATCAACAGCGTGACCGCGATGTAATCACTCGCCGCGTCGCTGCTGCCGGCAGCCACCACGGAGGACCCGGCGCTGCGCGCTCCAGCCACGTTGGTGGTGATCTCCCGCTCGAGCTTGCTGCGCTCCCGCACGGCAAGGCGGTTGAAAGTGGACTCGGCACTAGCAAAGGGCACCTGACCAACCTCGCCGTTGGCGTAAACCCAGAGCTCTGGGTTGCGCAACAGCGAGAGGCTGGTTTCCTGCAAAACCCGCTGCAGACCGGCCGTGGTGGAAGTGTCGGCCGTGGCGGCCATACGACGCAGATCGGCCTGCAGTTCGCGGGCGGAGGCCAGCAGACCCACCTGAACCTCGGCGATCGCCACCGGGCCATCCACGGAACCGCCGAGGCTGCCGGCGGAATCGGAACCGGAAAGGCTGCCACCGGCGTTACGCAGGCCATTGAGCAGGGCACCCACCACGGCCATCAGCACCAGCAAGCCGAGCAGACCGCCTCCGAATCCGAAGATCGGCACCACGAACGGCACACCAAAGCCGCCGCCGCCGTAGTAGACACCACCGCCGTAGTAACCACCACCGCCGTAGTAACCGCCGCCACCGTAATAACCGCCACCACCGCCGTAACCACCGCGATAACCACCGCGATAGGAGCCGCCACCGCCGCCGCCGTAATTACGGGGTGCGGAAGGAGCCGAACGGAAACTGCCGCCACCGATGCGGCCGCCACTGGCGGCTTGGGCGGGGGTTGGTGCGGCGGCAATCAGGGCGGCCATCAAAACCGGGATTAGCACGAAACCGGTCAGGCGCCGCAGCACGGGACGCAGGAACGGGGGTAATTGTCGAGGAGCCATGGATGGCGCCGAGGGATGAGGCGAATCTAGGAACCACCCCCCACGATGGTGACCACTTCCAGCACATCGGATTCCACCACCGGCTGTGAAGGCCAGTTCTGGCGGGACAGGATGGATCCGTTGAACTCCACCACCACCAGCCGTGGCTGATAGCCGAGGGCCTCCAGCAGCCGATCGAGGCACAGGCCGGCCGGTGCGATCCGTTCCTCCCCGTTGACCCGCAGCGTGATCGACTCAGTCATCAACCCTCGCCAGGGCCTCCAGCAGGGCGGCGCTGGCCGCCTGCGGGTCCGGAGCTGCCGTGATCGCCCGCACCACCGCCACCCGGCGGGCGCCGGCGGCGACCACGGCGCCCAGGTTGGTCAGGTTGATGCCGCCGATCGCGAAGAAGGGAACCGGGCAAGCGGACGCCGCGGCCGCCACGTAGGCCAGGCCGACCGGCTCCCGACCCGGCTTGGTGGGGGTGGCGTTGACCGGCCCCACCCCCACGTAGTCGCAGCCTTCGGCCACGGCGCGATGGAGCTGGTCGAGAGCGTGGGTGCTACTGCCGACCAGCCGATCCGGCCCCAGCAGCCGCCTAGCCACTGGCAGGGGCAGATCACCCTGGCCCAGATGCACGCCATCGGCCTCCACAGCCAAGGCCAGGTCGACCCGGTCATTGACCAGGAACAGGGCTCCATGGCTATGGCAGAGCCGCCGCAGCTCCTGGGCTTCGAGGAGCCGCTGGCGATCGTTGAGCGGATCGGCCGCCTTGGAGCGGTATTGCACGATCCGCACCCCGGCCGCCAGGGCCCCCGCCACAACATCCCGGGATCGGGCGCCCACGATCAGATACAGGGAACAACTCCCCAGCAGGGAACGACGTCCGTCGCCATCGCGATGGGTGCGAAGCAGATCCGCCTCTAGGTCGTAGAGGCGGTAACGGCAGCGGGCCGCTTCCTCCGCCAGGGGGGGGTCGATGCCCCGCCCGAATTCCTCTAGCACCCGCAAGGCCTCCTGCACCCGGGCAGCATTGGCCGCCACGATCTGATCAGGAGAGCTGCGTGCGGACTGGGCCGGATGGGTGAGGCCAGCGGCCGAATCGGTGGCGCTGTGCCGGGCCCATTTGTAGGAATCTCGGTGGAGCAGCCCCAGCCGTTGGCGCAGGTCCTTGCTGCGCGCCACCAGATCGGGGCGATCGAGCCCGAAGCGGGCCCAGTCCTCGAGAACCCGCAGGCCCTCCCGGGCCCGATCGAGATTGGCATCCAGCAGTCGCTCGATCGGCTGGAGGTCGGGAGGCCTACATGAGCCCGCCGCCGCGCTCCCGTCGGGCAGCTGGGCGGGCCCAGCCCTATCACCGCCGGGAACCGGAGAGGGAATGGTGGTCGGCGGGGAAATCGGCACTCGGGATGAGGTGGAGGAGGGTGGAGCGTTACCTAGGCTGTAACCATCCCAGAGGTGCCCCATGGTCAACGATCCGGGCAGCGGCAGTGAAGAAAATCCCCTGCTGGTGCTTGTCTCCGGCATTCTGCTCATGGGTCTGATTGCGCTGTTCATCAGCTGGGGCCTTCGCCACGCCTACGCCACTCCAGGCTGACCCGACCGATTAGTCGGATCAGCCTCATCTTGATGGGCCTCACCCTGATGAGGATCAACCCGACGCCGTCTGACCGGGAACGGCCCCATTCTCAAATGGGATCCAGGATCGCCGCGGCCTCCCTGGCATCTGCGGCGATGCGCGTTGCCAGTTCATCGAGGCCGGCGAACCGCTGCTGGCTGCGAAGGTACCGCACGGGCTGAACGATGAGCTGCGCACCGGCCAAGTCGATCTCCCGATCGAGCAGATGCACCTCCACGGCAGAGGGTGCGAGCGGGTCCACGGTGGGCTGAGGGCCCAGATTCATCACAGCGGGCATGCCGGCGCCATGGACCTCGCCGGACCAGGCCAGCACCGCGTAGACGCCCTCTTGGGGGAGAAATTTGCGGCCATCCACCTGGAGATTGGCCGTGGGCCAACCGAGGCCCCGGCCGAGACCTCGGCCCGGCACCACCAGGCCATGGAACCGGTAGGACCGCTCGAGCAGCCGTTCGGCCTCCGCCAGATCAGCGGCGGCTAGGGCCCGCCGGATCCGGCTGCTGCTCACCCGCTCGCCCGCTTCGAATAGCAGCGGCACCACCGACACTTCCACGCCGCAGGCGGCTCCGATCCGCGCCAGATCGGCCGCGTCGCCGCAGCGGCCGGCGCCGAAGCGGAAGTTCTCACCCACCGCCACCCGGCGCGCCTGGAGCTGCCCCACCAGCACCTCCACCACGAAGGCCTCCGGCGAGAGGGCCGCCAGGGCGCGGGTGAAGGGCACCATCACCAACTGGCGGATGCCCAGCGGCTCCAGCAGTTCCAGCTTCTCCTCCGGCAGGTCGAGCCGCAGGCGCGTTTCACCATGGAGCACCTCGCGCGGGTGGGGCCAGAAACTGACCACGGTGGGCACCCCGATACCGCCGGAACAGTCGCCGTGCTCCTCAGGGCCGAGCCCACTTTTCGGGACGTCCGATGTGATGGCGGTGATCGCCTCAATCACGCGACGATGGCCCCGGTGGAGACCATCGAAACTGCCCAGGGCAATGGCTGTGGGGCGCAGGGCCTGATCCGGGATGTGCAGCGGGATGGACAGGGGAATCAGGACCGGGCGCTCGCCTTGGGGATCCTCCCATGGCAAGTTTGGAACCTCTGCGAACAGCACGACCCATGGCCGATCCAGTGGATCTGCAGCGGATCTCCGGCGCCCTCCGCAATGTGGGTTGGGTGCGCTTCTGGACCCAGCTGGCCCTGGCGGTGGTGGTGGTGGGGGTGCTGCTGTTCAACAGCATCGGTGCCCGGGTGGCCTCCAATGCCCAGCGGGCCGTGGGCTTGGGCCCGGGACTCTCCTTCACCACGCTCTCCTTCCTACTGCTCGCCTGGAGCCTCTGGCAGTGCTGGCTGGTGATCCGCTGCGGCCGGGCCCTGGCCAGTCCGGTGCACCCCAGCCGCGGCGAAACCAGCCGCCTGATCAAGCGCGGGCTGCTGGTGGATCTGGCCGGCCTCACGATCGCCGCCGTGGGCTATCAGGCCCTGGCCGGGAGCCTTTTCCTGCAGGCCTCGATGCAGGCTCCGGGGCTATTCGGCCCAATGTCCTATCAGGGAAGTCAGGGACCGATCAGCACCTTCCCGATCACCTCAATCGAAATGCTCTCGGTGCTGAGCAACACCCAGGTGCTCTTCGCCCATCTGATCGGCCTGATGTTCACCCTGTGGATGCTGCAGCGGGTCCACCGCAGGGGTTGAGGGGGCTCCTGCTCCGGGCTTCCGGCCGATGGTCCGATCAACGAGGCGAGGGCCAGGATCGGCCAGGAGAAGTGAGCGGCGTGGCAATCCGGACGGGCGTGGCTCCGTTGAGGGCGAATGGCAGCCCTAGGACGATCACGCGGGCCCCGGGCCAGCGGAGAGGGCAGCCGGATTTGGCAGGTTGTCCGTGGCACCCCGCCAGAACAATTCGGGCTGCAACGGCGTGAGCGAGGCTCCCCCCGCTGCGATCCAGGCCACATCGGTGGGCCAGTCGGCGGGGCCCGCCACGGCGGCATCCAGGTCGTCCACCACCTCGCCGGCCAGCCAGTAATAAGTGCGGCCACGGGGATCCTCGCGCCGGTCGAACTGATCGGTGTAGCGGCGCACGGCGGTGCGGCACCAGCGCAGGGGGCCGATAGCCTCGCTCGGCAAGGGCGGCACGTTCAGGTTGAGCAGCATGCCCTCGCGCCAGCCTGCCGCCACCATCCCTTCGGCCACGTCCAGGGCGAGACGAGCGGCGGGGCCGAACTGGCGCCACTTGAAGTCGGCAGAGCTCACCGCCAGGGCGGGATAGCCCTCGATCGTGCCCTCCATCGCGGCACTCACGGTGCCGGAATACAGCACGTCCGTGCCCAGATTCGGACCGTGGTTGATGCCCGAGAGCACCAGCTGGGGGGGCTCCTCCAGCAGCCGGAACAGACCTAACTTCACACAGTCGGAGGGGGTGCCGCTGCAGGCCCAGGCCGTCACACCCGGGGCGAAGAGCTGGTCGGCCCGCTCGGCCCTCAGGGGGGTCTGGAGCGTGAGGCCATGGCCCGTGGCAGAGCGTTCCTGGTCGGGACAAACCACGGTGACCTGATGACCCCGAGCGGCGGCCTCGGCCGCCAGGGCCTGGATACCGGCGGCGAAGACCCCGTCGTCGTTGCAGATCAGGATCCGGAGGGGGGCCATGGCGGGTGGGGCTCTGGCGATCAGGGTGCCACGGAGCCTTCGGTCACCGGGGTGCCGTGGGCTGCAGCCGGCCGGCTTCCCTAGGGCGAAGCGCATCCAGGGCATGCGCCACAGATTGCCTCCTCATTCCTGACCTTCCTGGCCTCGTGCTGGCCTGTTCCCGGCCTCTTGCGCAGCGCAGGCCGCACCCTCCGGTGGGCCGCTGCCCGAATGGCCATCCCCCGGTGTTCCAACCGCGTTTGTACCCACGCGTGCGAGCCCGCTGAGGAGGACACCGGGGGCCCGGCTGCGACCACCAGCCGGGCACTGCCTACAGTCGCGCTTCCTCCTTCCGCAGTCACCGCCGCCGTGAGCGCCACGATCACCCTCCAGCAGCTCACCGACCAGCTTCAGGCCCTTGAAGCGGAGGCGGCCGCCGCGATCGGTGCCGCTGCCGACCCGGCCGAGCTGGAGCAGCTGCGGGTGGATTTATTGGGCAAGAAGGGGCGCCTCTCCGGGGTTCTCGGGGCGATGGGGCGCCTCCCGGGCGAGGAGCGGCCCCAGGTGGGACAGCGGGCGAATGTGCTCAAGGAGCAGGTGCAGAGCCTGCTGGGGGAGCGCCTCCACCAGCTCCAGTCCTCGGCCCTGGACGATCGCATCGCCCGCGAGACGCTCGATGTGACGGCCCCCTGCCGCTATGTGCCGCCGGGCCACCGCCATCCCCTACAGGCCACGGTGGAGGAGATCCTCGACATCTTCGCGGGCCTGGGCTACCGGGTGTCCGAAGGGCCGGAGGTGGAAAGCGATCACTACAACTTCACCGCCCTGAACATCCCTCCCCACCACCCGGCCCGGGACATGCAGGACACCTTCTATCTGGCGCCAGGAGCCGATGGTGGTGAGCGCCTGCTGCGGACCCACACCTCGCCGGTTCAGATCCGCCATCTGGAGGCCAATCCGCCGCCGGTGCGCATCGTGGCCCCCGGGCGGGTGTACCGCCGCGACGCGGTGGACGCCACCCACTCGCCGGTGTTCCATCAGGTGGAGGTGCTCGCCCTCGATGAGGGACTCGACTTCAGCCACCTGCGCGGCACGGTGACCACCTTCCTGCAGCGTTTCTTCGGGGACCTACCGGTGCGCTTCCGCGCCAGCTACTTCCCCTTCACCGAACCCTCCGCCGAGGTGGATGTGCGGTGGCGAGGCCGCTGGCTGGAGGTGATGGGCTGCGGGATGGTGGATCCGGCCGTGCTCGAGGGACTGGGTATCGATTCGGAACGCTGGAGCGGCTTCGCGGCGGGGCTAGGAGTGGAGCGCTTTTGCATGGTGCGCCACGGCATCGATGACATTCGCCGGCTGTATACCAGTGACTTGCGCTTCCTCGAGCAGTTCTAAGCAACCGGACCCCATAGGCAGATTGGCGGCAATGCTCAGGCCCAAAAGTGCGAAGCAATTGCGAGAGTCAATTCATTCGCTCACAAATAGCCAGTTGTCGCCACTATCACCGATTAAAGCAAGTTCGACCCAGGGATGCTTCGCTGCCATGCATTCAACGTTTAGCCTCTGAACACGACGATCACAAGCCCCACTTCAAGCTGGGTTCTGATGCCAAGGTGAACCCTGGACTCCAGTGTATTCAAACCATCCTTTGGCAAACGGAATGGATGGAGCCGATCAACTTCAGGCTTGGCGCGGGGCGGGTGCTGCCATCCCCTGCTTCCCTAGACTTTCCCTACCTGCTCCATCACCTCTGTCCCGCGTCGGCCTGATCGTCAACGACGGCAAGGCCCTGGCCCTGGCCACCGCCGCCACCATCGAAGCTCGGCTCGAGGCAGCCGGCATGGAGGTGGTGCGTGTGAGCAGTGCTGGCGGTGTGGTGGGCTTCGCCAATCCCGATCAGCACCTGCGCGCCAAGGGCTACACCGCTTGCGTGCCGGCCAGCTTCGATGCGTCCATGCCCCTGGCCCTGGTGCTCGGCGGCGACGGAACCGTGCTCTCGGCCGCCCGCCAGACGGCACCGATCGGCGTACCGATCCTCACGATCAACACCGGCCATCTGGGCTTCCTGGCCGAGGCCTACCTCAAGGATCTGGAGGGTGTGCTCGACCAGGTGATCGCCGGCGATTGGACGGTGGAGGAACGCTCGATGCTGGTGGTGAGCGTGATGCGGGGCGAGCAGCGTCGCTGGGAGGTGCTCTGCCTCAACGAGATGGCCCTCCACCGCGAGCCGCTCACCAGCATGTGCCACTTCGAGATCGCGATCGGCCGCCATGCCCCGGTGGACATCGCCGCCGACGGGGTGATCCTCTCCAGCCCGACCGGCTCCACGGCCTATGCCCTCAGCGCCGGCGGTCCGGTGATCACGCCCGACTGCCCGGTGCTGCAACTCACGCCGATCGCGGCCCACTCCCTGGCGTCGCGGGCCCTGGTGTTCAGCGACCGGGAGCCGGTCACGGTGTTTCCGGCCACGCCCGAGCGGCTGATGATGGTGGTGGATGGCAGCGCCGGCTGCTACGTATGGCCCGAGGATCGGGTGCTGGTGCGGCGCAGCGAACACCCGGTGCGCTTCGTGCGCCTGGCCGACCATGAATTCTTCCAGGTGCTCCGCAACAAGTTGGGCTGGGGGCTGCCCCATGTGGCCAAGCCGGGCAATGTCCAGGAGCTTTCATGACGGCCGCCAATGCTCCGGGATGGGGACGGCGCGCCAGGCCGGAGGCCGGGTCGATTGTGCTGCTGGTCGGCGGCCAAGCCGAAGCCTTAGCACCACGTCTCGAACTTTCCGGCCATCGGCCGATGGCGCTGGAGCCCGAGGAATCTGGCGCCTGCCCCCAGCCCCAGGCGGTGATCGTGGCCCCTGATCAAGAAGGGGAAATCGCCCGGCTGCGCCAACGCTTCTCCGGGGTGCCTCTGCTGCTGGGCGTCGCCAGCGACAGCGTGGAGGGAAGGATCCGCTGCCTGGCCAGCGGCGCCGACGATTACTGGCTCACCTCCGTAGGAGCCAGTGACCTGCTCACCCGGCTGAGACTGCACCTGGGTCTGAGCCGCGGCCCCGGCCCCGTGGCGGAACCGATCACCGAGCGACTCCAGTGGGCCGACCTAGTGGTGACTCCCGCCTCGCAGCTGGTGCAGCGGGGAATGCGGACCGTGGCCCTCACCACCCGGGAGTTCGACCTGCTGCTGCTCCTGCTGCGGGAACGGGGACGGGTGGTGAGCCGCGAGCGGATCCTGAAGGAGGTCTGGCTGGGGGAAACGGCCGCCGCCAGCAACGTGATCGAGGTCTACGTGCGTTACATCCGCCAGAAGCTCGAGGAAGGCGGCGAACGACGCCTGATCCATACGGTGCGGGGCCAGGGCTACTGCCTGGGGGAGAGGCTGCCGGAGCGGGAAGCTGGGCTACTGCCATGAAGAGTGAGGTAGGGCCCTGAAGTACTGGAAAAGGGGAAAGCCGGTGCGCCTCAATCCCATCCCCCCGAGCAACGCCGTGATCCCCATGCCAAGCCCGATGCTGAGCACCCCTATCGGATCCACTGTCCGTGAAGCCCCCCGCCCCTGTGGAAGGGGTTCGATCGACGCGGTTCGGGTGATTCCGGCCCTACTGGTTCCGGGTCTGCTGGTTCCGGTTCTGGCCGCCCGAGGTGATCAACCCAGCGCTCCACCCCAGCACCTACCCATTGAGGCCCGCTGGTGTCCTGCCGGCGACCCGCCGGGTGCTTCCCTCCCACTGGGACCGCGGCGCCCCACAGCCACGGCGGGCCCTGACGCCCACCCCACCGTCAAGCCGGACTGCGTGGCGCTGGAGGTGCCGCGCACCTGGCACCAATACAGCCTGGGCCTGCAGCTGCGGCCGCCGCTGCCGGTAGGCCGGGGCATGTGGTTCCCCTACCGCCCCGCCCAGGTGGCCCGCTTCTGGATGCACCGCACCCCTGAGCCGCTCGACATGGTGTTCGTGCGCAACGGTCGCGTGATCGCCATCGAGCCCGCCGCAGCCCCGTGCATGCAGCTCCCCTGCCCCAGCTACGGGCCAGATGAGCCGGTGGATGGGGTGCTCGAACTGGCGGCCGGCCAGTCCAGCCAACTCGGCCTGCGGGTGGGTTCGCCCCTGCGGGTGGAACTGCTCAGGTCCTTCGGCCCGACAGCACCAGCACCGGATTGAGAGGGGCCAAGCGGGTGCCGTCCCCCAGGGGGGCCCCGCGCCACACCTGCAGCTGCCGGATCGCCACCTGGAGGCCTGCGGTCTCGAGCAACGGCCGCAGCTCGGCCAATGCTTCGAGGGTGGCCAGGGGCACCACCACCACCCCGGCCGGTCGGAGCCGCTGCAGCACCGCCTCCAACACGTCGCGACGGTCCCGGCCACCGCCGCCGATCAGCACCCGATCCGGATCAGGCAACTGGGCCAGGGCAGCGGGAGCCGCAGCCTCCACCAGGCCGGCGGGCGCCACCGCCAGCCGTTCCGCATTGGCCGCCAGCAGGGCCGCCGCCCCGGCCCGGCGCTCCACCGCCCAGAGGCGCAGACCCGGCCGCAGCCGCAGGGCCTCCAGGCCCACCGTGCCCACCCCGGCCCCGATGTCCCAGAGCACCCCCTCAGCGGGAAGATCGAGATCGGCGAGGAGCTGGATGCGCACCTCCCGTTTGGTCATCAGCCCTGGTTGGTCGTGGTGCTGCAACCAGAGGCCATCGTCGATGCCGAACAGGGGCAGGCTGGCCGGATCCGGGGCGGGCGGCTCGACGGCCAGGAGCACCACGAGGTGGAGCGGATCGAGATCCTCCGGCAGCGGATCGCTGGCCGCCAGCGACAGCAGGCGCTCGGCGGGATGGCCCAGCCGTTCGGCCAGCCACACCCCGTAGGCCTCCTCCAGCCCTGAGGCCCGCAGGATGCGGCGCACCTCCTCGGCCCCCCCGCGAGCCGGGTCCGTGAGCACCACCAGGGCGGGGGGGCGTTGCTGCAGCCGGGCCGCCAGCGCCTCTGGATCACGTCCGTGCAGGCTGACCCAGCTGGCGTCCTGCCAGGGGCGGCCGATGCGGGCGAAGGCCAGCTGCAAAGAGGTGGGAGCCGGGTGAAAACGGATCCGCTCGGCAGGAAGGTGCTGCAGCAGCAGCCGGCCAATGCCGAACCAGAGCGGATCACCGCTGGCCAGCCAAAGCACCCGCCGCCCGGCCTCCAAGGCCGCCAGTACCTGAGGCATCACCTCGAGCGGCCGGTCACTGGCAAGCCGCTCGGGGCGCTCGGGATGGGGGTTCGATCGCGCGAGATCGACCAGCAGCCGCCGCGGGGCCACAACCAGATCGGCCAGCAGGATCGCCTCCTGCCATTGGCGGGAGAGTCCATCCACCCCGGCGGCATCGGTGCCCAGCACCTCCAGCAGCGATCCCTCCAGACCTGCGCCATCACCTCTGCTAGCCATGATGCTCCAGGCAGATCGCCAGCCCATCTCCCTTAGCCCATGACCGATCGTCGCCAGCGGATCCACGCCCTGGTGCTGGCCCTGCTGGCCCGCCAGGAGGAACTCGAACTGCTGGACGACGACCATGCCGTGCCGAGAGGAGGGTCCCTCGGGGTAGGGGGGGACCCGGGCAGCTGGCTGGAGCGCAATCGGCGGGTGGTGCGCCGTTTCCAGGGCCTGGTCCGGACCGCCGTGACCCTCGATGCCCTGATCGAACAGGAGTTGTGCAGCGATCAGCTCGCGGGCGACGGAGACGCGAGGAAGGCCCGGAACCTCGGATAGAGCAGCCAGGCGCCTGCATTGGTGAGGTGATTGTCGTCGCTGAAAAGCAGGTTGCTGCCGCGGTGGGAGGAGCACTGGTCGGCGTCGGGGGGGCAGACGCTGTCGAAGGGATCGAACAGGGCCGTACCCGGCACCTCAGCGACCAGCCGCTGGAGGAACGACCTCACCTGATCGGTGGCGGCGATCTGGGCGGCCCGGGGCTGCTGGACCGGACGGCACTGCGGAGCCTGGGACCAGGAGGGACGGAACCATTCCGGCTGGCAGAGGGTGAGCGGCCCGCTGAGCTTGGCCTGCGGAACGGTGGGCAAGGGCGCGAAGATCACCATCCCCGCTCCCCGGCTGACCACGGCGGTGCCAAGACGGCGGATGGCGGTGGCATAGGAGGCCTCGGCCCTCTCCCGGGCAGGTCCCTGCAGGCTCGAGAGGTAACCCGCCAGGTTGGACACCAGCACGATCCGGTCCTCCGGGCGGAGGCGGTCCAGAAGCATCTGCTCCATATGGTCGGTGGAGGGCCTGCAGAGGCGGTAGCGCCCTGGGATGGCTGCGCCGTCCTCCCAGCGGGAGAAGTCGGGAACCGGGCAGCCACCTCGGGCGAGGAAAGCCACGTTGTAGCCGCCGCTGGCCAACAGCTTTCCACCCAGCGGAATGAGCATGTGGGTGTGGCTGTCGCCGACGAAATAAAGGGTGGGCCGGCCGGGGGAAGCATCCGCACGACAGGCCCGCAGGACATCCTTCTTGGGAATCGGGTCGGTGGGCTCTTGAAAGCAGTGCACCGTGTCCACGGTGGTGCCATCGATGCGCTTCATGTTCAGCGAACCGCCGACCACATGGCTCCTCTGGCCGGCGAAGATCCGTCCCATCAGGGGACCCTGCAGCCCGAGACTCACCACACTGGCCAGCACGGTCATGGCCGGATAGAGCACCCAGGGGTGACCGAGGCCGGTGGGTTGGCCGTAGCGGAAGAGACCTTCCAGGCGATAGGAAAAGATGGTGCACAGCGCGATCAACGCCAGCACCGGCAGCAGAGTGAAGGCCGTCAGGCCGATGGTCCAGCGGGCCAACACGATCACAGGCCAGTGCCAGAGGTAGAGCGAGTAGGACACCGCCCCCAGCATCAGGCTGACGGGGTGGCAGAGGAGCCGCCCGACGCCGCTGGTGGGCTGCAACAGAATGAGCAGAACGGCCGTGATCGCCGCCACCGCCAGGGTGGTGGCTATGCGCCACGATTCCGGCAGCAACAGCAGCCCCACCATGGCCAAAAGCAGCACCAGGCTCAGGGGGCCCCGCAACCCAGGGAAAGCCAACCTGCGGCCCAGATCCCTGGCGCTGCCCCCACCACGGTGGAGGAGATAAGCCCCGCAGCCCGCCGCCAGCTCCCAGAAACGGGCAGGGGTGAGGAAGAAGGCCCGCTCGGACTGCCCATTGAGGCTCAACCCTACGAACAGCGCCAGGGAGACCGTCACCACCAGCAAGCTGACAATCTTCAGCCGGCGTAGACCTCCTCCAGCAGCCCCGGCCACACCCAGCCCACAAAGCAGCAGGATGGCCGGCCAGACAAAATAGAACTGTTCCTCCACGCCGAGGGACCAGGTGTGCATAAAAATATTAAAATAATTATCACCAGCGAAGTAGCCAGTTCCCTGTCTCAGCAGATACAAATTGGAGACGCCGAAGATCGCCGCTGTTCCGGTCCGCATAATTGGCGCATAAAAATCATCGAGCGGCGAAGAAAACAGGGAAAAAAGAATCGAAACAACCACGATGTTGACCACTAGGGCCGGCAGTAGACGTCGCACCCGGCGGCCATAGAAGCGGGCCAGGAACTGCCAGCGGCTGCCATCCTCACGGGCCAACAGCGAGGATGTGACCACATAGCCGGAAATCACAAAAAAGATATCAACTCCTAAGAATCCACCGGGCAACAAGCGCTCATTCAGATGGTTGATCAGCACAGCAACCACCGCCACAGCCCGGAGGCCATCAATCTCTGGCCGATAGGCCGGGGACCGCTTCGGAACTACTAAGAAACGATTGAATACGTGCATAAAATTATTCACGAAGGCGGACGTATAGCGCCAAGATTAACAGTGATCCTCCCAAGCCGGCGACACCCCCAATCCATGGGCGCCGCCCGGAGCCCCCGCCAGCCTCTGACAAGCTGGGGCGAGCGTTCTGATCACGATGCCGCCGTTCGGCCTCTCCGCCCTCCGGAATTTGGGCCGAAGCGGTCCTGAAGCCTCAAGCGCGCCTCGAGCCACCTGGCAGCGGCCCTTCGGCCTCGGCTGGGAGCGGCCCTACACGGTGCGCTACGCCAGCAACCTCGACGACGGGCCCAATCACGGGGCACCCCTGGGGGGGTTCGGCGCCGGCTGCATCGGCCGCGGCCCTGATGGCGCCTTCAATCTTTGGCACCTCGATGGCGGTGAGCACTGGTTCGGCACCCTGCCCGACTGCCAGTTCGCCCTGTTCGAGCACGACGGCCAACGGATCAAGGCCCATGCCCTGGCCACCGCCCCCCTGCGGGACGACTCCCGACCGGATGCCCCCCAGCCGCCCCTGGCGGCCTGGAGCTGGTACCCCGCCAGCACCCCCGAACAGAGCAGCGGCACCTACAGCGCCCGCTACCCCTGCAGCACCTTCCACTACACGAACGTCTTTGCGGCGCAGGTGAGCTGTGAGGCCTTCAGCCCAATTCTTCCCGGTGATTACCAGCGCACCAGCTACCCGGTGGCGGTGTTCCGCTGGAGCTTCAGCAACCCCACCGCCGCCCCGCTTGATCTCTCGCTGCTGCTGAGCTGGCGCAACACGGTCGGCTGGTTCACCAACACCGACCCGGCCGCCGCCGTGCACTTCCGTGACGACGGCAGCCCCGAACACAACTACGTGCCGGCGATCGGCCGCAGCCGGGGACAACGCAACCGCAAGCTGGATGCACCGGGCCTGAAGGGCGTGCTGCTGGAAGGGGAGCAGGCCGAGCCCTTGGCCGAGGGCCAGGGCCAGTGGTGCCTGGCGGTGCCCGACGAGGCCGCCCTGGCTCATCCAGGCCTGGAGATCATGCGCTGCAGCCGCTGGAATCCAACTGACGATGGCGGCGAGCTCTGGAACTCCTTCGGCCGTGAGGGCTCGATCCCCGAGAGCGACAACGACCGCCGCAGCGCCGACCACGACCACGCCAGCGCCGCCCTGGCGGTGCGCTTCCGGCTCGAACCGGGCCAGAGCCTGGAGTTGCCGGTGGTGATCAGCTGGGACCTGCCGGTGACGAGCTTCGCCACCGGCACCCGCGCCCTGCGCCGCTACACCGACGTCTTCGGCAGCAGCGGCGACAACGCCACCGCCATCGCAGCCGAAGCCCTGGCGGACTGGCGCAGCTGGCGGGAGGCCATCGACAGCTGGCAGAAGCCGGTGGTGGAGCGCGCCGACCTGCCGGATCCCCTGCGCATGGCCCTGCTCAATGAGCTCTACGACCTGGCCAGTGGCGGCAGCCTCTGGACCGCCGCCACGCCGCAGGATCCGGTGGGACGCTTCGGGGTGCTCGAGTGCCTCGACTACGCCTGGTACGAGAGCCTCGATGTGCGGCTCTACGGCTCCTTCGCCCTGCTGCAGCTCTGGCCGGAACTCGACAAGGCGGTGCTGCGCGATTTCGCCCGGGCGATCCCGGCGGCCGATCCCACCCCCCGGCCGATCGGCTGGTACTTCACCCAGGGCCGCGGACGGGTGGAGGCCCCCCGCAAGCTGGCCGGCGCCACCCCCCACGATCTGGGCGCGCCGAATGAGCGCCCCTTCGACGCCACCAATTACACCGCCTACCAGGACTGCAACCTCTGGAAGGATCTGGCCAGCGACTTTGTGCTGCAGGTGTGGCGCAGCTTCCGCCTGGCCCCCAGCGGCGAAGACCTGCGCTTCCTGGCCGAATGCTGGCCCGCGGCCCTGATGGCCCTGCGCTACCTCAAACAATTCGACGCCAACAACGACGGCCTGCCCGACAACGGCGGCGCCCCCGACCAGACCTTCGACGACTGGCCCCTGCAGGGCGTGAGCGCCTACTGCGGCGCCCTCTGGATCGCGGCCCTGGAGGCTGCCCTGGCCATGGGCCAGCGCCTGCAGCTGGAGCTAGGCCTCGACACCAGCGCCGAACAGCGCGAGTTCGGGGGCTGGCTGGAGCAGAGCCGATCCAACTTCGATGCCCTGCTCTGGAACGGCGAGTTTTACAAGATCGATGCCGAGAGCGGCACACCGGTAGTGATGGCCGACCAGCTCTGCGGCGACTTCTACGCCCGCCTGCTGGGGCTACCCCCCGTGGTGGCGGACGATCGCGCCCGCTCCTCCCTCAAGGCGGTGAAGGAAGCCTGCTTCGAAAGCTTCCACGGCGGCCAGCTGGGGGTGGCCAACGGCCTGCGCCGCGATGGCACCCCCCTCGACCCCAATGGCACCCACCCCCTGGAGGTGTGGACCGGCATCAACTTCGGCCTTGCGGCCTATTACCGCCTGATGGGTGACGGTGACACGGCTCTGGCGATCTGCAGCGCCGTGGTGCATCAGGTGTACACAGGCGGCCTGCAGTTCCGCACCCCTGAAGCGATCACGGCCGTGCACACCTTCCGCGCCTGCCACTACCTGCGGGCCATGGCGATCTGGGCCCTCTGGGCCACCCACACCGGCTGGCAGGCAATCCCGGGGGCGGAACGGCAACCCATCGCTGGAAGGCAACCATGACAGCATCTCGCGAGTCCAGATACCGGCATGGCTCCCCAGGCCCCCACGTGCCTTCCAGCCCGGCACCGCACCACCAAGGCAGACCCCGCGTCGGAATCCAACCAGCCCGCACTGGTGCGATGCCGCTGCAGGAGCTCAGCCTGGGAGGCGCCCTACTCCGTTGCCTGATCGGCCTGGTGGTGATCACCCTGCTGAGCCTGGGCCTCTTCCCTCTGACAGCGGCTCCGGCCTGGGCCCTGATTCACGCCCACCCGGACGAAACCACGGCCACCGGGGTGGTGCGCAGCCTCGAGAGCCTGCGCGACCTCGACTACCAGAGCTGGCAGGTGGTGGCCTACCGCGAAGGTCCGCCGCGGCCTCAGGCGCCGATCACCCTGCGGATCGTGAGCTACCCCGGTCGGGTGAGGCTGGATCACCCCACACCGCTGCTGGTGACCGGTGGCAGACGCCTCTGGGAGCTGGCCGACACCACCTTGAGCAGCCCGAAGCTTGCCGGCGATGGTCGGGCCGCCGCGGCCGAGTTCGACCTCACCCCCCTGCTGGCCGACCTCGAAAACAACCGCCCCCTGCGGCTGGAGCTGCCTGGGGTGTTCACCGAGCTGCCGGTTCCCCCCTACGTGGTGAAGGAATGGCGAAGCCTGCCCGGTTGGAGCGAAAAGGCCGCATGAACCCCCGCCAGCGCACCAGGGTGATCTTCGTCGTAGGTCAGCCGGCCCGGCCCATGGGGGCCATCGTTTCCCTCTGATGGCGGCGGCTGCCTCCCCTTCCAGCGCCCTTCAGGCCCCCTGGCTGCCCTGGATGCGGCGAGCCCTCCAACTGGCTGCGCTCGGGGAGGGCCGCACCAGCCCTAACCCTCTGGTGGGGGCCGTCGTGCTCGATGCCGCAGGCCAGCTGGTGGGAGAGGGGTTCCATGCCCGCGCCGGCGAACCCCATGCCGAAGTGGGAGCCCTGGCCCAGGCCGGCGCCAGGGCCCGCGGCGGCACCGTGATCGTGACCCTCGAGCCCTGCTGCCACCACGGCCGCACGCCGCCCTGCAGCGAGGCGGTGATCGCAGCCGGCATCAGCCGGGTGGTGGTGGCCATGGCCGACCCCGACCCGCGGGTGGCTGGCGGCGGCATCGCCCGGCTGCGGGCCGCCGGGCTGGAGGTGATCGAAGGGTTAGCCGAGGCCGAGGCTCTGAGGCTGAACCGGGCCTTCGTGCATCGGGTGCGCAGCGGCCGGCCCCTGGGGATCCTGAAGTGGGCCATGAGCCTCGATGGCCGCACCGCCCTGCCCAACGGCCAGAGCCAGTGGATCAGCGGGGCCGAAGCCCGGGCTTGGGTGCATCAGCTGAGGGCCGGCTGCGATGCCGTGATCGTGGGGGGCGGCACCTTGCGCGCCGATGACCCCCTGCTCACCAGCCGCGGCCGACGTGACCCCGAGCCGATTCGGGTGGTGATGAGCCGCACCCTGGATCTGCCGCCGCAGGCCCGGTTGTGGGACACCACCATGGCCCCCACCCTGGTGGCGCATGGCCCCGAGGCGCCCCAGGAGCGGCGCGAGGCCTTCGACCGACTGGCCGCCGCCGCCAGGGATGGTGTGCAGCCCGGAGCCGCAGGGCGTGAAGCGACGTATCCCTGGGCCGAAGGGGCGTGCACACCGGAACTCCTCGCCAGCCAATCGGGGCCCCAGCGCCTCGAATTGCCATCCTGCGAACCCGCCGCCCTGATGGAGGCCCTGGCGGCGCGGGGCTGCAACCGGGTGCTGTGGGAATGCGGCCCGGAGCTGGCCGCCGCGGCCCTGCGCCAGGGGTGTGTGCAGGAGCTGGCGGCCGTGATCGCCCCCAAGCTGCTGGGAGGTCAGGCGGCGCGCACGCCGCTGGGGGATCTCGGCCAGGAGAGCTTGGATCAGGCCCAGCCCTGGCGGGAGCTCGAACGGACCAACCTGGGCAGTGATTGGCTCTGGCGGCTGAATCAGTCCTGAAGGGGGAGGACTCTGTCGAAATAGGACTTGAGCCGATCAATCGGCACCGTCACGTCGGACCATTGAGCTTGAGTGGTAGCGGGAACATACCAACGCTCCTGATCCATTGCTCCGACTGCACGGTCCCGCAAGAAAAGCCGTAAGTAAAGAGTAATTACAGCTCACTATTTCGCTTAACCCAAAACAATAGAACGGACTCCAACGCGGCGGAAATATCTCCAATACCTGAGTGCCTTCACTGCAGAACATCAGGTTGGTGGGAGCGGCACCATGGAGTGCAATGATCATTGATAACCTTACGAATTCTCGCATCTGACCGGGTGATATACAACCGCCGACTGCGGCCGCCAGTGCCAATGATTTGTTGTGACTGAGCACCAAGAAAACAGTTGCGCAGCCAACCAACTTCATCCGGACTGAGAAGCCATCCGCTGCGGAAAGTTGGGGCGAACAAGCGCTCGCAAACAACAATTCCAGCGCTAGACAGTCCGATTTATTTGTCGTGAGGCAACCCCGCCAAAATCAATGCATCACGCTGATAATCCACAAGCGTCACTGGAACGATCACACGATCAATCCCGTGCAAGAAAGGTTTAATCCGTGCCAGAATGGCCATACCCTTCCGTGCGCCAGTGGAAATCATTGCCAGACAGCGGCTGTACCAGCGAGAGGCAGTTCCCGTTCAACTGAAGTGGGTGCTTTGCAAAGCGGAGACGCCGGAAGAGCGGTTAACACTTTAACTCTTGGACCACTCCCGTGCTCAAGAATCGGCATCCAGGATTAGTCCCCTGGCAGCCCATGGATGGATCAAGCGAATCAAGCAAGACAAACAGATTCGCCAAATCACTGAACAGCACAAAAAACATTGAATTCATCCTATTGCAGTTTAAAGCCGCTAGATCCTGCCCATTGGTGGTGACTGCCCCCCCCCCTGCAACCCTTGCGGATGCAGCAAACCTTCACACCAACTCCGGATGGAGTGGATCCCCCTTGAAGGGACCGATCAGATCGCTCGTGATCCAGCCGCCATAGAAGCCACCGGGCTGGGGACGCACCCGCTCCCCGTCCAGCCAGCAGCCCTCCACCGCGCCGGGATAAAGGGCATACCATCCGGCCAGGGCCGCGTAGGCCGACGTGGGTTCGGGGTACTGCCACACCACCCGCCGCAGCCGCTGCTCGCTGACCGTGCCTGAACCGTTCACCAGATCGAAATAGCAGGCCACCCCTTTCCACTCGCAGAAGCTCCTTCCGGGAGCAGGCTCCAATAGGGAGGCATCGAGGGCCTCCGGCGGGAGATAAAAGGTTGGTGGGTGAAAAGTTTCCAGCACCCTCAGGGAACGGTGGGTGTCACACAGCACCCGGCCGAACACCTCCACGCGCACATGGCGTTCGCAGGGCACCAGGGCCGGGGGCCTCGGGTAGTTGGCGACGATCTCCAGAGCCACACCTTCAACCGGAAATGAAGTGACGCAGCCGGCGCGCCTCGTCGCCGGCGCGACGCTGCAGCTCGGCATCGCTGAGGGTCTCCTCAGAGCGGATCTGGGCGGAGAAGACATCCGCCTCCTCCACCGCGAAACCGGCCTGGCGGGCCAGGGCCAGAAAGGCCTCCAGATCCAGGGGTTCGGCGTGGTCGTGGAGCCGACGCGTCAGTTCGGGGTCCTTCTCGGCGTGGGCCAGGAAGGCATCGAGTTGGGGGAGGCTCATCATGGATCTACCGATCTTCCCTGTCTTAGCGAGCCGAAGGCTCGGGGCGAGGCCAGCGGATACCCGCTCAGATCGCGGGCCCATCGAGCAGATTCAGTTGTACCGCCCGCACGGACGCCTGCGGCTTCCCCTGCTGGAACGGCGCCGCCGGCAGACCTGCGGAGAGTGGCGGCGCGGCGATCGGGGCGAGGCCCCCACCGGCCGGCCCTGCGGGCAGGAGGCTCCCGGGCTCCAGCTTCACCGCCTCCCAGGCCGCCGGATCCCAGGAGCCCATCAGGGGCTCAAGGGCCCGCAGGCCAGGCCCGTCGGTCGCGTCCAGCCAGGCCTCCTCCAGCCCGTCCGGAATGACGACAGGCATCCGGTCATGCACGCGGCGCAGCAGGTCGTTGGGGGCGGTGGTGAGCACCACGCAGCTCTCGAGTTCGCCGCCATCGGGGCCGCACCAGCGATCCCAGAGGCCGCCGAGCCAGAAGGGAGAACCATCGCGGCGGCGGAACAGCCACGGCTGCTTCCAAGGCTTGCCCGTGGACGGATCGGTGCGATTTTGCCACTCGTAAAAGCCATCGGCCGGCAGCAGGGCGCGACGGTGCCGCCAGGGTCCGCGAAAAAAGGGCTTTTCCGCCACCGTCTCGCAGCGGGCATTGATCGGCCGGCTCCGGCCCAGCGGATCTTTGCTCCACTCAGGCACCAGGCCCCAGAGCGCCAGGCCCACCGCCAGGCGGCCGTGCTCCTGACGCTGTAGCAGAACCGGCTCCCCCGGCCGCACCTGGATCCGGGGGGAGTAGTGCTCCGCCAGGCCGTGCGGCAGGGGCCCCTGAAGCCGCGGCAGCAAGGCATCGAGGGCGGTGTTGAGGGAGAAGCGGCCGCACATCGGGCAGAAGAGGGGCGGGTGAAGGAAGCGACCAGTGACGAATCGAGAGCTGCGGCTACGAGGCGAGCCGGCTCCCCTTCGGTTCTCCCACCCAGCAGGCGAGCCAGCGGGCGGCACACCCGCCTAGCCTGGCTCCATCTCAACTCTTACGCCGCATGGCCATCCGCCAGGACGACAACCGCCCCAGCCGGCGCTTCGGCCTGATCAACCTGCTGCTGATCGGCTTCGGCGTGCTGCTGCTGGCCAGCAACTTCCTGCCAAACCAGGCGATGCAGGTGCCGCGGGTTCCCTATTCGCTGTTTATCGACCAGGTGAACTCCGACAATGTGAAGCGCGCCTTCATCACCTCCGACCAAATCCGTTACGAACTGATCAAACCGCCGGCCGAGGGGGCCCCCACGGTGCTGGCCACCACCCCGATCTTCGATATGGAGCTGCCCCAGCGGCTGGAACAGCACGGCGTGGAGTTCGCCGCCGCCCCGCCCCGCAAGCCCAGCTTCATCACCACCTTGCTGAGCTGGGTGGTGCCGCCGCTGATCTTCATCGGGGTGCTCCAGTTCTTCGCCCGCCGTAGCGGCATGGGCGGCGCCCAGGGCGCCCTGAGCTTCACCAAGAGCAAGGCCAAGGTGTACGTGCCCGACGAGGAATCGCGGGTCACCTTCGCCGACGTGGCCGGTGTGGATGAGGCCAAGACGGAACTCACGGAGATCGTGGACTTCCTCAAGACGCCCGAGCGTTATGCCGCCATCGGCGCCCGCATTCCCAAAGGGGTGTTGCTGGTGGGCCCTCCCGGCACCGGCAAAACGCTGCTCTCGAAGGCGGTGGCCGGCGAGGCAGGCGTGCCCTTCTTCATCATCAGTGGCTCAGAGTTTGTAGAGTTATTCGTGGGTGCGGGTGCCGCCCGGGTGCGCGATCTGTTTGAAGAGGCCAAAAAGAAAGCCCCCTGCATCATCTTCATCGACGAACTCGATGCCATCGGCAAGAGCCGCGCCGGCTCGATGGGAATGATGGGCGGCAACGACGAACGCGAGCAGACCCTCAACCAGTTGCTCACCGAGATGGATGGCTTCGCCTCCCAGGACAAGCCGGTGATCGTGCTCGCGGCCACAAACCAGCCCGAAGTGCTGGATGCGGCTCTGCTGAGGCCCGGCCGTTTCGATCGCCAAGTGCTGGTGGATCGCCCCGACCTCTCCGGCCGGCGCACGATCCTGGGCATCTATGCCAAGAAGGTGAAGCTCTCCGATGGCGTTGACCTCGACAAGATCGCCCAGGCCACCAGCGGCTTCGCCGGTGCCGATCTGGCCAATCTGGTGAACGAGGCCGCCTTGCTGGCCGCCCGCGCCAAACGCACCACCGTGGAGCAGGGCGACCTGAATGAAGCCATTGAACGCGTGGTGGCAGGTCTGGAGAAGAAGAGCCGCGTGCTGCAGGCCGATGAGAAGAAGGTGGTGGCCTTCCACGAGGTGGGCCACGCGATCGTGGGCCACCTGATGCCGGGCGGCAGCAAGGTGGCCAAGATCTCAATCGTGCCCCGCGGCATGAGCGCCTTGGGTTACACCCTCCAACTCCCAACCGAGGAACGCTTCCTCAACTCCAAAGAAGATCTCGAGGGCCAGATCGCCACCCTCCTGGGCGGCCGTAGCGCCGAGGAGATCGTCTTTGGCGAGGTCACCACCGGCGCCGCCAACGACCTGCAGCGCGCCACTGACATCGCCGAGCAGATGGTGGGCACCTTCGGCATGAGCGACACCCTGGGCCCCCTCGCCTATGACAAGCAGGGGGGTGGCCGTTTCCTGGGCGGCAACAACAACCCCCGCCGCTCGGTGAGCGATGCCACTGCCCAGGCGATCGACCGGGAGGTGCGGGGCCTGGTAGACCGCGCCCACGACCGGGCCCTGGCGATCCTGAGCCACAACCGCGAGCTGCTCGACTCCATCTCCCACAAGATCCTCGAGAAGGAGGTGATCGAGGGAGATGAACTCAAGGACCTGCTGGCCTCCAGCCTGATGCCGGGATAATGATCATCAATCGAATGAACGAAACAACTGGCCTCGTAGCCCGCGATACACCATTTTCCTCTTTGCACTTGCATCTTTTTACATAGGCACACCTAGATAGCTTGACACATCCATGCTTGATGAATAAACTTTAACCGAAAGTTTTTTTGTTCATGGATCTCCAATCGCTGCTTACCAGTATTGGCAATACCCGTAGCAATCCTCCAGATTCCGCAACTTACACCTGGTACCCTACGGCAGCGGAATCGGATCGTTCCCAACCTCACTATGTCAATAAGGATGTGAAGCTTGGCATAGATTTTCAGGTGAGCAAGCTCCCCTTCGAAGCTTTGCAAGTCATGGATGCTCGCTTGGTCACGATTGCGCCTGGGAGCTGCAATGAAAAACACCGCCATTCACACGAAGCTATCTTCGTGCTGCTTTCGGGCCAGGGGGAAATCATCATCGATCACCAAGCGATGCCGCTTGAACTGGGTTGCGTTGCCTCTGTACCCCGCTGGGTTGTGCACCAGTGCCGCAACACCTCTAGCGAAGCGCCATTAATGCTGCTGGCCATCACCGATTTTGGTCTGACCTCAGCCGTGCTGGGTAACTACGACGCCAAGACAAGGCTCAAAGCCGGCGGCGTCGACGCCTTCGCCGCAGAGGATCGCGACTAAGCCCATCGCTTCGCGCATCAAACACGCCCAATCAATCCGCCCCAATCCTTAAGTTTAACTCACACCTACACATTATCCTTAAGCCAGTTACAGGCTATTCAGTCTGCACGCAACTCTTCCAACTAGTCCAATTCAAAGCCATTCACTCCGATGACCTTTGTAGCAGATTTACCCCGCCGCCTAACCAGCCTCAAGGAAAGCCGGCTAAACGACGAAGCCGGCCAGGATTGCGACAGCCCAGCCCTATACGTCGACGATCTGGCGCAGAAAGCTCTCCAACATCGCGCCGTGAATCACCCCTATCTTCATGCGATGGCAACAGGTGCTTTCCCTTCTCTTCATGGAGCCTTGGCTGATTTTGCCCAGCATTATAACGGCTATTCTGCCCATTTCCCCCGCTATCTCACTGCTCTAATATCCAAGCTGGAAAACCCAGATCATCGAAAAGTGCTGCTCGAAAACCTCATGGAGGAGTCGGGTCAATATGAGGAAGAAGAGCTGCTAGAGCTTAAAGAATGCGGAGTTCAACCAGAATGGATCACCGGCATTCCCCACCCTGAGCTGTTCAAGCGCTTTCGCAATGCCATCGGTGTGGGCGACAGCACCGCAGATCACGACCACATCGAGGTGGTCTGCTGGCGCGAACAATTTCTTGCCATCTTGAACACGGGATCGGCTGCCGAAGCCCTCGGGGCCCTGGGCCTTGGCACCGAAACGATTGTGCAGACCATCTACCGACCCTTTGTTGCTGCCATCAACCAGCTAGGCAGCCTCAAGCCAGAAGATGCCGTTTTCTTTCCATTGCATACGGCCGTCGATGACCACCACCAGGCCACCCTCAAAGCGATTGCCAGCGATTTCGCCGCCACAGCCGCCGGCCGGGCCGACCTCACCAAGGGCATGCGCAAAGCCCTTGCTCTGCGGGATTCCTTCTGGTCTTGGCTGCATGAACGCGCCATGGCCGGCTAAGCAGGCCCTTACAGCAACGGATCTCCACAGGACGCTACCGATGTTCGCACCTATTGAAGGCAAATATCCAGAACAATCTCTGCACAATCCAGTGGCTTAAGCCCTGATCTATTGAGCTGTAAATCATCCCTAGGCTCAGGTTCTTTATGCGAATAACCTATCCGATTCCCAGTCCTCCCCAAGAAAATTGGCACAATTCTTCCTGAAACTAGCTATGCCTATTGGCGCTAGATCGACGCAACGCAACACAATAAGCTTGTCAACTCAAGCAGGCCTGGACGCCACCCAAAACAACCATTCCAGTAGACCGGGGCTACATAAAAAAGCTAGTTCCACCCGCAAAACCATGGACCTAAACAACCGCCAGCTTTACAACGCCTCCGTAGCAGCCTGGCGTCGCCAGGAGCCAATTATACTCAGCGACTTCACCGCCAGACCCCGTGTGATTGAGGTCTTGGGTGACGTCCGTGGTCTACATCTCTGGGATCTGGGCTGCGGTGAAGGCTTGGTGGGCCGACAATTGGTCTCGGGAAATCCTGCCCGAATTGATGGCTTCGATCTCTCCGAGCAGATGATCGCAGCCGCCCGAGAGCAAGCGGCTGCTCTGGCGAGTGACCAGGGCGGGCCGCTGCACTACCGCGTGGCTGACCTGGCCGATCCAGCCCAGCTGCCCAGCGGCTCCTGCGATGCGGCGGTGGCTGTCTTTCTATTCAACTACCTCGACCTCCTAGCCACCGAGCAGGTGCTCCGCTGGGTGCGAATGGCGCTGCCCCCCGGTGGATCCTTCACCTTCACCGTTCCCCATCCCAGCCTTGCTTTTCTGCGGCCGGCCGAAGCCCCCTTTTATATCGAACCTGGCAACCACACCTACCTGGGCAGCAGCGATCAACTCTTCGAGGGCCGGATCTGGCGCCGCGACGGCATCAGCAACGCGATCCGATCCAGACACAAGAGCCTGGAGGATTACAACCGGGTTCTTCGCAACAGCGGCTGGACCCGCATGCCGCTGATCGAAGAGCTGGGGGTGACGGAAGAGCATCTCCACCTGGATCCAACCTTCTTCGGCCCCTTACGCGGCACCCCACTCCACCTGCTGTTCCAAGTGCAGGCATGACACCCCCCAGCAAGCGCTTTCAAGCCTGGCGCGCGGCCGATCTAGCCAACAGCAACCATTGGATTTTTGCCGCTGAAGCCAGCCTGGCCGCAGCCGATCCAGATAGCCTGCGGGCCTGGTGCCAACCCCTGATCAGCGAATTGCAGCACGGCTGCGGGGTGGCGCTGGTGCGGGGGCTTGGCGGGCTCGATGGGACAACGCTAAGGCAGCTCTACCTTGAGATTGGCTGCTGCATCGGCGAGCTGGACACCACCTACGGCGCGCTTTACGAGGTCACCGACTCGGGAGAGTCCCATCGGGTGCGGGCGATTCCGGTCTCCCAAACCCATGCTTCCACCTCGGTGCACACCGACAGCTCCCGCCTTGAGACCCATCCCCGCTGGGTCGGCCTGGCCTGCATGCGCCAGGCCCCGCTGGGGGGTGGCTCCCGGCTGGTCTCGGTGATAGCGGTGCACGACCAGCTGGCCCAGACCCACCCCGCCCAGCTGCAGCGCCTCAAGCGCTGCTTCCACCGCGACCTGGTGACGCCTGGATCCTGTAACGACCTGGCCGGCATCAAGGCCAACCGCTTTCCGGTCTTCTTCGACGCCAGCGATGGCCCCAGCCTGCGCTACATGCGTTATTGGATCGAAACGGGCCAGGAGCGGATCGGCGAACCTCTGGGGCCGCTTGATTGCGAGGCCTTCGATGCCCTCGATGCCGCCCTCAATGATCCGCAACTGCGCCACGACTTCGCCCTGGCACCAGGGGATCTGTTGTTCATCGACAACCACAAGGTGGCCCACGATCGCGATGCTTACCAAGACGATCCCAGCGCACCGCGGCTGATGCTGCGCCTCTGGCTCAATGAACCATGCCCCCTCTCAAGGCCCCCCTGCAGCCCCCCCTTGACGGCGGGCAGCCCGATCCCGGATAAGGGTTGTTTGAGCTAGGCCCATGCCCGCCACCCCTCCCCACGCGTCGGCCGCCGCTGACCGGTCCCCGCTGGATGGGCTTGTCGGCGGCGATCTGCTCTCCTCCGCCGACCTCACCCCGGAGCAGACCCGGGCCCTGCTGTCATTGGCGGCCGATCTCAAGGCCGGCCGGCGCCGCATCGACCTGGGCGGCAAGCTGCTTGGCCTGATCTTCAGCAAGGCCTCCACCCGCACCCGGGTGAGCTTCACCGTGGCCATGGCGCGCCTCGGCGGCCAGACCATCGACCTGCTGCCCATCGTGACCCAGGTGGGCCGGGGCGAGCCGCTGGCTGACACGGCGCGGGTGCTGAGCCGCTACTGCGATGCCCTGGCGATCCGCACCTTCGCCCAGGCCGACCTGGAGTCCTATGCCCACTGGGCGACGATCCCGGTGATCAATGCCCTCACCGACCTGGAGCACCCCTGCCAGGCCCTGGCCGATTTCCTCACACTGCAAGAAGCCTTCGGCAGCAGCCCGGCGGACCTGGCCGGCCTGACCCTGGCCTACGTGGGTGATGGCAACAACGTGGCCCACTCCCTGATGATCTGCGGCGCCCTGCTGGGGGTGAATGTGCGGATCGGCTGCCCGGAGGGTTTCTCCCCCGATCCCAATGTGCTGGAGCGGGCCCGGGCCCTGGCGGAGCACGGCGCCCAGGTCACGGTGGTGCACGAGCCGCTAGAGGCGGTGCGGGGCGCTCATGCCCTTTACACCGATGTGTGGGCCTCCATGGGCCAGGAGGAGGAGCAAGCCGAGCGGGAACGGGCCTTCGCCGGCTGGTGCCTCGATGAGGCCCTGCTCAGCGAGGCCGATCCGCGCGCCATCGTGCTGCACTGCCTGCCGGCCCACCGCGGCGAGGAGATCAGCTCCGGGGTGATCGAGGGCAGTGCCAGCCGGGTGTTCGACCAGGCCGAAAACCGCCTCCACGCCCAGCAGGCCCTGTTGGCCACCCTGCTGGGCGGCCTCTGAAGCCCCGAGCCTCGGGGTCCAACCCCGCCAGGCGCCGGCCGTACCTCGAAAGAAACGCGCCCACGACGCCCCAAACAGCGCCACCTGGACGCCACCACCCTGGACAAATCGGCCCAACCCTGGCAGAACAGGGGTGGTTCATCCGTACTGCTCGTGTTCGCATCGCCGGCCATCGCCAGCCCGGAGCCCCTCACCAGTGCCCAGCAGGAGCTCTACAACTGGCTGGAGGGCTACATCCACCAGCACCGCCACAGCCCCTCCATCCGCCAGATGATGGAGGCGATGGGGCTGCGTTCCCCGGCCCCGATCCAGAGCCGCCTGCGGCACCTCCAGCAGAAGGGCTGGATCACCTGGCAGGAGGGCCAGGCCCGCACGCTCCAGCTTCTGGGGGAGAAGGCGGCTGGGATTCCGGTGCTCGGTGCGGTGGCGGCCGGTGGCCTGATTGAAACCTTCGATGATGTTCAGGAGCGGCTTGATCTGGCGCCCGTGCTCGACACCCGCGGCCTGTTCGCCCTCACCGTGAACGGCGACTCGATGGTGGAGGCCCACATCGCCGATGGCGACGTGGTGCTGATGGAGCCGGTGGCCGACCCGGCCCGACTCCGCGACGGCACCATCGTCTGCGCCCAGGTGAGCGGCAGCGGCACCACCCTCAAGCACTTCCATCGCAGCGGCGGCGAGGTGCGGCTGGAGGCCGCCAATCCGGCCTATGCGCCGATCGTGCTGCCTGCCGAGGAGGTGGTAGTGCAGGGCCGCCTACTGGCAGTGTGGCGCCAGGTGTGACAGAAGCCCCACTCCCTGCGAGGACGATGGGGCTGGGACAGACCACGTTGTAAGCTCAGTGTGCGCCTGGCAAGCCCTTAGGGCTATCCGGAAAGGCGGGTTTCCCTCGGGTCACCCCACCAGCATTCCCGGAGCCTCACGCATCCCAGGGGCCATAGCTCAGCTGGTAGAGCACCTGCATGGCATGCAGGGGGTCAGCGGTTCGAATCCGCTTGGCTCCATTGAAAAACCGAATCCCACCTTCCTTCTCAGGCAGGTGGGATTTTTGTTTTGGACCCTTCTTGCCCAAAATGGTCATAGAAATGGACTCATTTTCCAGGGCGCCGAGCAATCGAAGCATCGCCAAATGCGATGCTTCGCTACCGAGAGGGATCGAGAACTCCTCCATAGTGAAAGCCCTGGGCCAAGGCACAACCCAGCTCGATCAGATGGGAATCCTGCAGGGCGGTCTCCACAGCTTTGGACACCACAACGATGCCGAGGGCGCGAGCCAGCCCGATCACCGCCTTCACAAGGGTCTCGTCATCACGATCGCTGCCGAGCCCCTCCACGAAGGAGCGATTGATCTTGAGGATGGCGATCGGGAAACGGCGCAGATAGCGCAGGGATGAGTAACCAGTGCCGAAATCATCCACAACCAGGCTCTCCCCCAGTCCGATGCCATCGATCAGGCGCCCCGGGGCCAGCAGGGCGACCACCTCCGCATCCACGGCCTTGCCGACGCGATGGATCACATTGCGCAGGGCGTCCTCATCCTCAAGGTTGAAGGCCGAG